>DATBWZ010000078.1:0-2889 GCA_036514535.1 bacterium
ACATCATTTGGTCCTCCGAGGAGGTACCTTTCGGAAAAGGGCAGTCTATCATCTCCCATTGTTCTTCCGTATCCTCCTTGCGCTTTGAACATTAAAACGGTTTTAGCAAACAGAGGGAAGAATTTTGAAAAAGAAACGTCAAATTTTGCAAAGTCAAAATCCCCGCCGAGAAATCTGCTTGCAACCTCAACAGATCCGGTTAACACCGACCCCTTGGATGTATCAAATGGATGATCCCTTGTATCCCTGGAGAGAGAAAACGTCAGACTGCTTGTTACACCGGAAGTAAAAAGCCTTGTATCCGTTGCCCCGGTATCCTTTACCTCTGTATCTTCATATTTATATTGAACAAACAACCTTGTATAATCTCCAACCAAATATCCCCATCTCAGATTGCCGCCGGTCCTCTTTACACGGAACAAATAAGTTCTCTCTGTAATATACATATCCGACCCGAATGACCAGTCGGAATCCATAAAGTAAGGCTCAAAGAATGAAGCATTTAGAACCTGCCTTCTGCTTCCTAACTCGGCATTTATGCTGAATTTCTGGCCATAACCAAGAAAATTCCCAAAGGACATCTGAGTTGTGAATATAAACTGGTCTATGGAACTGAAACCAAAACCAGCGGTAAGTGTGCCGGTGTTCCCCTCCTTTACACGGACATCCAAATTAACCAAAGAAGGTTCACTTCCCGGCTTTGTTGAAAAATCAACCTCCTCAAAGAACCCCCGTGCGTATATCCTCTCTCTGCTAAATTTTATTCTGTCAATGTTATACAATTCACCCTCTTGAATTTTCAGTTCTCTCCGTACTACCTTGTCCCTCGTCTTGGTATTTCCGGTTATATTTATTTTATCAATATAGGCAAGTTTGTTCTTGCGAATCTTCAATGTCAAATCCACTGACTTCTCATCAGGATCAACCCTTGTCAATGGATTTATGTTGGCATTAGCATAGCCGAGTTTGCCATAAAGTTCCGTCAAATTATTGATGTCCTCGCTGATTATGGATCTGTTAAAATACTCGTTCTCTCGGGACTTGAGATCCTTCATCATATCATCTTTATTAAAGATTAGGTCTCCGGCGATATCAATCTTGCCTATTTTAAATTGATCGCCCCTTTCAACAAAAATTGATATATAGATCCATCTCCTGTCTTCGCTGATCGTAACAATCGGCTTTTCCACTTTAACATTTACATATCCCCTGTCCATAAAATACGATTCCACCCTGCTTATATCGGTAAATAATTCCTCTCTTTTATATTTGCTCTTTCCCGTCAACCAGGAAAAGTAATTCGCCTCTTTGGTTCCCATTATAGATTTGATTTCATCCGCAACACTGTCCTCAATAACCGGAAAATATATTTTTTTAACCTTTACCTTTTCTCCTTCATCTATTTTAAAGCGAACCGTTATCTCATTATTTCCCATATCCACGAACTCGTTCTTTATCTCTGCAATGAAATATCCCTCATCTGCATACTGCGATAGAATCGCTTCCGTGCTCTCCTTAAGCGCAACCTCGTCCAGAAATGAATGTTGTTTTACCTTGATGGATTCATTGATCTTCTCGATCGTTATTGCATCATTTCCCTGAACTTCAAAGGTTCTGACAAAGGGTTTCTCCTTCAGAACAAAAGAAAGAATAACCCCATCGTCAACTTCCTCAAACTCAGCCCTGACTGATTCAAAATATCCCATATTATATATGTTCTTAACATCTTGAGAAACAACCTCTTCCGAAAATTTAGCGTTTTCTTTTGAACTAATATTCATCGCTATCGCATCAGCATCAACCTTGGAATTTCCTTCAAAATTAATTATAACAATATTTTTTTCTTCAGCGTCAAGATTTACTGAAAAAACCAAAAAAAACAACAATACGATCTTCCTCACAATTCTCCTCGTCAAAAAGCAAAAATGTCCCTGAATAAGAGATCCTCAATTTTCTACAAGCAGACCATCCCTCAGAGTCAGACTTCTGTCAAACATGCCTTTTATATTTTCATTGTGAGTCACCACAATAAGGGCAACCCCTTGTTCACTGGTCAATTTTAGCAACAATTCAAGAACAATTCTGCTGTTTTTTGAATCAAGATTTCCAGTGGGCTCATCAGCAAAAATTATCTGCGGCGACATCTCAAGAGCCCTGGCTACCGCAACCCTCTGTTGTTCCCCGCCGGAGAGCTCTGATGGTTTATGATTGAGCCTTTCCGAGAGTCCCATTTCATTTAACAGCATTATTGCCCTGTCTCTTGACAGCTTAAAGTCCGCGTTTCCAATAATTGAAGGAAACAGAACATTTTCTACAATGGTAAATTCTGGAAGAAGATTGTGAAACTGAAAGACAAAACCCATGGTCCTGTTCCTGAACTTAGACAGGTCATCCTCATTTTTGGTGCTGAGAGATTCCCCGCGGTAAAACACTGTTCCTTCTGTAGGCCTGTCAAGGGTGCTCAAAACATGGAGAAGAGTGCTTTTTCCTGCTCCGGATGCCCCTGTTATTACAAGAGAACTCCCCTCGTTAATTCCCAGGTTCACACCGCTAAGCACATGGACCAAAGTTTCTCCATTGGAAAACTTCTTATGCAAACTCTCTGCTCTTAAGAGAATTTCTTTCTTCATTAATAGATTAAAGTATTGCACAACCATTGAAAAGTCAAGGAATTTAACCCTTTTACCATGTCCGTTTCATAATCTGTTGACATTCAGGAATAACTATTATAAAAAGTAAAAATGGATGCAACAATCATAAGGGAATGGATTCTCTTAATTCCTGTTATACTTATTGCGCTTACGTTTCACGAATTCGCTCATGCCCTGACCGCAACATATCTGGGCGATACTACCGCAAAGCAGATGAACAGGCTTACATTAAATCCAC
>DATBWZ010000079.1:0-4037 GCA_036514535.1 bacterium
CGATATCCTGGGACGGGGTTATATATACCTCCTCTACATTCCGGTAGGGGATCCCTCGTTTTTTCACCACAACAGAGTTTATGTAGTCCAAAAACTTTTCGCCAAAGGCTTTTTCTCCGTTAGAGAGTATATCGTTGAAAATTCTGAGCCTGTCAATATCGTATTGAGTATGGTCAAGCATGAGTGCGTTTATAAGCTTACCAAGCAGGAATATTGGGTTCGCCAGTCCTTTTGTATTTTCAGTCTGCGGTGTAACTTCTGAGGGCAAAGGTTTATGCTTCAGTCCTATAATCAATACCTTATCCGCTCCGAGTCTCAGGGCAGGGCTCAACGGGGTGTTCAGTCTTAAACTTCCATCGCAGTGGTACTTGTCTCCAATCCTGACAAGCGGGAAGATTATCGGGATTGCGGCAGATGCAAGGGCATGAATAGGGTTTATCCTTGCTTCTTTTGGAATGACAAAGGGGTCATGGCTCCACATGGACAGTTTTTCGTAATTATGCTGAATAAAGATTATAGATCTGCCGGTGCTTATCTCGGTGGCTGATACAGAAAGTACATTAACAAATCTATTTTTAATATTTTCTCCTATTTTGCGCCAGTGTATTTTTTTTATTACAAGTTCCTCAAGGGGGGATGTGTCAAGGATTCCGCCTATCTTTCGCTCCAAGCCCGTTGTTTTTTTTTCCCCGAACAGTCTTCTTGGAATACGCAGTAGATGCCAGAATCCAAATCTGTAAACACTCTCAAAATCAAACCCATGCCATATGTTTTCCAGGAGTTCCACCTGTTTTTCTGGCATGTCCGCAGTGGATGCAAGGAAACATGCATGGACTGCTCCTACGCTTGTTCCGGAGAGAATTTCAAATCGCGGCTGAAACCCGAGATTCTTACTGAGTTTTTCCCGGATGAACTTGATGATTCCGACTTCGTATGCACCCCTTGCTCCGCCGCCGGATAGGACAAACGCATGGATTTGTTTTTTCCCATTCATAACGAATTTGCATTTTATCACAATTTTTTCCAGGTTGCACCATATTAATTTTAAAAGGAGAAAGACAAAATCATATAGTTGTAACTTGACAAATTGTAACTTGTAGTATATAAATTATACAGATGGCAAGAGAGGTAATGGCACAGCGAATTTTTTTGCAGCAGGGCATTGATTGGACAAAGCTCGATCTTGAACCGATAGAAGCATTTTTGCTTTCCCGGATTGAAAGGGATATGAGTCTTGATGATCTTCTCGCTATCAGTGGTATGGTCAGGGATGAGGCATACGTTGTGCTCCAGTCTCTCGTAAATAAAGGGGTTGTGGTTGTTGATGGAATGATTCAGAAGACTGTATCAGTTGATCTCTCTATGGAGGAGATCAAAAAGATGAATGAATATTACAATAATTTGGAACAGTGGAATTATTATCAGTTATTAGGGGTTTCTTTTGGTGCATCTCTCAGAGAGATAAAGACGAATTATTATTCCCTTTCAAAGGAATTTCATCCCGATAGATACTTTAAAAAAAATATAGGAGAATATAAAGGTAAACTGGAGATTATTTACAGAAAGATAAGGGAAGCATATGATATTCTCTCTGATAGCGCAAGCAAGGAGATATATAAACAGTCAACGGTAATGCAGATTGAACCGCAGGTAGAGCAAAAGGTTGTGTCCGAGATTAAGCCTGAGATTCCAAAAAAAGAAGATGCTTCCCAGCTTTTTCAAAAGACCTCTCCGGCCATTAATGCGCTAACGGAACGAATAAAAAAGGCAAAAGAGTTATATGAAGAGGGCATGATACACTATTCAAAAAGCGATTACAAATTCGCTGGTTCAAGTTTTAAACTGGCTATAGCCTATGATCCATTCAACAAGAAGTATAAAGAAATGTTAGCTAAATGCGATATATATGTAAAAAAAGAGAGATTTAATGTCCTGCTGGAAAAATCTGAATTCAGGGAAGGGGCAGGGGAAGAGGCTGAATCTATTGAACTTCTTGAGGAAGCCATTCTCCTGATGTCCACAAGTCCGGAGCCTTATTACAGACTGGCTAAGATTTACCTGAAGAGCGAGAAAAACCTTCAGCAGGCAAAAAATTATTGTTTTAAAGCAATAGAATTAGATCCGAACCGTATTGAGTTTCACTTAACGCTTGGTCTGATTTATAAATCAGCGGGGCTTGTTCTCAATGCCCAGCGGGCATTTGAAAAGGCGTTGAATCTTGTGCCAGGCGATACTCGGGCGAAAAATCAATTATGGGAACTTTCTAGGTCGAAAAATGGCAAAAAATAGAGCGATCGGGATTGATCTCGGAACAACAAATTCCTGTGTTGCGGTTCTTGAGGATAGCAGGGTAACTGTAATTCCGAACAGGGCTGGATACAGGATTACTCCTTCAATTATTGCGTTTACAGAGGACAACAAGGTTCTTGTGGGACATCTTGCAAAAAGGCAGGCAGTTATCAATGCCCAGAATACAGCCTATGCGATAAAAAGGCTTATAGGAAGGAGGTTTGATTCACACGAGGTAAAGAGGACTATAGATGATTATCCGTTTAGCCTGGTAAAAGGCCCCCATGATGATGTCAGAATAAAATTAAGGGATAAAATTTTCAGTATCCCGGAACTTTCAGCGCTGATTCTCGTTGAACTCAAGCATGTGGCGGAAGAATACATTCAGGATAGTGTAAATGAGGCAGTGATTACTGTTCCTGCCTATTTCAATGATTCCCAGCGGCAGGCAACTAAGGATGCCGGCAAGATTGCAGGTCTTGAGGTGTTGAGGATTATCAATGAACCAACTTCGGCCGCTCTCGCTTACGGATTGAATAAGAAAAATGACGAGAGGATCGCTGTTTTTGATTTTGGGGGAGGAACATTTGATATTTCAATCCTTGAATTATCAGCGGGAGTGTTTGAGGTAATTGCCTGCTCGGGGGATACCTTTCTCGGCGGAGAGGATTTTGATAACAGGGTAACCCGTTACTTGATTGAAGAGTTTAAAAAAGAGACGAGCATTGATCTATCGGAAGAAAAAATGGCCGTACAAAGGCTGAGAGAAGCGGCGGAAAAGGCAAAGTGCGAGCTCTCCACTGTTAAGGAAGCCAATATTAACCTTCCTTTTATAGGAATGGATGCAAAGGGTCCGAAACATTTTATACACACTATTAAAAGAGAAAAGTTAGAGGAATTATCTGCCGATCTGGTTGACAGCGCTGTTCAAATTACTGAAGCATTGCTCAAAGATGCAGGCTTAACCCCAAATAGCATTGACGAGGTGCTTCTTGTTGGAGGGCAGACCAGGATGCCGCTGGTTGTTGAGAAGGTTAATAAGTTGTTTGGGAAAACTCCTCATAAGGGTATCAATCCGGATGAGTCTGTTGCGATTGGCGCAGCTGTTCAGGCAGCTGCTCTTGTTGAAGAAAAAAAGGATATTTTGCTTCTTGATGTGACACCTCTTTCACTTGGAATAGCGACCTACGGAGGATATTGCACCAAGATCATAGAACGCAATACCCCTGTTCCGGTTAAAAAGGGTCACATATTTACTACTGCTGAAGATAATCAGATTGCTGTCAAGATCAGGGTTCTTCAGGGAGAGAGCGAAGATGCCAAAGAGAATGAATTGTTGGGTGAATTTATTCTTACAGGAATCCGGAAAGCCAAAAAGGGAGAACCAGAAATAGATGTAACTTTTGATATAAATGCTGATGGTATTGTCAGTGTTTTGGCGTTGGATAAAGCTACGGGTAAAGAACAATCCATTCAGGTTACATCTTCCAGCGGATTGACCGAGGAGGAGGTCAAGGAAATGTCCGAGGAAGCAAAACTTTACGAACTTGTGCTGAAGGAATAAGGTTGAAATGGATAAAGGGGGGCTGATTAAAAAATATTTTGACGAAGGGCTGGTTCTTTACGGAGTAGGAAAATTTGAGGAAGCAGTAAAAATATGGCGTGAGATTTTGAAGCTGGATCCGGGGAATTCCCAGGCAGTTGATTACATACAATCCGCCGGATTTTCTCCTGAACAAACAGATAAT
>DATBWZ010000080.1:0-21753 GCA_036514535.1 bacterium
TATGGAAAAAGTTTTTATTTTATCCGGATGGGATCTGGCCATAAAATACGATATCGTACTGGAGTCAATTCCTCCGCTAAGAAAGGAACCGATAGGGACATCGCTGACAAGGCGTATCCTGACTGAATCCGCAATAAGTTCCCTGAGCCTTTCTTCTGCCTCAGGCATCTGCATTTTATTCCTCTTCTCCAGATTCAGCGCCCAGTAATTTTTAAGCGCGGGCTCTCCATTTCGGTAAAGCATAAAATGAGCCGGCGGTAGTTTGTTTATATTTTTAAAAATACTTGCGGGAGAAGGAACATATTCATAGATAAGATATTTTTTTATTGATACAGGATCAATGTTTGCATCAATAAACGGACAGCGCAACAAAGCCTTGAGTTCTGAGCCAAAGACCAGGCAATCTTTATTAATGAAATAATACAATGGCTTTATCCCTGTCTGATCCCTCGCAAGCAGGAGACTATGTTTTTTTGCATCCCACAGGGCAAAAGCAAACATCCCATTAAGCTTTTTTAAAAAATCAGCGCCTTCTTCTTCGTAAAGATGAACCAAAACTTCAGTGTCTGTCCTGGTATGGAAAATATGGCCCTTTTTAATAAGATCATTCTTCAGTTCCAAAAAATTATAAATTTCTCCATTATAAACAACAATTATACTGCCGTCTTCGTTAATAATTGGTTGATTTCCGGTCTCAAGGTCTATTACTTTGAGCCTCCTCATGCCAAAGCCAACGCCGGAGGAAACATAATATCCTTCATCGTCAGGCCCCCTCGGCAGGAGTGCATTATTCATGGACCGAATAATATTTAAATCCACAGGACGCTTATCTTTAAAGCAAATTCCGCAAATCCCGCACATGGCTTTTTAAAAATTTACCTTTGATTTTATTACATAGGTTGGCTTGTCCTGCACCTCAAAATATGTGCGCATCAGAATTTCGGCAAGCAGTCCCATCATCACCATCTGAAATCCTATAAGAAAAAGGAAAACAGCAAGAAGCAGCAAGGGATTCCTGTGGGCAGGAGCATCAGGAAGATAGTATTTCTCTACAAGAACCACTATACCGGAAATGACACTGCATACTGTCATAAAAATGCCGAAACCGCCGAAAAAATAAATAGGTTTTGTTGAATAACTACCAAAGAACATGATAGCAAACAAATCAAGCAGTACTTTGAATGTCCTTCCGATTCCGTATTTAGACCGGCCCGCGGTTCTCGGATTATGCTTTACAATAAGTTCCGTAATACGCGCGCCTCTCCATGAGGCATAGACCGGCATCAACCTGTGCATTTCCCCGTAGAGACTGATCCCCTCAAAAATTCCACGCCTGTAAGCTTTAAGTGTGCAACCAAAATCGTGTAATTTTACTCTCGTGACAAAGGAAATTAAAAAATTGGCAATTACGGATGGGAGCCTCCGGGTAAACCATGGATCTTTTCTTTTTTTCCGCCACCCAGACACAAGATCATAGCCCTCCTTAATTTTCTCTATTAACCGGGGTATATCGTCAGGATCATTTTGGAGATCGCAATCAATAAGGATTATTATGTCTCCCCTTGAATGCTTCGCTCCCGCAGAGATTGCAGCTGTTTGTCCGAAATTTTTAGCAAATTGAACAACTTTAACATCGGGATTATTTTTAGAAATGGAGAGCAGCACATCCATGCCTTTGTCATAACTCCCGTCATCCACATATATTACTTCAAATGTGGAATTTATGGAGGACATCGCCTTCAAAATCTTTGAATGAAGATCTTCTATGTTTTTTTCTTCATTGTACACAGGAATTACTATTGAATAATCTATTGTCATTTCATTTCTCTTTGGAGTTTTCAAAATTCATATCCGACAGCGACAGATTTTCATAAAACAGGAAAAACATGCCCAGCAGAATAACGCCGATATACTGCAATATATGGCTAACTACAGCAAAACCAAATGCCACCGAAGGCTCAATCCCGTACATCTCCAGCGCTTTCTGACAAAAAAAGTGGTAAACGCCTATGAACCCGGGGGAAGAAGGAATAGCAACACCTATTGCCACACTGATAAGTATAGCAATTGAAGAACTGAAAGGCAAATGGATATCCATTGAGATTTCTATCAAATAGAAATATAAAACCGAGAAAATCCAGATCGGGAAAGATCCGATAAAAGTAACAAAAAACACTGTGGGGTTGCTCAGTCCTTTTAATCCCAAAATAAAATTTTCGGTTAATTTCGAAATGCCTGCCGGAAGAAAAGAAAACAAAATTTTTCTAACACTCTCAAATTTAGCCAACATTAGCAGGAGCAGAATTAACGCAGCAAAAACCCCGAAGAATGCCCCTACCGCCATTTTAATATCGTTTTGAATGGGCAAAAACCATAATGAACCAAAAGCTATTAAACTTATTGTAATGCCATCCATTGCCCTTTCTGCCACAAGCGAACCTAAAACCGCAGAGAAACTGACAGATTCTTTTCTGTTGACAACAAGGACCCTGAAGAGTTCCCCTGCTCTGACAGGAAGAAGGTTGTTGGCCATAAATCCTATAAGTGTAGCTGAAAAAAGCCTTGAGATATTTATTTTTTTAATTCCAGACAGAAAAAATCTCCATCTCCATGCTCTTACCAGATATGACAGCACCCCTGCAAAAAGCCCTGTAAGCGCAAAACCATACTGCACCCCTGTAATGGATTTTCTAAATTCTGCAAAATCAACCTTCCTGACTGCAAGGTAGAGAAATACAAGGCTTATGAGTATTCCAAAAATAAGATTAGTTGATTTGGGAAGTTTCATTCTTTTCAGAGAAGCACTATATTTTGGCGGTAATTCTGGACATTCGCGGTAGCATTTCTAAAGTCAATTACAAGGTTTGAATGTCTGACTATCCAGTCCCAATCATAAAAACTATGGTCGGAGAGGATCACCACACATACCTGGTTTTTGAGAAATTGCTTTGTCAGTTTTTTCGACGACATTTTCACGCCATCTTCGCTTAAATTAGGAATCATCGGATCATTGTATGAAACCATTGCACCTTTCTCTCTTAAAATTTTTATTATCTCTATTGCAGGCGACTCCCTTATATCGTTGACATCTTTTTTATATGTCACACCAAGTATGCCTATCCTGCTTCCAAAGAGCGGTTTACTCATCTTGTTTGTCTCTTCTGCAATTCTCTGAACAACAAAATACGGCATATCCCTGTTAATCTCCTCCGCAAGTTCGATAAACCTTGCCCGGTAATTCAAAATTTTCATCTTCCAGGAGAGATATAATGGATCAACAGGAATGCAATGACCGCCCATTCCAGGACCCGGATAAAAAGGCATAAAGCCATAGGGCTTTGTGGATGCCGCCCTTATTACCTCCCATATATTCACGCCAAGCCTTGAACACATCATGGCAAGCTCATTAACAAAAGCAATATTTATGCTGCGAAATGTATTTTCAAGAAGCTTCACCATCTCCGCTGTTGTCGTATTCCTGACAATTATAACCTCTTTTACAATGTGCTTAAACAGGGCAGATGAGAGTTCTGCGCATTTAGGAGTTATGCCACCCACCACCTTCGGGATATCACTTAGAGCATATTTAGCGTTGCCCGGATCTATTCTTTCCGGTGAAAATGCAAGAAAGACGTCCCTTCCAACTACAAGGTTATTTTCTTTAAGAACAGGCAGAACCAGCTCAGTGGTCGTTCCGGGATATGTAGTGCTGGATAGTACTAACAATTGCGCATGGCGCATCCTTTCTTTTATATTATGAAAAGCAGAGATTATGTATGATAATTCTGGATCCCTCGTTTTGTTCAAAGGAGTCGGAACGCACACAACCACAGCATCAGCCTTAGTAATGGAATTATAGTCGCTGCGAACAAAGAGTTTTCCTTTCTGAACAAGTTCCTTTAGTTTCTTTGAATCCACATCAAGGATGTATGATACACCCGACTGAATAGATTGTATCTTATCCTTATTCAGATCTATCCCGTGGACAGTAAATCCTGCATCGGCAAAAGCAATTGCATATGGCAATCCTACATAACCTAATCCGATTACCGCCACAATTGCGTCCTTTCTTTCAATTTTAACCTTTAATTTTGAGTAGGAATTAATTTTCTTCAAAGATATTTCTCCTTTTTCCCGGACTTAAGCATATTTACAAGATCCCTCACTTTCTGGCTCATATCTTTTTTGCATATAAGTATAGCATCGTTAGAGTCCACAACCACTAAATCCTTAATTCCTATTCCCGCGACAAACTTTCCCTTTGCAAAGAATATTGAATTTTTCACATCCATCAGTAACGAATCATTTGAAATTGCCACATTGCCATTTTTATCCTTGAGCAGAATGTCTCCCACTGACGACCATGAACCTACATCGGTCCAACCGAGGTCAACCGGAACAACAACTGTATTCTTTGCCTTTTCCATTATCCCATAATCAACGGAAATACTGGGAATCTCTTTATAAATACCAGGATCCACTATAATCTTTTCTTTACTGCCGCAGGAGACTGCCTCTTTCGCTTTAGAATAAACATCCGGCAGATACTTTTTCATGGCATTAACAAATGCGGCAATTTTCCAGACAAACATGCCGCTGTTCCAGTAATAATATCCCTTTCTCAGGAACGATTCAGCTTTTTTCCTGTCAGGTTTTTCTATAAATCTTTTCACTCTGTACGCCGTAAACTGCGAATCCTTTTGAAACACCCTGCCCGATTCTATATATCCGTATCCTGTCTCGGGCCTTGCGGGTTCTATTCCAATAGTAAGGAGCGAATCAGCGCATTTCCCAATGTTTTCCAGAAAGGTCAAAACCCGACAAAACTTATCGGCATTCATGATTACATGGTCCGAAGGCAGGACCGCCATAACTTCCTGCGATTGGGATTTAAGCCTTAAAGCAGCCAGGGTTATGGCAGGAGCGGTATTCCTCCCCGCAGGTTCTATAATTATATTTTCTCCGGGTATGTCCTTTAGAATCTTTCGTATTTTTTTTCTGTGTTCTTCTGTGGTAACAATTATTATTTTCTCTATCGGAATTACCGGGCTTAAACGGGCAACTGTTTCCTCAATCATGGTTCTTTTGCTGCCAAATTTAAGGAATTGTTTGGGAGTTTTGCTTCTACTTAAAGGCCAGAATCTCGTGCCGCTTCCGCCTGCAAGAATAACACCATACATAGTTTTCAGCTCTCACTATTTTTTTCTTATTGTCCATCCAATTACACTCTTCCGTACCTGTCTTCCAATCTAACCACATCATCCAGTTCAGAAGTTGAAACCTCGCATAGTTTACAGTCAGAAATTCCGGCCATTCTATGTTTTGTGTTTGGAGGAATGTGGTAGGATTCGCCTTCGTTCATCTCAATAATGTTTCCTTTCCCATCTTCAATAATCTCAAGTTTTAATCTGCCCTCCAGCACATATATTGCCTCATCCTTTTTTTTGTGATATTGAAGGCTGAGTTGCTCACCGGCTTTTATAAACAGAACCTTACCTGCATAATTTCCGGTATGGGCCCATATAATTTCATAACCCCAGGGCTTCTGAACCTTTTTAATCATCAGCAATCTCCGTGCATCTTAACTGCTTTAACAAAATTGCAGAGAAAGACCTGCAAATCCATTATCTAAAACATATCGCTAACAATGAGGTTCTCCACATTTAACTCTTTTTTACTTCTTGTGACAAGGGCTGTGGAAACATTTTCGCGCGCTTTAATAATAACAAGTTTGCCAATAATTTCCACAGGGAGGTTTACGCGTGCCCCAGTTAGAGGATCCTTTGCGCTGCTTTCTGGTTTGTATACAGTAAACACATTTCCTTCCGTTATTCCATCAGCGCTTCCCTTGTCTATGTATACAATCTGGCCTTCGCCTATCAATTTAGCATCATTCTGCGATCCTACAATATATCCATTCATTTGATTGCTACTTGTTCTCAGAACAATTTCCTTAGTCATCGGTTCAATAGGACTTAATCTGTCACCTTTTTGTATCACATCAAATGACATGGTAATTCTCGCATTTGAAGATGTTTCGCCCTTCTCGCTTACTTCCAGTACCCCGAGGGTCTTTATTCTATATCCAAGATTCGCGCCGGTTACCGGATGCTTGAACTTTCCAAGCACTCTGAAAATAGTGAATTTCTGCCCGGGTTGAGCATCCACAACAGTGCTTATATAGACTTCGTCATGTTCTCCGAATAATTTACGCTCCAGTTTTGTCCCAACTATGCTCCCGGCGGCTTCAAATTCCTCTCCTGAAATAAAGCCAACAGACTGCGCAGCAGAATAGAAAATACTCCCTTCCTGCGCGGCCTCAATTTTAGATATTTCACCCAGCGCTTCTTCCGGCTGCACTAATTCCGCCTCAGGAATCGCTGCCATTTCATCTGATGAGACGCCCTCCTGCGGAGGAGGAGGAGGAGCTTCTTCAGGTCCGGCGGTCATCTCTTCAGAACTTAACGTTGTTTCTTTCGCCTGGGTTGGAATTCCTGCCACCGGCGGCGGAGGCAAGGATGCAACAGAAGGCGCAGCAATTCCGAGAACTATTGGATCCCCCGGAAAGATGAGGTGCGGATTAGTTATGTACCTGTTTTGCTCCCACACCTTTGGCCATATCCAGGGATTATTCAAGAAGCGCGACGATATATTCCAGAGGGTGTCCCCTTGTTTAACTATATATACCGTCCCTTCTTCCTTCAATTGTGCGAAGAGAGTAACCCCCAACATAAAAACACTGAGCATAAGGGTACCAATTTTTAATTCCCGGTTTTTCATTCCTAAACCTCCTTAGTTTTTGCCGTAGATCCTTAATTTATCCTCTGCCTTTTTTGCAACAGGCAAATCCTTGCAATTTAAAAGAATATCCTTAAGATATTTCATTCCATTATCAATATCTCCCATCTGCAGATATGAATACCCGATCTTCAATTTGGCATCACAAACTTTATCCCCATCTGAATAATTGGTCAAGATATTACCAAATTCTGTTATTGCGGCATGATAATCTTGTTGATGGTAGAAGCATTCCCCCAGCCAGTATTGAGCATTATCCGCTAAACTGTGATGGGAATAACTGCTTAAAAAAGTCACGAACCCCTTTTTTGCTACATCAACACTGCCGGAAAGAAGAGCATCATAAGACGATTTATAAAGATTTTCCGGCGATTCCAGTTGTTCTTTTTGTTGTGGCTTTAAATTTTGCTGAACAGAACTCATATTTTTCGCTTTAAGTTCTTCTATTAATTTTGACTGCTGAAAAAGCTTATCCTGAATAACATACACAAAGTTGTTGGTTTCTTCAATTTTTATGCTCATATCAAGATATTCCTTCTGCAAAAAATCATATTTTCCCTCTATAACAGAGAGACGCTGTTCCAACACCTTATTGCCTGCACAGCCAGTATAAAAAACATAAAAAACTACCAAATTCAGCATCCAAATAAGTCGTTTGCAGCTCATTGCTCTACACTTATTTTATACCCTTCATTAGCAGCAAATGTGACTGCATTTGTTGCAATTTCGGTAAATCCAATGAGCCTTGCAGTGTTCATGTTAAACGAAAGTTCCAGCCCGATAGGAGGGACAATTTTCATTTGCTTTACCGGCGTTCCTTGAGATATCTTATTCGCCATTGTACATGCCTGCTGGCCAATGCTGGAATAATTAATAGCCAGAGAAACCAGAGCTCCTGCCTGAACCATCGCCTTAGAATATGCAAGAAAAGGGACCCTTTTATCAATTGTAAATTGTAAAACTGTTTCAAAACTCTCCTTGCTCCACACCGATGGGTCAGAAAGCATCCAGAAGGCGTCAATTCCCTCTGCAAAAGCACGCAATGCCCTCGTAACATCCTCCTTGGAATCCACCTTTGCGGTTACAAGAGTAAATCCAAGTTCTTTGCTCAATACCATGGCCTCATCAATCAAACGGTTAGTCTTCTTTGGATTATATATGACGCCTACTTTTGAAATCTTTGGGACAATGGATTTCAGTGTGCGCAACTGTACAACCACAGGAATTTCCATTGCAATACCGGATATATTGTCTGCATTAAGGTCATAATTTTCAGGATTGAAAACCATTGAAAATATAACGGGAATATCCTTTATATTTTTCCTTGCTACTAATGCGGCTTTGGTTCCAAGAACGAACACCATATCAGGCTTATCAGCCGCAATCTTTTTCGTAATCTGCTCTCCCCTTTCATCCTTGTCCTCCATATCATACTCAACAAACCTGGCGTTGCAGTTGGTCCTGAACGCAGTAATTGCCTCATTAAAGATAACAAGGTTCTTAGCCTTTATAATGGCAATAGTTGCAGCAAAGCTGCAAATTTCGCTGGCAACAATCAGGACAACAAAGATTATAATAGTTTTAATCATTGAGTTATATTATAACAATTTTAATCACACAATGTCAATAATCTATTTTTTGCTTTGTTTATTTAAGAACTCCGCGGCAACACCTTACTCCGGTTTCGCTGTCATATGCATCTTTACCCATATTATACCGCACAGCACATCTTGCTGCCCAATCAGGTTTAGTATAAGAGCCTCCCTTGACAACCATGTCTCCCACTGTAGCAGAAAATTTTGCGTTAGTCCATTCCCTAAGATTGCCGCTCATATCAAATACTCCTTCCTCACTTTTACATCTATGCCATACACCGGAAGATGAAACGGATCTGTCATTCCCATTGCCATCCTCAGTATTGCAGGCATTTCCATCCCACTTATTTCCATATGGAAATTTCAGCTCCCGGGCGCTTTTGCACGCCCTTTCCCATTCCTCCTCGGAGCACAATCTCTTGCCTGCTGCTTCGCATATCTTCTTTGCATCATACCAAGAAATTCTGGAGGTTGGAATTACTCCATATGTGCCGGGATATTCATATTTGTCAATACAGAATTCACCGACATAAACATCATGAAAGCTATTATCAAAGGTGTCCTTCATCGGATCATCAATTGAACTCCCCATTATGAAGTTTCCTGCACGAATGTAAACCATATTTTCAGGACAGTTCGGAGGTTCTACCGGCGGCTGTTTTGCTGCGGCAACCTTCTCTTCTGTCTTTCGTCTAACTTCTATTTTCTTTTTCTCAGGCTCGCTGATTTTTGTCGGGAGGGCTTCTTCTTTCCTTGCCTTTTCCTTTGGCAGAACAACCGGAACATTTTCATCTACCGTTGGAACTTCCCGTTTACCAGCAGGTAAAACAACTTGGACATCCTTCCGGGATTCAACCACCGGAACAGATGGTTCTTCTTTTTGATTGAATTTCATAAAAATAAAGGCGCTGGTGCCAGCAATACCCAGGAGGATCAGAATAATAACAAATGGAAAATTTTTGTGTTTTTTAACATGATCTTCCTTTAGCTTAACAGGAAAAGAGATTACCTTGGTTTGATCTTCAGTTTTAGGATGAAGCTTTCTCACAGCAGAAAAATCGATATCCACAGTTTCCTGCCCTGATGGTTCCACAATTTCAACCTCCCTGAATTTTGCCACCTTTTCTCCGGAAGGACCTGTTGGACGCTCTGTGATAGAAGCGCTTTCTTCAGCAATGAGTTCCTCTTCCTTTAATTTCCTGTTAATTTTGGGTGTTTTTTCAACAGGGCTTGTCTTTTCTGTTCTAATATCTTCTTCAACCAAAGGAGATTCTGCAATCTTTTCTTTCACAGCGGAATCCGGCGATTTTTCTTTTACAGGAACAACTTCAATTGTCTCTGGTTCATGCTTTCCAAGGACATTAAACCATTGTTTTTTAAGTTCGCGGACCGTCTTTGTTCGGTTGGAGGGATCATCCTCTATACATTTCATAATAAGACCGTTCAGTTCTGCAGAAACTTCATGATTATAACTATTTACCGCATTATGCTTTCCCTTAGGAATAATATTGGCAAACATCTCATAAATTATTGCTCCGATTGAATAAATATCAGATGCAAAACTCAGATGTCCCTTGCGTGAAATAAACTCCGGGGCGAAATAGTAATATGCCTCCCCCATTGCAAGCTGCAGCGATATAAATTCCTGTGGCTCAAGAAGTTTGTAGATTCCTAAATCCGTCACTTTGATAGCATCCGGAAGTATCAGAATGTTCTCCGGTTTAAGATCCCCATGAATAATATTTTTTGAATGAATGAATTCAAACAACTCAATAACCGGAGTAATAATTGATTCAGATTCAGAAAGGGTAAAAAACTGCTTCCCCTCTGCACGGATTGACAACAATTTTTTGAGACTTAATCCCTCCAAGTATTCCATTGTGAAATAAGGATGTCCGTCTATGTCAGACACATCAAATATCTCAGGAAGGCATTTGTGACGAATACTCTTTATTTCATTTAGAGTAACATGAAATTTGCTTATAATATTTTTTTCTATAAATGTGTTGCTGAGCAATTTTAAAACCCTGGTAATTTTCTCCTTCTTATCCTTTACTCTGTAAGAGTAAAATAATCCTCCCTCCTGTGCCAGCATCTCCCGCACCTCATATCTGTTCAGAATCGTGTCCCCAATCTGAAAGTCTTTTGGGACCGGCAATGCGGGATTAGATGGCGGGTTAAGCATCGTGGTTGCATCGCTATTATTTGATGGCGGAGGAGTTAAGCCAGAGTCGGCCTTTGTCCCGGGGATCAGTCTTTGACCGCAATGAGAACATATCTGACTTTTATCTGGCACATGGCGCAGGCATTTGTAGCACAGCATATTAATTATAATTTACACAAAATTACAAAATTTTGCAAGCAGATACACGTAAATACTATAATATATTTCTATTGTTTATGGATGCTGTATAGGATAAAATAAATATCGCTTATGCAGATAGATTATCCGCGTATATTAAAAGCGCTCATCTCGCAGGGGCATGATTATGCGGATGTGTTTAACGAACGAACGGAAACAACAACTATTTTAAAAGAAAACGGCAAATTTGATAAACTCGCCTCCAGAATGGACAATGGCTACGGGCTAAGAGTAATACGCAATTGGAAATCTGCTTATGCTTTTTCAAATTTATTAAATCAGAAATCCCTTATAAATCTTGCTGCTGAAACAGCAATTATGCTCAATTCAGAAAATGCCAATACAGAACATAAAAAGCTAACAGCAAAAAACACAAATTCAATCCATAAAATAGACAAAATGCCGCGGGATATTTCGCTTGAAGAAAAGATCCGGATAGTAAATTCAGCAGAAAATGTATCAAAAAAATTCCATAAAACAGTAACGCAGGTCAATGTTACTTACAGAGATACGGTGAGAGAAACAGAGATTGCAAATTCTGACGGAACAATAGTTTCCCAGAAACTCACATATACAACCCTTGTCGTATTTGTTGTAGCCTCAAACGGGGATACAATACAAACCGGTTTTCATGCGGAGGGAGGCATGATGGGGCTGGAATTGTTCCGGGTGTTCCCCCCGGAGGAAATAGCTCTCAAAGCTGCAGAGCAGGCTGTTGCAATGCTTTCGGCCAGGCCCGCTCCCTCAGGAATGATGCAGGTTGTTCTGAGCAGTGAAGCCGGCGGAACAATGATACATGAAGCGGTTGGCCATGGATTGGAAGCAGACCATATCCATGACGGGACTTCTATCTATAAAGACAAGATTGGTAAAATGGTAGCTTCTGAATTGATCACTGTAATAGACGATCCCACAATTCAAAATAAGCGCGGTTCATTTGATTTTGACGATGAAGGAGTTCCTGCCAGAAAAAAAGTGCTCATTGAAAAAGGGATATTGAAGAATTATATGTACGATGTACTTACCGCTATGAAGACAGGAACGATATCAAACGGCAGTGGACGCAGGGAATCGTACAGATACAGACCTGTCCCCAGGATGAGCAATACTCTTATTGCGCCAGGAGATTCGGATCCAGGGACAATAATCCGTTCCGTGGAACACGGACTCTTTGTTAAGAAAATGGGCGGGGGTGAGGTAAACACATTAACCGGGGATTTTGTATTTCAGGTTATTGAGGGCTACATTATTGAAAAAGGAGCCTTAGGTGAAATGGTCCGCGGAGCCACTATAGCGGGTAACGGACCTGAGATACTGAAAACAATTGATATGGTAGGGCGCGATCTGGGATATGGAATCGGCACCTGTGGTAAAGATGGGCAGGGGGTCCCTGTTTCAGATGCTCAGCCGACACTGAGGATTCCTGAAATAATTGTCGGCGGCTATGCGTAATATTGCATAACCTAAGAATGCCGGGGCTGACCATCTTAAATTTAAATGTAACATTACTCTATTTTGAGTAACTCTTTTACAACTTTCAAAACCTGAGGCGCCTGAATAGGCTTTGTAAGATATGCGTTTGCACCAAGAGTTATAGCCCGCTCCCTGTCTTCTTTCCCACCCTCGGTTGTTATTATTACAACAGGAATATCTTTATGCAGAGCATCTTTTCTTATAAGGCTGACTAACTTAAGACCATCCATAACCGGCATGTTAATGTCAGTAATGATCAGGTTATAAATATCCTGAGACAGCTTTTTAAGTCCATCTACACCATCATCGGCTTCTGTAAATTTTATATTTCTCAGACGCTTTAACGCAAAAATAATCAGCTGCCGCATAGTAGGTGAATCTTCAACAATCAGTAATTTATACTCGGGCATCGTACAATCCAGTCCCTATTTGGCAAGAAGGTCTATGAAACTTTGAATTGTTGTCAATTTTCTCTCCGATTCAGAATAAAGTTTTGAACTGAAGATAGCCGTTGCTGCATGACCTGCCAATAGGGTAAACAGTTCATTGTCAAGTGAAGTGAAAGCTTTTTTCTGCTGCAACAATTTATATACCACTATTACGCCAATAATTTTATCCTTTATTTTAAGCGGAATGCAGACCAGCGGATTATGAAAATCCAATTTAATTATATCCGGGATTTTGTCTTTAAAATATGACTCTCCGGACTGCGCGACATTCCCAATGATCCCACTTCCAAGTTTGAACGCCGGGAATATGTCTCTCTCAATACCCTCTGCGGAAACAGCCCTAAGATCTTTTGCTTTTTCATCAAGCAATAGAATCCCAAATTCCTCTGCACCTATCAGATTGATTATTATTTCCATAATAATCTGAAGGACATCTTTAAAATCAAGCGTTGAATGGAGTTGATAACTGGCTATGTACAGATTTGCCAGATTATTATTCTCTTCTTCTATTTCAATATATCTCTGGGCAAAAGTCCTGTTCTCATCCTCTACCTGCCTGAACTTGTCAAGCATCTGGCTTATTCCCTGCTCAAGTTCGTTTATTTTTTTCCTGAGTTCAGCATTTGGATCGTGCGAATTTAGTATATCTTTCAGACGGGAGACCTCTCCTTCAAGTTGAACCACCTTGAATCTGAGTTTTTCATTTTCCTTCAGAACATCCTGGGTAAATTCCGCATTTTTTCTGAAAACCTGAAGAAACTCTTCAACTCTCGCGAAAAGTGCAGTTTCTTCCTCAATATTTTTTTTCTTATCTTTAAGTATTTCTTCTTCTTTTTCTTCTTTCATATTTTCATAGCTCATAATCTTAATTTTAGACCACTATAGGTTAGTATTATAATAAGCCTACAATTGATTTGCAAGCAAATTTTCACGCGTGTTCAAATTATACTTTTTAGTTCATCTATAATCTCGCTTGCTCTTGCATATCTTTTAACCAGATCTTTCTCAAGACATTTTAACACAATATGATCTATCTCCACCGGAATAATTCCCTGGACAAGACTGCTCGGGACAGGAGGCGGCGTATGAATATGATGATAACCGATATCTCCTTTAGTAAAAGGAAGGACACCCGTAACCATTTCAAAAATAGTTATCCCAAGCGAATAGATATCCGTTCTGTGGTCAATAGGCATCACTTTAGGATCGCCTAAAATTTGTTCCGGAGAGGCATAAAAGGGCGTGCCCATTGAACGGGTCTGCAGATTTATGATATCATGGAGAATCTTGGCAAGTCCAAAATCCAGTATCTTTATAATGTTGTCCTTGCTAAGCATAATATTGTTACTCTTAATGTCCCTGTGAATGATATTGTTCTGGTGAGCATAATCAAGGGCTTTGCATAACTGTATGACTATCTGAATTGTCGCTTTAACAGGAATCTTTGTTACTTCCTGTATTCTTTTCTTCAAGGTAAATCCCTCTACAAATTCCATTACTATGGAATATTCTCCGCCATCTTCTATAACATCATATATGCTAACAATATTAGGATGATTCAGCGCGGCTGCAGCCCTTGCTTCCCGTAGAAAATTCTGGACAGCGTCCTGATCATCCTTAAGGCTGCTCGGAAGAAGTTTGTACGCAACAACCCTGTTGAGCAGCAAATCCCGCGCTTTGTATACTATACCCATTCCGCCCCTGCCAATTTCCTCAAGCAGTTCAAACCGTTTTTCTGACCGGATGGCTTTTTTATCCTTCACATCTTCCTTTTTTCTAAATTTTTCTACAAGACCCGCAACCCTGGCAGCTACATCGCTGAAATTATAATCTTCAGTAAGTATTCTTTCATAAATTTCAAGCGCCGCAGTGCTATTCCCATGATCTTCAAGAACCTTCGCAAGGTGGTAATAGGGATGCAATGTGAATTTGTTTACTCCCTCTCCGGCGATAGCGTCTTTGTATTTGTGGATTGCCTGAGTGAGCATATTCTTATCTTTGAATATATCTCCCAGCAGAACGGCAGCTTTTCTGTACTCTCTTGATGTTTTTTCAACCTTCTGCAAAAGAGCAATTGCTTTATCCACCTCATTATGCTGATAGTAATTGTCTCCCGCAGCATAATAATTGCCTAATTTTTCAAGCATATCGCACTGTTTCTGAAATTCTCCTAATCTTTGGTAGATCTCCGCTGCCTTTACATAATCCCTTCCACGTTCATAAGCCAGCGCCGCAGATTTTGGCTCTTTTGCTTTTAGAAACATCTCCGCTGCCTGAAGGAAATCGTTTCCGAGCATGTACATCTGTCCCGCCTTTTGAAAGTTATCAATTCCACGGTAAATCTCTGCAGCATCAAGATAGTTTCCGCCTTTTTCATATTCTTCGGCAGCATTGGTTTTATCCCCTGATAACCTATAAGCATCAGCCTTCAGCTGCGATGCTTTCTTTGAATCTCCAAGCGCTTCATAAGCCTCGGCAGCTTTTAACGGAAGATTGGATTTTAAGAATAGATCTGCTGCCTGCTCAAACTTTTTAGATTCCACAGAGATCTCTGCTGCCTTTTGGTAAAAACCGCCTGAGACAAGAATATTAATAGATTTGTCAAGCCTCCCGGCTTTGTAATAGTTTTCCCCGCTTTTATACGCAAACTTCTTTACGGGCTCGCTCCTGGTACGGGTATCATCCGCTTTTGCAGAGCTGAATTCTTCATAATAAGACTTTTCATACATCTCGGCGGCGTTCTCAAATTTTCTCAAATTACTGAACATTTCAGCCGCCCTGGCATAATCGCCCGATTTCTCATAAAGATACGCAGCTTTTAATCCATTACCTATTTTTTCATACATCTCCGCCGCAAGAATATAATTTCCAATCCTTTCAAAAAGTTCTCCCGCTTTTGCAAAATTTTCTCTTTTGACATAAATGTTTGCAAGTTCGGGAAGTTTTCCGCTTTTCTCCAGCAAATTTACAGCCTTTTCAAATTTGCCGAGTTCAATATAAATATCGGCAGCCTTTGAGTAGAGCCTTCCCTCTTCGTAAAGTTCTGCTGCTCTTAAAAGATTGCCAACCTGATGGTACAGTTCTGCTGCCTGCCTGAAATTTCCTGTCTTCACGGCTTCCCTGGCAAATTTGAGCGCAGCCCTGGAATCAACTATTCCACCTGGAGCAAACACCTTTATTTTCGGAGGAGCCACCAACCATTTCATAAAACTGATCAATAAATAAAGAACTATTATCCCTCCCGCAATCCAAATGATATAACTTACAGAGAAGCCATCTATTTTATAATCCAAAATTCTGTCAATCAAACTCAAAATTTTTTTATCGGTTGGAATCTCGGATATCATCATTATTAAGTTCATTAGAATCCCTTAACTAAAAAAATCCTTTCTGATCAGCGGGCTTTTGTGCAATGCCAAGATGCCCATATGCTTTCGGGGTTGCAATCCTTCCACGCAGAGTCCTGTTAATAAATCCCTCCTGAACCAGATAAGGTTCATAAACATCCTCAATCGTTTCTCTTTCCTCGCCAATCGCCACTGAAAGCGTCTCTACACCCACTGGGCCACCGTCAAATTTTTCAATAATCGCCAGCAATATTTCCCTGTCCATTTTGTCAAGCCCGTTGCGATCAACCTCCAGTCTTTCAAGGGCATTCCTGGCTATATTGAGGTCTATAGTGCCACTTCCGAGAACCTGTGCAAAATCCCTCACCCGCCGGAGCAGCCTGTTTGCGATCCTTGGCGTTCCTCTTGATCTTCCGGCAATTTCAATTGCGCCTTCTTTTTCTATTTCTATTCCGAGGATGCCTGCTGAACGCAGGACAATCTGCATCAGATCTCCGGAGGAATAAAAATCAAGCCTTGCCATGAACCCGAAGCGGTCCCTCAACGGAGACGAAAGCATACCTGTCCGTGTAGTGGAACCAATAAGAGTGAACCTTGACAGTGGAAGTTTTATGCTCCTGGCGCTGGGGCCCTTATCAAGCATAATGTCCACTTGAAATTCTTCCATTGCCGGATAAAGAAGTTCTTCTACTGTAGCATTTATCCTGTGAATTTCATCAATAAAAAAAACATCCTTCTCTCCGAGGTTTGTAAGCAAAGCCGCGATATCACCCGGTCTCTCAAGGATTGGCCCCGATGTGCTTTTAATGTCAACTTTTAATTCTCTGGCAATAATGTGCGCAAGGGTGGTCTTGCCAAGACCCGGGGGACCATAAAAAAGCAGATGGTCAAGCGCCTCCCCCCGTTTGATAGCGGCTTCAATGAACACGTTAAGATTATCCTTTAGCCGTTCCTGCCCTATGAATTCCAAAAGAGAACCAGGCCTGAGAGTTGCTTCAATCCTGGCATCTTCTTCAGTCTTTATGGGATTGAGTCCGTCGGCATTTTTACTTTTTATTTTATCCTTCATAAACTCAATTGTCTAAGCGCTTCTTTGAGCAGTGGACCAAGTTCCTGTTTTTCTTTATTGTTTCTCATAACGCTTTTTACAACATCCTCAATCTGGAATCTTTTATATCCAAGGCCAACAAGCGCACTCATGAGATCATTGACAATTGCATTACTGTAAACTTTTTCCTTTTCCTCTTCAGGAAGAAGCGGCGGAATTTTATCTTTCAATTCCAATATAATCTTCTCAGCAAGTTTAGCCCCCACTTTGGGAATTGACCTCAGCCTGACAACATCATTCCTTGCAATCGCTATCTTAAGTTCATTTGCTTCAATACCGGAAAGTATTGATCTTGCAAGCTTCGGCCCAATACCAGGGACAAGAGTAAGGATTTTGAATATTTTTTTGTCAATAGTACTCAGAAATCCATATAATTCCATAGAATTGTCGGAAACATGCATTACAATTTCAAGGGAAACCTCTTCTCCTGATTCCGGCAATTTGTAAAAGGTGGACAACGGTATCATTACCTCATATCCAACACCACCAACATCAACTACAATAATCCCCGAATCTTTTTTAAATAAAATTCCTCTGAGAAAAGATATCATCTTTTTATAAACCCATCCAGCCGGTTTGCATATACATGACAAAGCGCTATAGCGAGAGCATCGGCCTCATCGCCCTTGATTATATCAGGAATCCTTAGCAATCGCCTGACCATGGATTGAATCTGCTCCTTGCTTGCATTTCCGTTTCCTGTAACAGAAAGTTTTATTTTCGCCGGAGTATATTCATAAGCCTTGATCCCGGAAAGTTCGCTGCAGAGAAGGATAACCCCCCTTGCCTCACCGAGACGCATGGTGCTTTGGATATTCTTTGAGTAGAATGCGGTTTCCACGGCAAGGGCAGTAGGCCGCTGTTGTTCAATAACCTTTTTCAGATTCTCAAAGAGAGAATGTAATCTGTTTGGAATTTTGAGTGAACTATCAAGCGTAATTTTGCCGCTTTTGACATAACGGGCATCGCCGCCGTTCTTTTCCAAAACCCCCCATCCTGCGACAGAGGTGCCAGGATCAACTCCGATTACTCTAAACATCTCCGGCTGCCAGCATCTCCATTTCCGACGATGGAATATCAAAGTTTGCATACACCATTTGAACATCGTCTGATTCTTCAAGTACTTCAATAAGTTTAAGCATATGCTCAGCGTCTTTGCCTGTGATACGGACATAACTCTGAGGAATCATTGTTACCTCTGAAATGGTAATCTTAACCTTGTTTTCGGTAAGCGCCTTTTTTACTTTTTCAAAACTATCCGGTGTTGTGTAAATTTCAAAAACATTATCCTCGGCAACATCCTGAATATCTTCCGCCCCAGCATCAATTGCAATATCCATCAATTTAGCCTCGTCAACGCCCTCTTTTGGTACTATTATCATGCCCTTCTTATGAAACATCCATGATACGCACCCGGCTTCACCCAGACTCCCGCCCTGTTTGGAAAATATGTGGCGTATCTCGGCAGCACACCGCTTTTTGTTATCCGTAAGCGTTTCCACAAGGACAGCGGTACCGCCAGGGCCATAGCCCTCATAATTAATTTCCTCGTAATTAACACCATCAAGATCGCCTGTTCCGCGCTTGATGGCATTATCAATGTTGTTTTTCGGCATGTTGCATTCTTTAGCATGATCCATTGCCACCCTTAGGGCGGGATTTGTTTCCGAATTTCCGCCTCCGCTCCTTGCTGCCGATGTAAGCTCCCTTATTATCTTGGTAAAGAGCCGTCCCCGTTTTGCGTCTTCCTTTGCCTTTTTATGCTTTATTGTTGCCCATTTTGAATGACCTGACATAATTCTCTCCTTTGTTATTTTAGAATATTATAATACAAAAAAACAATTCAACCTAAATTATTTTTGCTGGACAACCTTTATATAAATTGAAAAATTCTTTTCACTTGCCGCATCATCAAGTTCATCACTGATACTGACAAAATAATCCCTGTTTTTTTCAACAGATAGAGAAACCGGCAGTCTCGCAAACCCAGCCAGCACCCTGCCTTCCTGGTCAAATATCCGTCCCACCAGGTTCAACTGCTGGGGGACATCATTCCCGGCTTCTAATTTAATAGTTCCCGGAAAAGACGTGTGGACCTTGAAATAATCGCTGTCTCCTATCGGAAAAATATTTATCTTACTGCTTGAATTAAAATTCACCTTTTTGGCAGTATCAATTGAATCATTTGGTTCTGATCTGTCAAGTGCCACCGGCTGCATGTCAAAACTTAAATTAAAAATTATATCGGAAGATTCATTATTATAAATATCGCGTATTCCAAAAACATAGATGCCCTTGCGGAGCGGAAATTTCGCAGGCAAATCAGAATCCTGGATAAGAAGCCTGCCATTCTCATCAAAAACCGATGCGCAAAGATTAAAATTTGCTGGCTTGTTGAAATCATAACCTACATTTAAAAAACCCGTATCATAAAGAACGACCTTAAAAAAATCCATATCTCCTATTGGGAAAATATTGATAGCCGCAGTACTTCCTGCTTCTATTGCTTTTGCCTCAGAGATCTCATTGTTAGGCTCATAACTGTCCAGATTCACATCCTTAAATGAAACCGTCATGGGGAATAGTTCTTTTGAATAAATTTTGGAATCAACAGCATTTATGCTGAAGATTACATCTCCAGCGCCTATACTGAACCTTATAGGCATACCAGTCTTGCTCTTGATAATTTCCCCACCCTGATTGTATACCTTTACTTCCAATTTCATATTTGCGGGCTTTTCAATTCCAGCGGAAAACTCAAGGTACCCTGGTAAAGGAACATTTAATTTGAAATAATCAATATCCTTTTCAGGATATATGCTCAATTTGAACGGACTCCCAAGTTCAACCTGCTTTGCGTCCTTCAAGAAATTATTAGGCTCAAAAGCATCTTTCATGCAACCAGTTAACAAACAGATTGTTATGATAAAAATCCTGAGCATATCATTATATTCTAATCATAACATACCGGATAATGTCAAATAGAAAAGAAGGGCAACGGAAGATAATACGTAAAAAAACAGGGTTTGCAAGTATTATAGTTAAAAGCCCACAATTTAAATAATTTTTATCCTAAACACGCATTTCTTTACAGATATCTATGGGAACATTATTGAAAATCCTTATATTTTTAAAACAATTAATTAATTTTACAAAGGCATAAATTTTGCTATTATATTTGGATGGATAGGATTATGCGGAGAAACTGGCACATAAAATATGGGATATTTATTGTCTTTGGTCTTATCTTCTTAGGCTGCGGGAAAAATGTCCTCCCTCCGGGACCACCTGAGATTGTCCTGCCCCAAAGGGTGGAATTCTGCAAAGGAAGCAGTATAGAGATCGGCCCTGACAAAAACGATGGATACGAATACTATTGGGAGCCTGCGGCTGGCATTTCTGATCCAACCTCACATAGTATAGTCGTGACCCCAGTCTCTCCGACTACATATACACTCACAGTTAAAGAGCGGCAGACAAATCTTCACAGTCAGTTCAACATCACTGTATCACCCATGGATCTGCCTGTCCCTTCGATCAACATTATCGCACCCGCTTACTGCCCGGGAATAGCCGTTAATTTTGACGGTTCAACCTCATCAGCCCCGGCTTCAGCAAGCATTACTTCTTACACATGGGATTTTAACGGCGATGGGATAACTGATTCAACAGATGTTACCCCCCAGTTTACTTTCACCAGCAACGGAAATTATAATATAACACTGACAGTTACAGATTCCAACGGCTGCAGCAATTCAACCGCAGAACCTGTAACGGTAAATCCTTCTCCTGTTCCTATCGTAACAGTCAGTTCATCTGCTGTATGCCGGAACAGCAGTTTGGATTTTGACGGATCTTCGTCATCTGCGTCCCCGCCTGCGACAATTCTATCGTTTGCATGGGACTTCAACGCCGATTCACTGGTGGACTCAAACGCAGCGGATCCGCTTCCATATACATACACAACCGCTGGCGCAACATCCGTGAAACTGACAATTGCGGATTCAAATGGATGTTCTGCATCGGGCACAACCCCTGTTACTGTCCATGAAATACCGGGGACGAATTTTACCAGCCCCGCGCCGCAGTGTCTTTATGATAATTTTTCCAATTTCCAGACAATTAATTTTACCGATGCATCCACGCCTGGCTCAGGCACCATAAACTCCTGGGTATGGAATTTCGGCGATTCGGAAACATCAACCGCTCAGGATCCAGCGCATCAATACATCTCCGCCGGTGTTTTCAACGTGCAGTTGACCGTAACAAACTCAAACAGCTGTTCCGCCTCAGTCGTAAAACCGGTCACAATTTATCCCAATCCCATTGCAAACGCAGGAGCAGACCAGGATGTGCGGATCGGCGGGACAAACAATATCGGCGGGATTACCACGGGTGGAACAATCCCGTATCTCTTCAACTGGTCGCCGGTTAAATATCTCGGTTCAGCGACAGACCAGCAACCTGTGGTGGATTGCAGCGCGAACGATTGTTCAGCTGATATTGGAGCGCCGATAACATACACCCTGCTCGTAACGGATAATAATCTGTGCACCAGCAGTGATTCCGTAGATGTAACAATCAAATCGGCTGCAACACAACTCGTTGCAAAGGCAGGGAC
>DATBWZ010000081.1:0-6324 GCA_036514535.1 bacterium
TATAACACCGAGCAAAAATGTGAAAGATTCTGTCATAGAGCATATTGCGAAGAAGGGCAAGGGTATGATCATAGACCATTATATCGGTTCTACCGGCGACGATATCTCTATACTTATGACCCATTCAGAAGGGGTAGAGAGCAAGAATGTACACGAACTTGCCTGGAATGCCTTCAAGGCAGGGACTGAGGTTGCTAAGAAGCAGGGGCTCTACGGCGCAGGACAGGACCTGCTCAAGGATGCCTTTGCCCGCAACATCCGCGGGATGGGACCTGCCATTGCAGAGATGGAGATAGATGAGAGGCCAAATGAGCCATTTCTTCTCTTCATGGCGGATAAGACCGATCCCGGAGCATACAACCTTCCGCTTTATCTTTCCTTTACCGATCCAATGCACTCTGCCGGATTAATTCTGAGTCCCAAGATGTTTAAGGGATTTCGTTTTCGCATAATGGATGTTGAATACACCGAAGCTGATAAAGTAATAGAATTAAATTCTCCGGATGAACTTTATGATATTGCAGCCCTTCTCAGGGATAACGAACGGTATGTAATTGAAGCAATATTTTCAAGGGAGTCCGGCGATCAGGCGGCTGCGGTTAGCACAACGAGACTGAGAAATATAGCCGGGAAATATGTAGGCAAGGATGATCCTGTAATGCTTATCAGGGTCCAGGGCGATTTCCCTGCTACTGGAGAAATGCTTTCGCCATTTACAATAGGTCATTATGTTGCGGGATTTATGCGCGGCAGCCATAACGGGCCGCTGATGCCGGTAAAGAAGGATTCTACGGTTTCGTATTTTGACGGTCCTCCGGTAGTTTCGTGTCTTGCTTTCTGTGTGCACGAGGGAAAACTTACCGAACCAGCAGATGCTTTTGATCATCCCTTCTGGGATTATATCAGGAATAAAGTTGCCCGAAAATCTGTTGCAATTAGAGAGCAGGGCTTTTCCGGTCCCGCAATGCTTCCATATTCTGAACTGGAATACGGCGGCATCGTTGAAAAATTAAAGATTCTGGACAAAAAATTTAAACTCAGAAAGAAGTAAACTATTTCTTTTTCTTCTTTGCCGGTGCTTTTTTAGCTGCGGCTTCAAGTTTCTTCTTCAATTCTGCGTTTTCTGCTTCCAGTTTTTGTTTTGCTCCGGTTAGTTCCTGAAACTTTACATCAAGATCCGCCTTTACCTTGTCCGCCTCGGTTTTGATTGCGATATTATCCTTCTGCAGTTGTTCAACCTGAGCCTTCAGATTAGCAATATCCTTTTCCTGTTTTTTGCAACATGAACTGAATCCTGTTGCCATAAGCCCTGCGACAAGGGCAACTGTGACTATATATTTTGTTTTGTTCATTTCTATCACCTCCTTTTTATTGCTCTGCCCTGCTCTATAATTGTTCATTTTGTTTTTATATAATATAATTATTATGATGTCAATTGAATTACAGGAAGCCGTTTATTACAGAAAACTTCACGGGAAAAAAGTGAGGTGCCTTCTCTGCCCCAAACTTTGTGTTATAAAACATGCCGGTAAGGGGTACTGCACAATACGGGAAAATATTGATGGCGTGCTCTATGCGGTTGGCTATGGAAAAGTTGCGGCCGTCCACCTGGATCCAATTGAAAAAAAGCCGCTTTACCATTTCTATCCGGGATCGGAAATACTCTCCATCGGGACTGTGGGCTGCAACCAGAGGTGCCTGTTCTGCCAGAACTGGAGCCTTGTGGAGGGCAGCCTGCCTTCTGAGAATTTTCCCCCGGCTGAAGCAGTGGACGCTGCGCTCCGTTGCAATTCCATCGGAATCGCTTACACATACAATGAACCGCTTATCTGGTTTGAATATGTTTTAGATACGGCAAAACTTGCTAAAGAAAAAGGGTTGAAAAATGTCCTCGTGACTAACGGCGAAATAAATCCGCGGCCTCTTGATGAATTGCTGCCTTTCATAGATGCAATGAATATTGACCTTAAATCAATGGACGCTGATTATTATAAAAAAATCTGCGATGGTAACCTTATGCCCGTCAAAAAAACGATAGAGAAATCTATTCGGAAGTGCCATGTGGAGATAACCAATCTCCTTGTTGCGGGAAAGAATGATTCGGATGAAAATATTTCTGCGCTTGTGGAGTATATTGCCGGACTGGGAAGGAATATACCCCTGCATTTTTCGCGGTATTTCCCAAATTATAAGATGCACAACCAGCCAACACCCATGGAGCGGCTTGAAAGGGCTTATTCTATTGCAAAAGGAAGATTAAATTATGTGTATCTCGGTAATGTATTGGATGAAAAGTGGAATGATACGCTTTGTCCCTCCTGCGGCGCCATTCTTGTCAGCCGCAGGAGGGACAATGTTTTAGTTGCGGATCTTAACAAAAACAGGTGCAGAAAGTGCAACAGCGAAATAGCGATTGTGAGTTGAACTTGCTGGAGTTTTTTACAAAGCCCCAGATTCATTGCTCTCCGTCTCTCCCTCTATGTCAACAACGGATATTTTTCCCAGTGGATTGATGGTTGTTGCTGGTTCAATTTCCTCAAAGGACAGGACATTAATTTTCCCGAACCTTTTTTTAAGGAAATTCTGCAGCAGCAGCCGTAACTCCGGTGGCGCAAGGATGACACGCGGGACGGAATAATTGCCCTTCGTATAAAATTCCCGCTCAACAGCGTCCAGCATTCCTGTTGCAAGATCCGGATCTATAGACAGGACACGGTTCCCGTTTTCTCCCTTTATTGCTTCAAGAAGGTCGGTTTCAAGGATTGGACTCAGTATGTATGCCGATAAAACGCCGTTCTCGCCGGAAAACCTGAGGGTAATCTCTGTTTTCAGGTCTGAACGGACAAGTTCCGTAAGAAGCGGTATGTTTTTTTCTGCGCTGCCGTGCCTTGCAACTGATTCCAGTATCCTTCGTAGGTTTCTTACCGGGATGCCGTCGTCTGCGAGCCTTCTTAACAGTTCCGATAATTCCGGAAGGCCGGTAATCCGCGGCACAACCTCCCTGACAAGGGCAGGATAAAATTTCGTGAATCCGTCAAGCATCTCCTGCGTTTCGTTTATTCCTATGAAAATGGATGTTTTTGAATACAGTACCTCCCTGAGTAAAAACAGGGGAATTGATTCTCCCTCTACAACTGTGAGTCCAAGGTTTCGCAGATTCTCGGATAATTCTTTCCGGACGATTGAAAATTCCTGGCCATTAAGAGATATGGTCTGTTCAGGTTTAAGATTCCAGTCCTTCAACTTTTCCTCACGCTCAGGGATAAGAACGCAGTCTTTGGCAACTGGAAGTATTGCCACAGGATTTTCAAACAACTTTATTATCCATTTGTCCTTGTAAGCATTATTTTCAACCGTTTTTACCGAAGGAAGAGGCACCTTCACCCCAAGTTCAAAAAATATCTCGTTTATAAGGAACCGCATTCCCTTTTCAAAAGCAGCCATATCCGGCATTAATCCGCTTGGCGCCTCAATGGATACCGGTTCCAAGAGCCCGCTGATCAGATCTCCTTCCTCTGATGGTTTCTTTTCCGCAGCGGATACCGCTCTCTTTGTCAGAAAATATGCGCCGGCGCCTGTTGCTATTCCCATAACAAAAAATGGGACGCCCGGAAGCCCAGGGAGGATGGATAGGATTATGAGCAAACCCGAGGCAATACCGAGCGCCTTTGGATATTTTGATATCTGCATGGAAATGTCCCTTGCAATATTGGAATCATTCTCGCGGGATGCCACTCTGGTGATCACGATTCCGGCTGCTGTGGATATGAGCAGGGACGGGATCTGGGAAACCAGCCCGTCGCCGATTGTCAGGACGGTGTATTTCTGGAGCGCTTTGTTGAATGAGTAGCCCTTCTGGAGTATTCCTATAATTAATCCGCCGACTATGTTCACTGCCGCTATTATTATCCCTGCAATTGCATCACCCTTCACAAACTTCATTGCCCCGTCCATTGCTCCGTAGAACTGGTTCTCTCGCTCCAGTTCCCTGCGCAGGCTCCTTGCTTCCTCCATGCTGATGGCGCCTGTTCTGAGATCAGCATCTATGCTCATCTGCTTTCCCGGCATGGAATCAAGATTGAACCTTGCGGATACCTCCGCCACCCGCTCCGAGCCCTTAGCGATCACAATAAACTGAATTATTGTCAATATAAGAAAGATTACTCCGCCCACGATATAATTACCCTTCACAACGAATCTTCCGAAGGAGTTAATTACCTCGCCGGCATATCCGTTAAGAAGTATAAGCCTCGTGCTTGATACATTCAACGAAAGCCGGAATAATGTCGTAAGGAGTAGCATTGTTGGAAAGGATGCAATCCCGATTGCGTTCGGAACATACAAGGATGTTATCAGAAGCACAACGGCAAATGTAATGTTGATTGACAACAGTATATCCAGAATAAATGTGGGGAGGGGAAACAGCATCATCCCCACCATGGATACCACAAGAATAGAAAGGATTATATCCGGATTATAAAATAAAAAGGATAGGGGGTTGCCTGAGCTGAATTTTATGCGGTTTGCAACCCCCTTGAAGGAGGAGTGTAGCCTCTTTTTCAAGCCCTGGCTTTCTCCTTTAATATATTACCTATTATTGCAACCAGCGCCATCGCTCTGAGCGCCCAGGGATCGCTTCCTTCTTTGTCAATGGCTATTGCCGCCTTAAGTCTTTCAAGCGCTTCAATAATCCTGCCCGAGTGCAGCATGACCTCCCCCGAATTCACAAGCGCGGGGAGATCGCCCGGGTTAAGCTTAAGCGCAATGTCATACTCCTGCAATGATTTTTCATTGTCGTTCATCCTCTGGTATATTGCGCCCAGAACAGAATGGAAATAAGGATCCACCGGCGCCATTTCAATGAGTCCCTCGTATAGTTTCCTTGCTTCGTCTGTTCTGCCCTGCTCCATCAGCGCATAGCCTATCTCCGCAATAGTGGAGATCTGTTCCTCGTCCAAGCCCTCCAGTTCCGCAAGCCCGATCTTTCCCTCTACATACATGAGAAGTTTTTGCCAGGTGAACAATGCTTCATTTTGGGATATGTTTTCTGTTATGTTTTGCATTATTGCCTCCTTACATCCTTATGTTGCGAACCGATGACATATTCATTTCATGCAGCGTCTTCATGATATTGCTCAGGGTGTTTACCATTTCATTCCTGCGATTCATCGTAATCTGCAATTTCACCTGCAGCAACTGCAGGTCATTTTTGTCCTTATCGGTCATATTTGGTTTGTTCCCAATATTCTGGATATCGCCCATAAGCTTGTCCAGCTCCGTTGCGTTATCCTTAATTCCTGTGCTGAGCGCGAGCATTACCCTCTCCTCAAGGCTGCCGGTTTGGAGCGGGCCTAAATTCTGGACCGGAGTCTGGACCTGAATCGGAAGCTGATTCCGGACCTGAGGCTGAGAAGGCGCTGCAGGCGCAGCCCCCCCTTGCTTGGCCTGTTTTACAGCCCCTATGAGCACTGAAAGAACAGCCGTGCTCAATAACACCTGGGGGCTGAATAATCCGAGTTTCCCGGTTTTTGCAAGACGCTTCAGAAGCGGTTTGGCGGCGGTCAATGCTCTCCTGATTCCTTTGGTTTTTTTCTTGCGGACGGATGCCTTTTTTGCCGCGGATTTTAAAATTTTCCTGCCGTTGAAGCGCTCAAAAATAAACTTATTAACATCATCGCTGAGATCGTTCATGTTCCTTATGAATCCTGCCTTATCCCCGCGCCCGAGATCAATAACAGCGCCCACAGCATCGCCAATGCTGTCCGGCAATCCCAAGGCATCCATCAGTCTGTTTGCCTGAACCCCTATTGAATTAATCTGAGTCATAATGCCTCCTTTTAATTATATTTATCGTGCGCGATGCATGATTATTGTATCCAAATAGTTTTAATATGCGCTCTTACACCTGGTTAACTGTTTAATTTTTAAGGGAATATGTGGAGTAAAAAGATTTTGCTTGAAAGTTTTTTTTTAATATATATAATTATTCGGAATGCAAGCACCGCTTAGATTATGGCTGCTAATTCCACTGCTTGGCTTAATTATTGCCTGCCGGAATGAATCAACCGGCGCTGTTAACAATCCTGGATCAGGCAGCGGGACATTAAATATTGATGCGGAGATAACTGCCGGACCGGACTTCTCCAATGCCTCAGATCCCAACGATTTCAAGGTGGAAGCAGTAATAAAGATTGAGGATGCACAGGGGGTTACTGTTGAGGATGCTGTAGCTAATATTACTTCCAAAAGCACATTAACTATTCCCCATGACAAGAATGGCGTTTACAAGGCAGAGAAAATTATCGGATATGACAGAATCTACAC
>DATBWZ010000082.1:0-6291 GCA_036514535.1 bacterium
ATTTTTCTCTACCTTTTCGCCCCTCTCTTTCAGAATCCTCACCACCCTGCCAGGCATTGGCGCTGTGAGCACTTGTTTTCCTGAAATCTTTGCCTGCCCACCTATGCTGCGGAGTTTTTTCCTTCTCTCGTCAATAACTGAAACAGCGTGTCTCTCCCCGTCAATATCCACAATAAAATTCTCCCCATCTGCGGATATGTCAACCTCGTATGATTTTCCGTCAATCAGGATAGAATATACGCATGCCTCTGTCCGGTGCGCGTCAACAAACTTAGCCTTCCTGTTGATCATAACCCTGTACTGGAAACGGCCTGTTTCCTCAATGCTAACAGGCAGGATCTTACCGTTTACCGTAATCTCGTATTTCATCCCTTGCAAGCTCCTCCATTCTCCCGGCAATCTTCCATGTTGAGGCTTTTCCCGCGAGCGCCCCGTTGAGTTTTAAAACCCCGGCTGCTGTCTCCTTATCCTTTCTGAATGCTGATATTACCGCAGATATAATTGCAACCTCTTCGTGAGAATAAGCGCTCTTGAGCGAATCAGGGGTAAATTCCTCATCAATAAAATGTGTATCAAAGTCCCCCTTGATAAATCTCGGATGATTCATAACCCACTGATGAAATGGCACATTTACCTTTATGCCCTTTATCTTATATTCTTTCAGTGCCCTACGCATCCTTAAAATTGCCTCGTCCCTTGATTGCGCCCAGACAATAAGTTTTGAGAGGAGGGAATCATAAAATAACGGGACATCCCAGCCATCGTAGATTCCACTGTCATTCCTGATTCCGAAGCCTCCGGCCAGGCGCAACTGTTCAATTTTTCCCGGCGAAGGAATGAAATTGTTCTCCGGATCCTCCGCGCAGATCCTGCATTCAATGGCATGTCCTTTTTGTATTATATCCTTCTGTTTAAATCTCAATTTATCCCCTGCGGCAATCTCCATCATGGCCTTCACCACATCAACACCGGTAACCCTTTCCGTAATCGGATGTTCAACCTGCAATCTGGTGTTTACCTCCATGAAGTAGAAATTCTTATCCGCATCAATCAGAAACTCCATTGTGCCCGCGCAGGTGTATTTTGCCGCTTTTGCGCCTTTAACAGCGACAGCGCAGATCCTCTCCCGCGTTTTTTTATCAATTGCCGGAGAAGGGGTTTCTTCAATCAGTTTCTGGTGTTTCCTTTGTATTGAGCATTCCCTCTCAAAAAGATGGATCACATTCCCGGAATGGTCTCCGAGCAGCTGAACCTCTACATGCCTTGGTTTTATCAGAAGTTTCTCAATATAAACGGAATCGTTGCCAAATGAAGAAACTGCCTCGGATCTCGCCATGGCAAGCGAGCTTTCCAGTTCGGATTCATTCAGAACCCTTCTCATGCCCTTGCCACCGCCGCCTGCCGCTGCTTTCAGCATTATTGGATAACCGATCTTTTTTGCTATTTTTTTTGCCTCTTTCAGATCTGCTATTGCTTCCTCTGTCCCCGGAACAATCGGCACACCTGCAGATAACATTGTCCTGCGGGCCTCTATTTTGTTGCCGAGCTTTATCATTGCTTCAGGAGAAGGTCCGATGAAGACAATTCCCGCCCTAGCACACTGCTTTGCAAATTCCGGATTCTCCGCGAGAAACCCGTAGCCGGGGTGGATTGCCTCTGTCTTTGATTTCTTAGCGACCTCAATTATCCTGTTAATATTAAGATAACTCTCTTTTGCTGGCGAGGGACCTATAAAGTAAGCCTCATCGGCATTCCTGACATGGAGGGAATGCCTGTCCGCATCGGAAAATATTGCCACCGCTTCAATGTTCATCTCGTGGCAGGCGCGTATAACCCTGATTGCAATCTCGCCGCGATTAGCTATGAGGATTTTTTTGAACATATATTCTATCTCGCGTCAGCCATCGGATATGTGCGGTGGAGGTGGCCGAAGCGGGTGCCCATGAGTAACGCAATTGGCTGCGCAGGACAGTCCCTCCCAATGCATGTAATCTTTACTACGATGGCTAACGCGTAGTATAGCTATATTGAGATTGAACACTTTTTCACCTCACAGCGGTATATTACCGTGCTTCTTTGGCGGGTTTCTGTCCTTCTTGTTTCTGAGCATTTCCAAGGCATTGATAATCTTAGACCGTGTTTCCTCGGGCTTTATCACCTCATCCACATAACCTAATTCTGCCGCCTTCCAGGGGGATGCAAACTTTGCTCTGTAATCCTTTACCAGCTGCGACCGCAATTCCTCAGGGCTGCCTGGTTTTTCGAGTTCCTTGCGAAATACAATATTTACCGCGCCATCTGGTCCCATAACCGCAATCTCCGCTGTCGGATATGCGAAATTAATATCCGCACGGATGTGTCTGCTGCTCATAACGTCGTATGCGCCTCCGTACGCCTTTCGGGTGATTATTGTAATCTTGGGCACGGTTGCTTCAGCAAAAGCATAAAGCAATTTTGCGCCGTGTTTGATTATTCCGCCGTACTCCTGTGCAGTTCCCGGAAGATACCCGGGCACATCCACGAAGGTAATCAACGGGATATTGAAACAATCGCAGAACCGGATAAATCTCGCACCCTTTACGCTTGCGTCAATATCAAGGCAGCCGGCAAGATGCGCTGGCTGATTTGCAACAATTCCAATACTCCGCCCATTCATCCTCGCAAATCCAACGACCATGTTTTTCGCATAACCTGCATGAATTTCAAGAAATTCCCCGTTATCCACCACAAGGTTGATTATATCCTTAATATCGTAAGGTTTATTGGGATTATCAGGAACAATTTCATTCAGCCTTGGATCCCTGCGATTAGGGCTATCCTCGCACGGAACCTGAGGCGGATCCTCCATGTTATTGCCGGGCAAATATTTCAGAAGTTCGCGCACCAACTGCAGGCACTGTTCGTCGTTTTCTGCTACGAGATGAGAAACGCCGCTCTTTGCCGCGTGAACCTCTGCGCCGCCAAGAGCTTCCTTGGTAACCAACTCATGCGTAACTTCCTTTATAACCTCAGGCCCTGTTATGAACATATAACTTGTTCCCCTTGTCATTATTATAAAATCAGTTATCGCCGGCGAATAGACCGCTCCACCCGCGCATGGACCCATCACTGCGGAGATCTGGGGCACAACCCCGGAGGCAAGGACATTCCGGAGAAATATATCGGCATAGCCTGCAAGACTTACAACCCCTTCCTGGATCCTTGCGCCGCCGGAATCATTCAATCCGATAACCGGTGCGCCGTTTTTCATTGCCAGGTCCATTATTTTGCAGACTTTTTCAGCAAAGGCTCCTGAAAGCGAACCGCCGAACACTGTAAAATCCTGTGAAAATACATAAACAAGCCTGCCATCAATCGTGCCATAACCTGTTACCACTGCATCCCCCGGCACCTTCTGCTTCTCCATATCAAAATCGTAACAGCGGTGGGTGACGAATTTTCCCATTTCCACGAAACTCCCCTTATCAAGAAGCAGATCTACCCGCTCCCTTGCTGTAAGTTTACCGGATTTATGCTGCTTTTCAATGCGATCTTTTCCGCCGCCCTGTTCCGCCTCACGGTTCAGATTTTCAAGATTCTTAAGCCTTTCCTCTATTCCCATAACACCTCCAGAATGGGTTCTACCGTTAAGCTATAACCGCAAGCACCCTTGCCGCCTGCGTGCCATGCGAGAGCAATCGGTGCTCAACACGGGAGTCAAAATAAACGCTGTCCCCCTCTTTCAGATGGATTTTCTCATCACCGTAAACCAGCACAACACGTCCCTTCAGCACCATCAGGAACTCCTCCCCCTCATGGTTATAAACCGATTTTTCGTCACCGCCCTTTGTCCTGACTGTAAGCAGGAATGGCTCCATTTTCCGCTCTTTCAGTTTGTACGCCAGGGTCTCATAAGAGTATCCATGTTTTACTCCGGAACTGGATATAACCCTGCGCACCTTCTTCCCCCGCCCCCTGCGCACCACTTCTACCTTTTTATCATCGGAGGACTCAGCAAAAAAATATCCCATGTTTACCTTAAGCACGCCGGCAATTCTTGAGAGCGTAGCAATTGGCGGAGAGACATTCTCGGATTCTATCAGGGAAATCAGGGATGCCGAAAAGCCCGTTGCCGTTGCAACATCCTGCAGTGTAAAATTGCGTTCCCTCCGGAGTTCCCTTAATTTTTTGCCTATATTAAAATCGGCCATCCTGCTAAAGATACCATATGTTTTTATCAGGAGTCAAGGAGTTTTAAATATTGTTAAAATTATTTGAGTGTGATTTAAAAAATAATCCTTTATTGCTTCCATGGCCGGCATACCCTGCATGCCCTTTTGCCTGCTTTTGTTGCATCTTCTCTGCTTCCGAAGCATTGCCTGTTCCAGGGCTTGATTTTTTTCTCTAAGAGGTTTTGGGGTTAAGAGAGTATAAAGAACTTCTTGAAGATATCCATGACCTTGCGGTTGTTGCTGAGCGTCGTGACGAGGTAACAATACCTTTTAAAAAACTGAAGGAAAGACTAAAAAAAGATGACCTGCTATTTCTCCTTTTGGAATAGGGATACAATTATATTGTTTACAAATATCACCAACACTACAGTCTGTATCTGTGGTACATTCTTGAAGAAATGCCTTTTCATAACTGCCCCCTTTTTGAAATTGTATTTCATGGTACTGAAGTAACCTGATATACTGCAGTTAGTCCATAGAATATTGTAAAGATGTAATTTCCAGCAACATCTGAAAAAATCATAACCCTAACATTATATGAACAGTTATCATTATCAATAGTCCAGTTAAGGGTACAGTTTAAGAGATTTGGGTCTGGATACATATTTGGGCCAGCATCATTAAGACACGATAATGTGTTACTTATACAGGAAGTTGAAAGACGATTTCGTTCTATTCCTAAAGTAAAGAATCCTGTAGTACTTGTATCTTTAAAACTAAACCTTATATTTGTAAGAGTCGTACCATGTGGAAGTACAAGTGGGCATAATAAATTAATTCCACCAAGGGCCTGTGGATAAATACCACCTTGGGCTCTCACAAATTGTTTGGATGAATTTGGATCAAGAGTTGGAACGCATAAATATCCTGGAATGCTGATATAATTTGTTATTGGTGTTGAAAATGAAAGCGAAGCAATATTAAGATTTGTAGAAGTAGAAATATCTGCTCCTGTAATTGTATTATTAGCAATATCAAGACTTGTAACAGCTTCATCAGCAATTGAAGCAGAATTTACACAGTCTGTACAAGGAACTCCTGGCGGTCCTTGAAGTCCTTCTGGTCCCGATGGTCCCTGCAATCCCTGTGGGCCTTGTGAGCCTTGTGAACCTGTTGCCCCTGTTTCTCCTTTGATACCCTGTGGACCTATATCTCCCTTATCTCCTTTAGGGCCTTGTTGACCTTCACATCCTAATACAAACAATATTGCCATAAGCACCGTTAATTTTTTCATTTTCTTCCTCCTTTGTTTATTAACCTAAGAGTTAATCCAGTAATGCCTTTTGTAAGTTTGAAAGTTGTATCAAAGTTAAAAGGCAATCCTTCAGAATTAAATCTCTGAATTGTTCCAAGAGTTCTTTCATTAAGGCTTTTTACCTCTCCTTTAATGAAATCAACTGAGCCTATGAATATTCCAAGATTATCCTTCAAAAGCATACCCACCAACCATATAATTCCCTTATTTCTGTTACACTATATCACCTATAGTTCTTATTTGTCAAGCAGAAAATCTCACTTTTAGTGTGTTTAACCCTGCTTAAATACCTGCCATAATTCTTATCCAAATAAGGCAGGTGATTTCCATGAAGAATGCCAACTTCATTCAGGCTCTTGGTTTAAACATAAGGAAATTCAGAAAAGCAAAAGGTTTGACACAGGAGCAGCTTGCAGAACTGGCCGGGATTTCGTATAAATACCTCGGAGAGATTGAAAGGGGTGAGACAAATCCATCCATTGGGACGCTACTCGTGATTGCTCAGGGCTTGAATGTTTCTCTTAATCATATTATAAAATTTGAGTCAGAAAAGCATGTTCAACAAAAAGGAAAACGATATGCCGAATCTCATCCGGATTTTTTGGTGAGTGACAACAGTGCAAAGATTGTTCCAGGGGATGAGAAGAAACAGAAATTAATCATTCAGGCAATAAAATTGCTTAAGCGGGCGTTTTCATAGAAGGAGTAAATTTTCCAACTATCCGCAAAAATTTATGGCCGGCATACCCTGCATGCCCTTTTGCCTGCTTTCGTTGCATCTTCTCTGCTTCCGAAGCATTGCCTGTTCCAGGGCTTGATTTTTTT
>DATBWZ010000083.1:0-5282 GCA_036514535.1 bacterium
TTGCGGGAATTGTAGGGGAGATATTTGTCAGATGCAATTCTTTTAGCAATGGTTCTATAATTGATGTTATAGAAGAGTGCGGCGGTGAAGCCTGGCTTGCGCCTGTTTCAGAATGGATTCTGTATACTTCTTATTTGCATAACGATCAAGCAATCAAAACCAAAAACTTGAACGAAATCTTTACGGCATTTTTCAAAAACAGGTTCATTATGAAAGAAGAACACAAAGCGTACGAGGTTGTAAAGCCAATGCTCTATAATAGAGTGGAACCTTCCATAAAAGAAGTAGTAGAGGAAGGAGCAAAATATTTATCCCAGGATTTTACAGCAGAGGCAATTCTATCTGTGGGAAGGGCCGTGATTTTCGCGCGGCAGGGCGCCTCAATCATAGCAAATGTCTCTCCATTTACATGCATGCCGGGGACTATTTCTGCAGCTATATTCCAGAATATTCAGAAAGAATATGGCATTCCTATTGTAAATCTTTTTTACGATGGGGAGTATGGAGAGAATGAACGACTCAGAACATTTATGAGCAATTTGAAAAATAAATCATCTTTTCAAATTAATTCAGTAGCAGGTTAAAAAATAATATTCCGAAAACGCCACTTTGCCGACTGCTTGGTTATATAGATAAATACTGTTTTTTCTGTTAATATTATCAAAATGAACATTCTTGAAATAATCAGTAATAAGCGTGACGGTAAATCCCTGAGCAGAAATGAGATTTCTTTTTTGATTCGCGGATACTGCAATGGAGAGATTACTGACTCCCAGATCTCTGCATTGCTGATGGCAATTTATATCAGAGGAATGCAGGAGAAGGAATTATTGAGCTTTACAAAGGAAATGATGCAATCGGGCAAAACGGTTAATCTTGAACACATAAAAGCGCCGAAGGTGGATAAACATTCAACCGGTGGGGTTGGAGACAAAGTGAGTCTGATTGTTGCGCCTATGGTGGCTTCACTCGGTGTTGTTGTTCCAATGATAGCAGGACGGGCGCTTGGACATACGGGAGGGACACTTGATAAACTTGAATCAATCCCGGGATTCAGGACAGATTTATCTCTGGAGGATTTTAAATCAAACCTTGAAAAGATTGGTGTTGCCATAACAGGTCAGACAGCGGAGATAGTGCCTGCGGACAAGAAGATCTATGCGCTCCGGGAGGCGACAGCAACAGTGGAGTCCATTCCGCTGATTGCTTCCAGCATAATGAGCAAAAAACTTGCCGGTGGATGCCGGGGGCTTTTGCTTGACATCAAAGTCGGCGCAGGCGCATTCATGAAGAGATTTCAGGATGCAAAACAACTGGCCGAGACGCTTGTAAGCATTGGCAAGGGTATGGGGGTTGATACTGTAGGTATTATAACAGGAATGGACGAACCGCTTGGAAGATACATTGGCAATTCACTTGAAGTAATGGAATCAATAGAGGTTCTGACGGATAAGGGGGATGAAAGATTAAGAGAACTCTGTTTTGAGATAGGAGCATGGATGCTTAAACTTTCAGGCTTAACCAAAACAATTAATGACGGAAAAGCTTTGTGTAAGTCGGCTATTAAGGATGGCAGGGCGCTTGAAAAATTTAAGAATATGGTAAAACTGCAGTCAGGCGACGATAGAATCGCAGATAAGCCTGAGATCCTTCCTGTTGCCCCCAATAGATACGAATTAAAATCTTTTCGCAAAGGTTATATTGCGATAATTGATAGCTTTGTAATTGGCAATGCCGTCAGGACGCTTGGAGCAGGGAGGATAAACCCGGAGGATAAAATTGACCACTCTGTTGGTATCTTCGTGAATAAGGGGTATGGCGAAATGGTAAAGGAGGGGGAACCGATATTTATTATTTATTATAATAATGAAGTAAAATTAAATGAAACAATAGAAAAGTTGACAGGCGCAATAATTTATAGTAAAGTAAAACCAGTCAAAAGACCTTTAATTTATGGAATTATTACTTGAAAAAATTAAGAATCATGAAGTAAGAAAACTTGTAAATAAGGTTAGAAGGTTTATTCGCTGTCACTTTAATGCAGAATATCTTGGTTTTTACCTCAAGAAGAGACGCGGTGGATGCCTTCAGTGCGGAGAGTGTTGCAGTTTGGTTTACAAGTGCCCGTTTCTTATCAGGAAAGGAATACAGAAAAAATGCCTTATTTATCACACCGGCAGGCCAAGGCAATGCCGGTTATTTCCCATAGACCGTTTTGATCTTTCTGATGTTAATTTCAAGTGCGGGTATTTCTTTGATTACAATCCAGCATCAGACTGGAAGATTAAGCACACCTGATAAATGTGTCTGAAAATAGACATCCGTAATTATGGCAAAGTTTTATAGAAGAATAACCGGAGATATTCCAAAACATGTTGTTTTGGCTATTGGAATATTTGATGGGGTGCATCTCGGCCACCTTGAGATATTGAAACGGGTAAGGGAAAAGGCCGCCGAACATAAAGTCAATACGCTTCTTATGACTTTTGAGCCGCATCCGGAAAAGGTTCTGCGGGGTATTGATAGCCTGAAGAATATAACCCCTTTAAATGAAAAGTTGAAGATTCTTGAGAATGAGGTGGATATTGTGCTCTGTCTTAATTTTACAAGGGAATTTTCAAGGCAATTCCCTGAAGAGTTTGTCCGCGAATATCTTTGGAAACCATTGCTGCCGCGTGCTGTTTTTGTGGGCAAAAATTTTACATTTGGCAGGGATGCCGCAGGTACACCGGATATACTCAGAAAACTCGGAAAAGAATATGGTTTTGAAGTGAACATGGTTGAACCGGTTGAAATGAATGGAGTTATTGTCAGCAGTTCAAGCATAAGAGAACTTGTTTCTGAGGGTGATATTGACACTGCAAACACCCTGCTCGGCAAGAGATTCTTTATAAATGGGATTGTTGTAAAGGGAAAGCAGAGAAAGATCGGTTTCCCTACCGCGAATTTAAGAACAGAGTGGGAACTCATACCGGCAAATGGTGTATATGCCGGAGTGGTTTTTATGAATTCTAATTCGTATCCAGGGGTTGTAAGCATTGGAACATCTCCGACATTCGGAAAAAACGAACTAACTATAGAGGTCCACATATTGGATTTTAATGAGAATATTTATGGTAAGGAATTGCGTGTAGAGTTTATAAAAAAGCTTAGAGAGGAGATCAGATTTAATAATGTTGAAGAATTAAAAAAACAGATTGAGATAGATATAAGAAACACTAAAAAATTGCTTGAAATATCCGGAGTCAGAAGATGAAGAATCTAAGATCTTATATTGCAAATCTTTCTATTGTTGTCTATACTATTGTCGTCGGCATGATTGTAATAATATTTGGCCTCTTTTTCCCAAAGAATAGCAGTATTTTCCATAGCATTTCAGGGATATGGGCTGATCTAATCCTTAAAACATCAGGAGTGAGTGTGCGCTTGAATGGCGCTGAATTTATTAATCCGGAAACGCCCTATGTAGTTATGTCAAATCATCAGAGTTATTTTGATGTTTTTTCACTTGTAGCGAAAAGTCCCATAAGCATTTATTTCCTTGCTAAAAGGGCATTGATGTGGATTCCTGTTTTGGGATGGGCCATGTATTTTGCGGGTCATATCGCAATAGACAGGGGACAGCGGGAGAGGGCGATCAGAAGCGTGGACAGTGCGGCGGAAAAGATCAAAAATGGCGTAAATATACTTGTTTTTCCGGAAGGGACAAGGAGTCATGACGGGAATTTGCAATCGTTAAAAAAGGGAGGATTTGTCCTGGCAATAAAGGCTCAGGTGCCCATACTCCCTGTGGGGATTTACGGATCAAGAAGCATTCTTCCAAAAGGGGCGTGGAAGATTACACCCGGTTCAATAACTCTTACATTTGGCAAACCGATTGACACAAAAAATCTGACCCTTGATGACCGCGATAACCTAATGGAAATTGTTCACAAAGAGATAAGCAGTTTGATTGAAAAATCAAAAAATGCTAATGTATTGGCCAGAAAATAACCTTACAATAACAGATTAATTTCCTTAAGGACTTCTTCTGCTGATCCGTGTCTTTCCTCAGGTTTTTTGCTCATTGCTTTGAGTATTATTTTCTCTAATTTGGGAGGTATCTCTTTGTTGATCTTTCTTGGTTTCTGTGGATCCTTTGACAGAAGTTGGGCAACTACCTCGGAAGCAGTTCCGGAGAAGGGGCACACCCCAGTAACTATTTCGTAAAGAATTACTCCAACTGAGTATATATCCGAGCGTGAGTTTGCCTCTTTTCCTTCTGCCTGCTCGGGTGACATATAAAGTGGAGAACCAATCACTGTTCCAGGCATTGTAAAAATAGATGTGTCAACAAGCCTTGCAAGTCCAAAGTCTGCAATCTTTAAATTTTGATTTCCGGATATAAGTATGTTATGGGGTTTGAGATCTCTGTGAATTATAGACTTTGAATGCGCATACGCCAGACCTTCACAGATTTGCCTGGAGAAATTTATGAATTCGCTTAGGTTCAGGGATTTATTTCTGATCAGGCTATCCAGAGAAGTTCCGTCAACATATTCCATTACAAGATAATGCCTGCCGTTTTCTGAAAAAAGGTCAAAAACCTGCACAATATTGGGATGCGATAGCCTTGCGAGGGCCTGCCCCTCCCTCAGAAAACGCTCAACAAGGGCCGGATTGCTTAAAAGATGAAGCGGCAGTTCTTTTATTGCAACGGATCTCTTAAGAAGTGTATGCTCACCCAGATATACTGTTCCCATTCCGCCTGCACCGAGAATTTTGATGATTTTAAATTTGCCATTTTGAAGGTCAGAGAACTTTGGCTTGACAGCGGTGGATTTTTTAAACACTGTAGCAGGCTCTGATACGCCTGGCTGAAATGTAAGGCTGTATTCCTGCACCTCGGCCAGTTTTTTTAAAAGTAAAACAGAATATTCCGGATCCGGAGAATATGCAATAGAACTTTTTAAAAGATTTAAGCTTTTCTGGAGATTTTTTCCATTTAAAGCATCCTCAGCCGCGTCCTCAAACTTCCGGCTCAATCCTTTTGACTCTTCTACTGCTGCCCTTGCCTTCATAAGCATCAGCAGTAATGTTATGGCAGTCCCCGCATACCAGAAGCGGGGACGCCATTTATTTAATATTTTTTCATTGCGGGCAGGGCCTGATTGCTTTTCCTCAACAGTAATAAACCCGAGTATCTTCGTAGATTTTGGCTGGTCCGGAGGAAACAATGCCTTCACTGCAGGCTTCAACAAAAAGATCATAAAAAGAAAGAAGATTAAAAAAAATAGATACGC
>DATBWZ010000084.1:0-5598 GCA_036514535.1 bacterium
ATTGATGCTGACGGACTTAACTGCATATCCAAAGATTTATCTATTCTCAAAAAGGCTAAAACGCCGCTGATTCTTACTCCTCATCCTGGAGAGATGTCAAGGCTATGTAAAATACCAAAAGAGAAAATTCAGAATGACCGCATAAAAACTGCACTGGATTTTTCTAAAAAATACGGATGCATTCTGGTGCTGAAAGGAGCCAGAACTGTTACCTCATCGCCTGAGGGAATCTATACAGTGAACACAACAGGAAATCCGGGGATGGCAACGGGCGGTATGGGGGACATTCTGACTGGCATAATAGGCTCTCTGTTGGCACAGGGGTATTCTGCCTATGATGCAGCAAGGATTGGCGCTTTTGTGCACGGATTTTCAGCGGACAGGCTTGCCCGGAACTACGGGCCCTTTGGTTATCTTGCCACAGAGGTAGCGGACGAAATTCCCGGTATCTGGAAAGAAATAATCTAATAATTTTGTTGATTTGCAGGACCCCAATGAATATACTTAAAATCATGGCAGACTCCGTAAAAAAAACAGTGGCGGAGGGCGAAAATCTGGTTAAGAATCTCCGGAGCGGCAGTGTAATCGCGCTTTCAGGTGAACTTGGAGCAGGGAAAACCGTCTTTGTTAAAGGGATAGCAAAGGGGCTTGGAGTGAGAGAATGGAAGAATGTTACGAGTCCCACATTTACCATACTTAATATCTATAATGGAAAAAGGAAATTGTATCATTTTGACCTTTACAGGATAAACAAGACAGAAGAACTGATGGATACAGGGTTTGATGCGTTTGTAAACAGTGATGGCATTGCGGCAGTTGAATGGGCTGATAAATTTCCCGGAATGCTTCCTGAAGGCACGGTGTGGGTGAAAATTGCATACTCGGATAGGAACAAAAGATTAATCCAGATAATAAACAGGGGAACGGCGCCCCGTGCCCGGCATAAGGGCATTAAATCTAAAATTACTACAGGAGAGGGGTAAATGCTGATTGTCCAGAAGTTTGGAGGCACCTCGGTAGGTTCAATAGACCGGATAAAGAATGTAGCAAAACGCGCAGCAAAGACGAGGGACGAGAAACACGATGTTGTTGTTGTGGTGTCTGCAATGTCAGGAGAAACCAATAAACTCGTTGCGCTGACACAGCAGGTTAATGACCTTCCTCCGTTGAGGGAATATGATGTTGTTATCGCCGCTGGCGAGCAGGTCAGCATAGGACTACTTGGAATAGCGTTTGAATCAATGGGCTACAGGGCAAAATCATTCCTCGGGTTCCAGGTTCCGATTATCACCGATAATGCATATTCCAAAGCCCGTATTCTGGAGATAAAAACAGACAGAATGAGAAAAGCATTGCGTGATGGGAAGATTGTTATCGTTGCAGGATTCCAGGGAATTACCAGGGATGGAAACGTGACCACGCTCGGAAGGGGGGGATCAGATACCACTGCAGTAGCATTGGCTGCGGCCCTTAAAGCGGACCTGTGCGAAATCTATACCGATGTGGACGGCGTTTATACCACTGATCCCAATATTTGTTCTGAAGCACAGAAACTTGACAAGATCTCCTACGAGGAGATGCTTGAAATGGCCAGCCTTGGAGCCAAAGTTCTCCAGCTCAGATCCGTTGAATTCGCAATGAAATATAAAGTCCCTCTTGTGGTCAGGTCAAGTTTTAATGATACTGAAGGTACCCTTGTTGCAAAGGAGGATAAAGAAATGGAACAGATAAGCGTTTCCGCTGTAGCTTATGATAAAAACCAGGCAAAGATCACAGTCCTTAGGGTCCCGGATAAGCCAGGCATTGCGGCAAAACTTTTCACCCCTCTTTGTGAGGCAAACATTAATGTGGATATGATAGTCCAGAATGTGAGCACTGAGGGTTTCACAGACCTTACATTTACTGTTGAAAAGAGCGATCTAAAGAGGGCACTGGAGACCGTGAAGAAGATAGCTGATAATATTGATGCCGGAAATGTGCTTTCCGATGCTGATATTGCCAAGGTGTCAATAATCGGGCTGGGGATGAGGAGCCATGCGGGCGTTGCTTCAAAGATGTTTAACACTCTTGCTCATCAAGGCATCAATATTGAAATGATTTCCACATCGGAGATAAAAATTTCATGCGTGATAAACTCAAAATATACGGAACTTGCCGTAAGGATTCTGCACGAAGCCTTTGAACTGGGCAAGCAAAAAAAGAAAAAATAAATGACTGCGTCAAAACGAGTAGAAATATACGATACAACGCTCAGAGATGGTGCTCAGGCTGAGGACATTTCATTTTCTGTAGAAGACAAACTCAGAATATTGCAAAAACTTGACGAATTCGGAATCCACTATGCCGAGGGCGGCTGGCCCGGCGCAGTACCTAAAGATGACGAATTTTTCAAAAGGGGCATGAAATTAAAACTTAAGAATACCAAACTGGTTGTTTTTGGTTCAACCCGCAAATCCGGAACAAAGGCGGAAAAGGACAAAGGATTCACAAATCTGCTGAATTTCAGCAGCGGCATTATAACCCTTGTTGGGAAATCGTGGCTGCTCCATGTCAAGGAAGCCCTGAGGGTAAGCCCTGAAGAGAACCTTGATATGCTCCATGATTCAATAAGATTCCTTAAAAAGCGTATAGACAGGGTGTTTTTTGATGCTGAACATTTTTTTGACGGCTATAAGGACGATCCGGTATACAGCAAAAAGGTGATTGCGGCAGCTATATCGGCAGGGGCGGATTGCGTGGTGCTCTGTGACACAAATGGCGGAAGCATGCCATGGGAAGTGGAGAAGATAATTAATGCCCTGAAACATGAAATAACATGTCCGCTGGGGATCCATTGCCATAATGATTCAGGCACTGCTGTAGCAAATTCCATTTCTGCGGTTATGGCAGGTGTTACGCAGGTTCAGGGGACCATAAATGGTATTGGGGAGAGATGCGGAAACGCAAATTTATCCACAATAATCCCAAATCTTAAGTTCAAACTGGGCATCAAGTGCCTTCCCGATGAAAACATAAAGCAACTTAAAGCTGTTTCGCACTTTATAAGCGAGGTGGCTAACATGCAGCCATTCAGGCACGATCCCTATGTGGGGGAAAGTTCCTTTGCCCATAAAGGCGGCCTTCACGCAAGCGGAATAATGAAGAATCCGCTAACCTATGAACACATACAACCGGAACTTGTCGGCAATGAAAGGCGCATTCTTATATCTGACCAGGCAGGAAGAAGCAACATAATTCACAAATTAAAAAAAATGGGGATTACCGGAGTTACCCTTGATAACATCAGCGGAAAAATTCTGGAGACCGTGAAGAAGATGGAGAAATATGGATACGAATACGAGGGAGCCGAAGCATCTTTTGAAATACTTGTTAAAAAAGCGATGAATAAACACAGAAAATTTTTCACCCTTAAGGGATTTAGGGTAATTGATGAGAAACATCAGGATGGCGGTCAGCCATATTCAGAAGCAACGGTAATGGTAGAGGTGGGAGGAAAGATTGAACATACTGCTGCTGTTGGCAATGGCCCGGTAAACGCCCTTGATAACGCCTTGCGCAAGGCCCTTGAAAAGTTTTATCCGTCCCTTAAAGAGGTAAAACTCCTTGATTACAAGGTCCGGGTATTGACTGCTCAGTCAGGCACAGCCTCTTCTGTTAGGGTTTTGATAGAATCAGGCGACGGCAAGGATACATGGAGCACGGTAGGCGTATCAGAAAATATCATTGAAGCAAGCTGGTTTTCACTTCTTGACAGCATAGAGTATAAATTATTAAAAGATGAGGCTATAAAGTAGTAATCAGAAGGTTGCGCCGCGGTATGAACAAAAAACAATTTTTTGTAATCTTCTTCCTGTTTGCGATTACACTGTTGATATTTTTTATCCGGTCAAGGGAAAGTTCGGAAATTACAATACAGAAGAATAACACAATCTTTATTGAAGTCAGTAAACCCGGGATGAATTCCTTTGTTATTCCATTGCCATCAGGCTCCACAGTCGGAAATGTCCTGCGGAGCGCTAACATGGATCTCAATTCCGCAAAAGGGGATTATATTCTGAGGACGATGCTCCATAACGGAGACAGCATTGAATTCTCAGATTACGGCAAGATCAGTATTAAGCAAATGGATGGTTTCAAACTCTTCACTCTTGGCATCCCATTGCCATTAAATCAATCCACAGCAGAAGAACTTGCCCGGATCCCGGGAATAGGACCCGAACTTGCAAAAAGGATTGTGGAAAAACGCAATGAATTGAACAGGTTTAAGGAGCACCAGGAGCTTCTTTATGTAAAAGGAATTGGGAAAGGGAAACTGGCGGTAATGAAAAAGTATACAGTGATTAACTGAATAAATCTTCACAACCAGGTAAAATTCGTATGCTGCACTGGAATCCTGGAGCAGAAGATGGCGGTCTGATGACTCCTTTAATTCTGAGTCAATCCGCCGATATAGAAAAAATTGACATTACACGGGTTCCCTGCTAAAATATGTCCAATTTTATATGCTTGTTTTTATAAGGAGGAGGCGATGACAAAGATATTGCTTGCGGATGATATGAGGAATTTTCTTGATCTTGAGATTTCCTTCCTTAGAAGGACCGACTGCAGGATTATTACAGCAAAAGACGGTGTTGATGCGCTCAAATTAGCAAAGGAGGAAAAGCCCGATATCATCCTGCTTGACCTTGAAATGCCGAGGATGACTGGGATTGAGGCATGCAGGATACTTAAAAATGATGAGAAACTCAAAAAAATTCCGATTGTGATTGTAACATCTCATGCAAAAAAAAATGAGTGCCTAAAAGTCGGGGCTGATTATTTTATTCAGAAACCGGTAAATGAAGTTCAATTGCTTTTAGCAATAAAGAAATTTGTATCCATAAAGGACAGGATAGATGCGAGGTCTCCTATCAGCGTTCTTGTCATATATAAATATAAAAACAAAACCTACGCTGCATATACAAGGGATCTTAGTTCCTCAGGGGTTTTTATAATCACGAGAGATCTTCTTCCGATTGGGGCAGAGGTGAAGATGGAGATTGAATTGGCCCATCCTAAGGTCGGCAACGGAATAAAGGTGAAAGCGGATGCTAATGTTATCAGAATAGAAAAGGGGGAGGAAGGCGGATATATTATTGGCGGAATGGGTGTTAGATTCAGTACAATAAATGATAAGGGGCAAAGGGACATCAAAAAATTTATAGAAGCTATCCAGTCAAAGTAGGACTATGAAATGGGATTTTCCTGCGGACTTGTTGGCTTGCCGAACGCAGGCAAGACAACAATTTTTAATGCACTTACAGATGCCTCTGCAGAGGTAGCGAATTATCCTTTTACAACCATTGAGCCTAACATAAGCGTAGTTCCGGTCCCGGATGAGCGTCTTCAAAGGCTTTCAGCTATATTCTTACAGCAGAACGTAATTCCTGCGGCGATAAAGTTTGTTGACATAGCCGGACTTGTCAAGGGTGCAAGCAGGGGTGAGGGACTTGGAAACCAGTTTCTTTCGCATATAAGGGATGTTGACGCTATTGGATTTATCATTCGCTGTTTTGAGGAACGGGATGTTTCTCATATCTTCGGGAATATTGATCCGAC
>DATBWZ010000085.1:0-8729 GCA_036514535.1 bacterium
CTCAGCCCTCCGGCGTTCCTCTTCTTCCTGTTCATTTTTGCACTCAATGCACATTGTTGTCACTGGCCGGGCCTTTAATCGTTCGTACTCAATTTCCCCGCTGCAAATCTCGCATTTTCCGTAGGTCTTTTTCTCTATCATAAGGAGCGCCTCATCAATTTTTTTAAGGAGCTTCCTCTCTCTGTCCCTTACCCTCAGCTGAAAATTTCTGTCCGACTCCATGCTTGCCCTGTCAATGGGGTCGGCAAAAGCAACATCTTTTTTATTCATTCCATCAACTGTCCGCGAGGCCTCTTCAAGAATCTGCTGTTTCTCTTTCAGCAGGAGCGCCCGGAACTCATCATATCTATCTTTAATCTCCATTAATAGAGATTATATCAATAATTTCCCCCTTTGTAAAATATTTTTTTACTGGACATTTACGCTAACCGAAGATATTATTCCTACATGCTTTTTCGCATTCTATTTCTCCTCGTTTTAGCCTCAACCTCAATTAACACGCATGCCCTTGAGGACGGGACCAGGGCAATCGGTCTTGGCAGGTCATATAATGCGGTAGCAGACGAAAACGCTGCCATTGAACTTAATCCCGGAGGCATAGCCCAGGTAAAACAATACGAGATAAGCAGTGATTACATTTTTTCCAAAAATCTTTCGCAATGGAGATTTGCCATTCTTGACTCCATCAGCTCGCCAATGGCTTTGGGAATATCCTACAGCGCTGCATCATTTAAAGAGCCCGCGGAATATCCTGAATTTAATGCTATTGTTAAAGAAATATCCGCCGCCACCGTTGCTGTTGGCGGGGGCAGCGATTACTTTTATGCAGGAGCAAATGCGCAATACCATTTTACAAAAAATTCCTCTTCAAACTATTACTGGACATATTCTGCAGGTGCAATTCTTAAGCCTATGGCAGAGATTCTCAATCTCTCTTTTACAATCTATAACTTTGCGACTGCGGGAACCGGCAGCAACGATGTCCGCAGAAAATGGAGCGCCGGCGCATCCACAAATTTCTGGTATCTCCTTCTTTCGGCAGAATGGTCAAAGACGGAGGAACTCAACGATCTGTGGGGCTTTGGCGTGCATGGTTTTATCCAGGATCAGCTCGCTCTTACCGGCGGCTACTTTAGAGGGAAGGTTGCAGAAGAAGAGGGGGTAAGCGCTGGAATTGCCTGGCGAAATTCAAAGATTAAGATTGCTTATTCATATCAGAAAAGGTTTAAAGAAGAATTACACGCTTTTTCAATCAGTCTGTTGCCAATTTAACCACCAATAGAATTCATCGGTCTGGCGCATTTCCTGAACCCGGCTGTATGGATGCTGTGCCCCATAGGCTTCTTCATCGCTGCTGAAAAAAAACCCTCCGCCACCGCATCCTCCATATTTCTGCCTCTCACACGAGAAACAAGGTCAACCTCAATATCATTCAGCAGGCACGTTCTTAGTTTACCGCTTGCAGTAAGTCGCAGACGATTGCAATTCCCGCAGAAGGTGTTGCTTAACGGGGTTATTACGCCAATCTCCGTATTTTGGCCAGCCATATATCTTCTGGCTACACCCCCATCGGAGGGCAGGGGTTTGAGCGTCATGGTCTCAACTATCTTTTTAAAGATTTCCTCAACTGAAACAAAATTCTTATCCGGGAGATTGCCAAAGGGCATAAGTTCAATAAATCTCAACTTCCAGCCTTTTCCCCCGGCAAGCCTGACAAAGTCTGGCACCTCATCATCATTGAATCCTTTAATAAGAACGGTATTTATCTTTAACGGCGTTAATCCGATCTTCTGCGCCAACTCAAGCCCTTCAAAAACATCCCTTGCGCTGTCCGCGCCACAGAGCCGCCTGAAGCGATCATCCCTTAATGTATCAAGGCTTACATTTATACGCATTAAGCCTGCAGCCTGCAAGGCTTTTGCGTATTTTTTCAGAAGAATCCCGTTGGTTGTAAGAGAGAGGTCATCAATGCCGGGAATCTTCGAAAGCATATTTATCAGGGACTCAATGCCTTTTCTCACGAGTGGCTCGCCGCCAGTTATTCTTACCTTGCTGATACCCAACCTGACAGCCACTTTCGCAATTTCTGCAATCTCTTCTAAACGCAACAGGTTCTCCCTCGGCTGAAGGGCTTCAAGTGGCTTGCAATATGCGCAGCGGAGATTGCACCTGTCCGTAACCGATATCCTTAAATAGCTGATCCTTCTTCCGAAGGGGTCTATGAGAACATTCGTATTCACCTACATCTCTTCTTCTAATTTCATTCTATCCCTTTTGTCGTTGATATCATTAGAATATTCTTGGGGTTCCGTTCCTTCAAGGTAGGCCTGGAATATGGGATCCGTTGTATTGTTTGTTGCGCGCAGACCGGTCACCGGGTCAATCTTAGAAAAAACAATCCCTGGCGGAACGGAAAAAATCTTTACAGGAAGGTTCCGGGTTGCGTGTTCCATAAACTCTACCCAAATAGGGCTTGCCGCGCGCGCGCCGGTTTCTCCTTTACCGATGGGCGTGTAATCATCCATTCCAACCCATGCCGCAGCGATTAATTGTGGAATGTATCCAATGTACCATGCGTCTTTGAACTCGTTAGTTGTGCCGGTTTTGCCTGCAGATGGCCTTCCGAGCGCCTTTGCCCGCCATCCCGTTCCTTCCTCAACAACCGCCTCAAGCATGGATGTTACGATATACGCAATCTGCGGACTTACTACCTGAGCAGGACTGGGAATATTCTCGTCTATTGTATAATCATAAAGCAACCGCCCATTCCAATCCTCAACCCGTTCCACCATTATGCCTGTGGAGCAGAGGTAGCCTCCCGAGGGAAAAACATTATATGCCTTAAGAAGATTGAGGGGGGTTACAGAAAACGATCCCAATCCGATGGAAAGGTTTCTCTCCAAAATCTCTTCAATGCCCATCCGCTTTAAATATTCAATAAAATAATCAATTCCAATGTCCCACAGCAGTCTTACAGTGGGATTATTCCTTGAAACAACGAGCGCCTTCCTGAATAAAATCGGACCGGAGAAAGTATCGTCATAGTTGTGCGGCTTCCACTCCTCCCCGGTGTCGAAGGTTATAGGTGCATCAAGCAACTGAGAGGAGGGGGTGTAGCCTTTTTCAATAGCTGCCGCATATAGAAGCGGCTTTGCCGCACTTCCAGACTGTCGGTGAGCTTGCAGCGCCCTATTGAACTGGCTTTTCACATAATTATACCCACCAACCATTGCAAGAATTTTGCAGGTTTCAGCCTCCATAGCAAGAAATGCTGCCTCTGCTACTGGCTCCTGCTCCAGGGTAAGCTGCATAATATCCTTTTTTATTCCTATAAGTTTGACCTTTACAATATCCCCGGTCTTTAATGCCTCCGCGGGATCTTTGATCTTTGCCCAGCTAATGTCTTCTTGCGTATTCGGGCGGTGCGCCCATTCCATATCCTTTAGCGCTATTACTCCCTTGCCATTGCCGGTAATTATCTCAACTATATCCTCCTTGCTATCCACCCTTGTCACTATCCCTGTATATATATTGCCAATAACTGGCGTTAGCTTTTCTTCCGTTGTGGTTTTTATCTTTCCATCTTTATCCACATAGATCTTCGCGCTTTCCTGCTGAACCCTGAATTCATCCGCAATTTTTTCCAGAAATTTCGGCAGTTCCTCCTGATTCCATCGGCCATCGGGACCTCTGAATCCCTGTCTCTTGTCCAGTGCGCGAATCCCGTTTACCACCGCTGCTTCCGCAGCTCTCTGATAGCCCGCCTTAAAGGTTGTGAAAACCCTTAAACCACCTTTATCAACAAGATCTCCGCCAACCCGCGCCCTAAGGAATTCCTGTATCGCATCAAGGGGATAGGGCGCAATCCTGTTCGGGCTCATATATTTGTAAAAGAGAAGGGGTTGATTGTAAGCTTCGGTGTACTGTCCTTTTGTAATATAAGATTCTTCAAGCATCCTTTTCAGAACATATTCCTGCCGGGATTTAACAAGTTCGGGATTTTTAAACGGATTGTACCTGGACGGCGCCTTTGGAAGGCCGGCAAGAAACGCTGCTTCTGCAAGTGTCAGGGTCCTGACCGGTTTGTGGAAAAAGGTTTCGCTTGCCATCTCAACGCCGGAGGAATTATTCCCCAGAAATACCTGATTGAGATAAAGCCCGAGAATTTCATCCTTTGTAAGATATTTTTCCAGCCGGTATGACAGAATCATCTCTTTTATCTTTCTCGTGAACGTTCTCTCCCGGGATAGAATTATTGATCGTGTAACCTGCTGGGTTATGGTGCTTCCGCCCTGAACCACTCCTCCAGCAAGAATATTTTTAATCAACGCTCTCAGAATTGCAGTAAAATTTATCCCGGGATGGCGGTAGAAATCCGCATCCTCTGCAGCCACAAAAGCTGTTTTCACATATTCAGAAATCTCTTTTAAATTCAGCGGTGCCCGTCTTTCAGCATACAGCTCGCCAATGAGTTCTTTATCCGAGGAAAAAACTTTTGTAACAAGGGCTGGCTTGTAATCTATAAGTGTGGTAATGGTGGGAAGATCCTTTAAAAGATATTCCAAAAAACCGATTGACAGAAAGGAGAGCGCTGAAATTCCTGCGAGCAAACCTATAAATATTTTTTTTTTAAAATTCATATTGACAATTCAAAATTAAATATTATCATAGAGGACAATATAATCAAGTCTTTTGAACGGGAGTTTATTTTTCATGATTGATTGGGGATTGGTTTTAAAATTACCTGGGGGTGTGGATATTCCCATTTTTAAGATGCTTAATTCATTAATTTATTTAGACTTTTTTAATAACCCCAGCCTGTTGATACATTGTTGATATATGTTAAAGAACTATCTAAGATTTTTACATAATTCCTTTGTTTTTTAGAATGTTAACTCATGGAAACGATCTGGCAAAAAGTTCAAAACTCCCTTAAAACAAAACTGCCCCACAATATCTACAATGAGTGGTTCAGTCCTCTCAGCATACAGAGCATTGAGGGCGGGGAAGTCGTTCTTACAGCGCCATCAGAGATGCATGTCCAATGGATAGGGGACAATTACCTTGATACAATTAAGGACATTTTCTTCTCAATCACATCCAAAAAGTATAACATCAGGATAGCAATAAGCGGGCAGGTTAAGACCCGGGCGAAGCAACAGGAACGCTTCCTGTCTCCGTACAATCCTAATTTAACCTTTGAGACATTTGTTGTTGGCCACAGCAATCAGCTTGCCCATGCAGCATCCTTAGCTGTTGCTAAAAACCCGGGATATGCGTACAATCCGCTTTTTATATTCGGCGGGGTTGGGCTCGGCAAGACCCATCTTCTCAATGCTATCGCTAATTTTGTACTGAAAAACAAACCCGGGCTCAATGTCCTGCTTATGTCCTCTGAGACATTCATGAATGAATTTATTAAAGCGACCGCGCACGGCAAAATGAACGATTTTAGATCAAAATTCCGCGAGACCTGCGACCTACTGATGATCGATGATATTGAATTCTTCGCCGGCAAGGAAAGAACTCAGGAGGAGTTTTTTCATACATTCAATACCCTCAGTGAAGCCAAAAAGCAGATTATTCTGACAAGCGACAAGTATCCGAAGGAGATTCCCCACATGGAGGAAAGACTGCGCTCAAGGGTTGAGTCGGGGGTGATTGTTGACATACAGCCGCCGGATTACGAGACAAAGATTGCCATTTTAAAGAAGCGGGCAGAAAAGGAAAAGGTCAGCATGCCGGATGAGGTATATCATTTCCTTGCCTCATTAAACAAATCAAATATACGGGACCTGTATGGATATTTTAATACGATAAAAGCATATTCAGAATTTAAGAGCGTTGAAATAACGCTTTCACTTGTAAAGGAGACTCTGAAGGGCTTTATTGTGGATAAGAAGGTTGAATTAACAGTGGATGATGTTCTGAAGTTTGTGGCAGACTACTTCAATATAAAAGTTGCGGATATGAAATCCGCAAGAAGGATGCGCTCCATTGCCTTCCCCAGGCAGATTGCAATGTATATCGCCAGAACCAAACTGAGCTATTCCTTTCCGGAATTAGGAGAAAAATTTGGCGGGAAAGACCATTCCACAATAATACACGGTGTTAAAAAGATTGAAAAAAAAATTGCCAATGACGATGGGGTGAAGTCTATAGTCAACCAAATCTGTAAAAAACTGGATGAGAAATAAAATTTTGTTGAAAATTTTTAAATTGTGGATATTATAATTAAGAACTTAGTAACTTTTAATAAACAGCTTTTTAAATGAAAAATTGTTTGTAACTATGGTAATTGAAAAATATTTTTTTATTTATCAACATTATTTAATTCTACTACGACTACTACTATATTTTTAATTAAGGAGTGTAATATGAACATTACAGTTGAAAGAGAAAGGTTGGAAAAGGTGCTGTATTATATCCAGAACATCGTTGAAAAGAAGACAACTATGCCGGTTCTATCACACTGTTTATTAAGTGTTGATAAGAAGTGCATAGAAGTTTATGCCACAGATCTGGAAATATCCTACAGCACTTCTATTGATTCTTCTTCGGATGAAAAAGGAAAACTTGTTCTGCCTGCAAAGAAATTTTTTGAGATTATAAAAGAAATACCGACCAAGGAGATTCAGATCAAAACAGAAGATAATTTCTGGGTGACGGTTCTTTCAGATAAAAATATATCTTTCAGGCTTGCCGGACTGAATCCGGAGGATTTTCCGAATATACAGAGATTTAATGAAGCGTCATTTTCAAACATAAGTTCTGAAATTCTAAATGAGATGATAGATTACACAATATATGCTGTTTCAACAGATGAAACACGGTATAACCTGACCGGGGTTTTGTTTGAAGTAACTATTATTAAAAATAAATCAAAAATAATAATGATTGCTACCGACGGACACAGACTTTCTATGAGCGAGAAAGTTATTGATGATTTTGATTTAAAAATGACTAAGGGGATAATACTACCAAGGAAGGGGCTGATTGAATTAAAAAAAATGATAGAAAAAAGCAAAGAGGCAGGGCTGGCTTTTGTTAACAACAATTTTGTGACAAAAGTGGACGGTTCTATTTTATCAATGAGACTGATTGAAGGGGAGTTTCCAGATTATAAGGGCGTGATTCCAAAGGCTTTCAAAAGGCGGGCGATTTTTAAAAAGAATGATATATTAAGCGCCTTAAAAAGAGCTTCTATTATGCTTTCAACAGGAAAATTTCAGGGAATAAAATTAACACTTGACGGGAAAAAGATGGAGGTCTTCGCAAATAATCCGGACATTGGCTCATTCAAGGAAGATATGGATATAGAATTTGAAGGAGAAAAGATAGAAATAGGTTTTAATTCGTCTTATCTCCTTGATGCGCTTGTCTCCTTTAAAGGCGAGGATATAATTTGCGAATTAAACGACGAACTTAACCAGGCTGCGTTAAAACAGAAGATCAGCTCAAAGGATGATAATTCCGTGCTTGCCGTAGTTATGCCCATGCGGTTATAAAACACAAATTTTAGTATTCTCCTATTATACCCGCTCGTTTTTACTTTGCTTTGATATTGAAAAAAAGTCTTGACAATATTTTTCTATAGAGTTAACTTAAAATAGAATTCGGCGGCGCTGTCTGGGCGTAGGGAACTCCGTGCAAATCGGAGGCGGTCCCGCCACTGTAATCGGGATAGATTCTTCAGTAAGAGCTGGAAGCGGCTCTAGCCACTGTTCTCTGTAAGGGGATGGGAAGGCGTGGGGAATTAGGACCCGAGAGCCAGGAAACCTTCCCGGATAGCTAAATATACTGTGCTTCTCTCCGCCGGAGAGAGGAGGCAAATGGATGTTTATCACTAAAGCCCCCCTTTCCAGAGAGAAAGGGGTTTTAATTTCTGAACATTGTGCGGAGAACCGGGCCAATGTAGGGGCAGCTTTTGAGCCTGCCCGAAAGAATGGTGCGGGCACAAAACCGTATTCTGCAAAAACACACAAACACAATAGAGTCACCGGATTAGTTCAACAAAGATTAAAAGCATCCCCAAAAGGGACTGCCTGTGAATTTTTGTCCCGGGAAAAACTATGAAAATCTTCATAACAGGAGGAATAAAGAGCGGAAAAACATTTTACGCACTTAAGAGGGCAAAAGCGTTAAATCCCCCAAGAGGCTACATTGCAACAGCACTTGTCAAGGACGAGGATATGGATAACAAGGTGAAAAAGCACAGAATGGAACGCGGGGCGGAGTTTGAGACCGTAGAGGTCCCAATTGGACTCGCAGCAGCAGTGAGACTTGCGGATAACAAATATAATATCACCGTTGTGGACTGCCTCAACATGTGGCTCCTGAATATGATGGAAGAAAAAATAGACCTTGAAAAATCCTTTAATGAATTCATAGGTGCACTCAGAGATACAGCTGCACAACTCCTTATCGTGAGCAATGAAGTGTCAAGCGGGGTTATACCTGGAGATAGGTTTTCAAGAGAATTCGTAGAAAAATTAGGCGAGATCAATAGGGCTGTTGCAGGAATTGCAGAAGAGGTAATTCTTATGGTTGCGGGAAATCCTGTTTATGTGAAAGGAGAAAGCAATGGAAGAAAGGCTTTTTGATAAAATTTTAACGGCTGTAAAAAAACCCGATGGCTCTATTAAAAAACGGATTCAGGAACGGCTTGACAATCTTACAAAACCACCTGGCAGTCTTGGAAGGCTTGAGGATGCTGCCCTAAAATACGC
>DATBWZ010000086.1:0-9969 GCA_036514535.1 bacterium
AAAAAAATGCTCCAGTTCGCAGAGATTTATAAAAGATTCAACTTCTTTGCTCACCGTCAAACTGAAGAACGCTGAGTCTGTATCCGGAATTCTCAGGGGGTTGATTAAAAAGGGCTATCGCAGGGTTGAAATGCCGGGAGAGACAGAAGTATATCTTTTGAAAGGCAGGTGGTCCGCATCAGGAGAAATCCTTTTTCATATGTTTTTCTTTTTTATAATTACCGGGATTTTTCTAAGCGCAATTATGAGATTTGAGGGAAGGGCAAATGTGGTGGAGGGGTTTTCGTTCTGGGGCGAAAAGGAAGAATATTTCTCCGGACCGGAAGAAAAGGCTTTTTTTAAAAAAGCCCCGGATGCATCCTTTCGTCTGGATGAAGCCGGCGCCGAATTCTGGGGAAATAAATTGTTCTTTACAGATCTTTATGCAACGGTAAGATACCCCGGAGATACTTTGAAAAAGGTAAAAACAGTAAGATTGAAATCAGGCATTCGTATTGGTTTAACGCATTTTAATATTGAAGGCTTCGGATATGCGCCGGTATATCTTTTGAAGGACAATGATGGGAAAATAAAAAGCAGCATGACGGTTAATCTTAATGTCTTTCCGCCTCCAACAGAGGATTCTTTCCTTATACCGCAGACCCCCTACAGGGTTTATGTAAGGTTTTATCCGGATGCAGTGCTTGATAACGGCAAATTGCGCACAGAAACGCTGAATCTGTACAACCCGCTTTATTCAGTCAGGGTTTTGAGGGGGAAGAGAATCCTTTTCTCAGGAAACATAAAACCTGACGAAGAAATAACAATTGATAACTGCCTTTTCTCATTTACTGAGATTAAAAAATGGGCGCAGTTCAGGATTATCCGCGACCCCGGGATACCGTTTATATGGACAGGTATTACATTATGTATTTTGGGGCTTTTCTGGAGAGTTTTTCTATACAGGAAAGAGCTCTATTTGAGAGCGGAAGATAACGATCTTATTATATCTGCTGAATCGGAATGGTTCAGGGAGATTCATAGAAAGCAGATCGGGGAAACAATTGAGAGGTTAACGGGGCGGAAACAAGCCGTAAACTTGAACAATGAATAAAGCAGAACTTATATTTTTTTATCTTGCAACCGGATTTTATTCGCTTGCGTTTATTATGAAATTATTCCATGGATTTGATAAATCAAATCTATACAATGTTTTTAAAAGGGATTGGTTATTAATTTTCGGGTTTGTATTTCATCTCTTTACAATTATTCTCCGCTGGGAATTTTCCGGACATTTGCCCGTTATGGGGACATACGAGAGCGCGCTTTCCGGTTCATTGGTAACAGCGTTCTTAATTATTTTGTTTAAGAGAAAATATCCTGAGATTCTGATTGTTCATCAAATTGGACTGTTATTAATTATAACATTGATGTTTTACGGATTCTTATTCCCTGCTGAATACATTCCTCTGACCATATCGGAACAGAGCGTATGGATTGATGTTCATGCTTTTTTTGCATGGGTTGCATTGGGGAATTATGTAATTGCCTTCGGGTGTGCCGCAGGGGTAATTTTTCCGGGCACGGATATGAATGATAGGATTAACCACAAACAGGGTTTGATGAATCAGCCCCCTGCTAATATTGGAACGCTCCACACATCGTTTCGTAGGGGCGGGGTTACCCGGCCCATACAGGATGAGATCATGTTTTACTCCTTGTGTGTCGGTTTCTTTTTCCAAACGCTGATGATGGCAACCGGAATTTATTATAATTTCATACTTTTCGGCCACTGGTGGAGATGGGATCCGATTGAGACTGTTGCATTAATTTCGTGGCTTGTTTCAGGGCTGGTGATACATGCAAAGTTGTTTTATGGCTGGAAAGAGAGAAGATTTGCAATACTTGTGATTGTTTCATTTCTGTTTATAATAATTCTTTATAAAGTTTTCCCTTTTCTGCCAAGAGCAGTTACCTTTCATAATTTTGATTTAACCTTTTAGGAGGGGTTATGGCAATACTAATCATGCTCAATAATTACTTCCACGATCTTGCGGTTGCAGTATTTTTCTCCAGTGTGGTATTAACATGGATTTTTATAAAGATTTTTGCTGAAGAAATGCATGCAGGAAAATTAAAGCAATTTGTTAGATTTTCAATATATCTTTCTTTTTGTTCATTTTTTCTTATATTAGCGCTTGGTGTACCGAGAGCGGTGTTTTACAGGCAATATGAATGGATGGATGCGGCCGGAAGGGGGCAGGTAACCGTGCTTGTGATAAAGCACATTTTGCTCGCTTCCCTGACTGTAATGGCGATAGTTTTGCAGGTAGGTTTAAAGAAGAAATATTTTAAATAAATCCTTCATAAAAATATTTCAGTTGTGAAGGAATTGAATTTCCGCAAGACATTTCTTGAAATGCTTTTTACAAGTTTTGGGATAGATATGCTGTCATTCATCATCGGACTGGTTGCAAGAAAGTTATTGAATATAGAGAGTTAGCAGCCTGATAATTTGACATTTTGTGCCATTTCAAATAGAATCTTTCTATGCAAAAAAATAAGTTTATAGAAATAGCCGAAAAAGTTGTTGATCTTTTTCTTATAAAGGACATCGTTGACATTAAGGGTATAAGGCGATTTTGGATTAAGTGGACAAGGATTTTTGCAATAGCGGTCCGTGAATTTCTCAGACACAAATGCGCGCTCCAGGCTTCCGCGCTTACTTATGTAACCCTCGTTTCAATTGTGCCAGTACTCGCTTTTACCTTTGCAATAGGCAAGGGGCTGGGTTTTCACGAAAATTTGAAGGAATTTTTAATGAATCATATCATTTCTGCGATCGGGACAGAGTCTCAGGAGATTTCAGATAAGGTATCGTTGGCTCTGGGCCGGATGTTTGAGTATATAGAAAAGACAAACTTCCAGACCCTTGGCGCAATTGGCGTTGTGGTGCTTATCTATCTTGTGATAAGGATGCTGGGGAATATTGAGGATGCTTTTAATGATATCTGGGGCGTTTCTACTCAACGAAGCATTTATAGAAAGTTCAGTGATTATCTCAGCGTTGTCATTATATTTCCGTTTTTTGTGCTTATTTCCGCTACCGGGACGGCAATGCTTGCAAGCGATAATTTTCAGCAGATACTGCTGAACCTTGGAGGTGCAGCAATAATTTTGAAAATAGCGCTGCGGTTAACTCCGTATTTTTTGCTGTGGTTTGCATTCAGCGCCCTGTATATTTTTATGCCGAACACGAAGGTTAAACTTTCATCAGCCATTGCCGGTGGGTTGACAGGCGGCACCCTATGGCAAATTATGCAGTGGATATATTTCCATTTCCAGGTCAATATCTCACAGTACAACGCTATTTACTCAACGGTAGCCGCACTGCCTATTTTTCTGATTTGGCTTTATCTATCCTGGGTGGTTATGCTCTTCGGTGCAGAAGTTGCTTATGGATATCAGATGGTGAAAAGTTACAGATTCAGGGAAAGAATTAATGCTTACGGAATGCGAACAGCGGAAATTTTGGCGTTGTCAATTGTGTGGTTGATAGCAAAAAATTTTATTGATGGAAAAAAACCCATTGAACTAAGTCAATTGTCAGATATTTTCGGTATTAAATCTGATGTTATCAGGGTGGTTATTGACGCGCTTATCAAGAAAGAAATTATATCTAATACCGGGAGCAATGACGGAACATATCTCCTGACAGTTTCTCCCGATAAGATTTTAACTCTTGACGTGATTAATGCTGTTTCAGGAAAAACAGAGGCGGATCTGAGGTTTATCAGTCCTGCGGTTTTTAAGTTTTATAAGGAGACAGAACAGGTTCTGTCTGAAAAATATAAGGACCATACCATCGCAAGTTTTATCAAAGACTCCTGATTTTTCACCCTATTTCTTGACTCAACTGAAATTAGGACTTATAATATCTATTAAGGAGAGTTTATGCAAATAGAGACAATATCAAACTGGTCAAAGCGGATAACCATTGAGTATCCTGGTGATGTGGTGAAAAAGAAGACAGAAGATGCGCTTAATGAGGTTTCAAAAACGGCAAAGTTGCCGGGATTCAGAACAGGAAAGATCCCGAGGGATGTGCTGGAGAGCCATTTTAGGAACGATGTGATTGAGGAGGTTAAAAAAAACCTTCTTCATGCGGGGTTTATGGAAGCTGTTGAAAAGAACAGTCTGGATCCAATCGCAAATCCGACAGTGGAAACTATGGAGTTTGACCCTGAATCGGGAATGCGCGCTGTTCTGTCGGTTCAAGTGAAGCCACCTGTAAATCTTGTGGATTATGGTTTTCTGCAGGTTACCGTAGACAGAGTTTCTGTTTCCCAGGAAGAAGTGGACAATGAATTGGAGTCGCTCCGTAGAAGGCTTGCAGTATTAAAGCCCATTTCCGAAGACAGGCCATGCAGTGATGGAGATTTTATCCAGATAGACATTTCCGCGGATATTGAGGGGAAGAAAACAGAAAAAGGCGAAAACAATCTTGTTAAATTGGGCTCAAAGATGCTCTATGAAGATATGGAAAAAGAGATTGTGGGCATGTCAAAAGGTGATACGAAGGAAATTAAATTTACTATTCCCGATGCTCATGTGGATAAATCCATTGCAGGAAGGACTGCGGTGTTTACAGTCAAATTGAATGAAATCAAGTATGAAATTCTTCCCGAAATTGACGATAACCTTGCAAGTTCAGCAGGGGATTACCGTTCCCTTGAAGATCTTAAGGCCGCAATAAGGGATAGCCTGGAGAAAATTAAAAAAATAGAACAGGATAACGATATTAAGAGAAAGATAGTCATTAGATTGGTAGAGAAGAACAAGGTTGATGCTCCGCCATCGATGATAGAGCATGAAATAAAGGTTATTATCAACAGGCTTTCTCAACGCGGCCTTACAGAGGAGCATCTGACCCAAGAATTGGTTGACAAAATCAAATCCGAGGCAGAACTGCAGGTTAAGGGAAAATTAATTATAGAGGAGATAGCAAAAAGAGAAAAAATTTCTGTCGCAGATGATGAAGTGGTTCATTTTTTGGAAAGAATTGCAGCTGCTGAAGGGAAAAAACTGGCGGATGTGGAACATGTTCTTGAATCTCCTGAATCAGCTGAATCCATAAGGAGTGAAATCCAGTACGAGAAGGCATTGTCTTATCTTAGGGAAAAAGCAAAGATTGATGAGACATCCTCAGTATTATGGACGCCTGGCGCAGGCCTGGAGGTTAAAAAGTGAACCTTATCCCTATTGTAGTTGAGCAGACACACAAAGGGGAGAGGGCCTACGATATTTTTTCAAGGCTTCTGAAGGATAGGATTGTCTTTATCGGATCGCCTGTCACGGATGAACTTGCAAACCTTGTAATAGCACAGATGCTATTTCTGGAAGCAGAGGATCCGGAAAAGGATATATTTCTTTATGTAAATAGTCCGGGCGGCTATGTTTCTTCAGGGATGGCAATTTACGACACGATGCAGTACATAAAGCCCCAGATCCAGACTATATGCATAGGACAGGCTGCAAGTATGGGGGCGGTCCTGCTCTGTGCAGGTGCAAAAGGTAAAAGATACGCGCTCCCGCATTCCAGAATAATGCTGCATCAACCCCAGGGAGGCTTTCAGGGGACAGCTGCTGATATTGAAATTCATGCTAAAGAAATCTTGCGAATGAGAGAGGAACTAAATCAAATACTTGTGAAGCATACTAATCAGCCGATAGACAGGATTCGTACCGATACTGAACGGGATTTTTTTATGAACGGGGAGGATGCAAAAAAATATGGTGTGATAGATGATGTGGTTTTCTCACGGAATATTTCCAATGCTAAACCATGAGTTTCGGAGGTAAAAGTGGTAGCCAGAAAGATTGACAATACGCAGGATTTGAAATGTTCATTTTGTGGGAAGAGCCAGAGAGAGGTCAGGAAACTCATTGCCGGCCCCACTGTTTTTATATGCGATGAATGTGTTGAACTGTGCAATGAGATTATATCCGAGGAGATCGAGAGGGAAGAACATCCGGCAAAGCGTTCTTCCATACCTAAACCAAACGAAATCAAGACCTTTCTGGATCAGTATATAATTGGACAGGACCGGGCAAAAAAGATCTTATCCGTTGCAGTTCACAACCACTATAAAAGAATTGAATCAAAACTTAAATCTGACGAGATTGAACTTCAGAAAAGCAATATTCTGCTGATTGGGCCCACAGGAACCGGGAAAACACTTATGGGGCAAACCCTTGCTAAATTTCTGGATGTGCCGTTTACAATAGCGGATGCGACTACACTCACAGAGGCGGGCTATGTAGGGGAAGATGTGGAGAATATAATCCTCAACCTGTTGCAGAATGCCGATTTTGACGTAGAAAAAGCAAGCAGGGGAATAGTTTACATAGATGAGATTGACAAAATAGCGAGAAAAACAGAAAACCCATCCATAACAAGGGATGTTTCCGGAGAGGGAGTCCAGCAGGCTCTGTTGAAAATACTTGAGGGTACTACAGCGCATGTTCCGCCTAAGGGCGGGCGCAAGCATCCCCAGCAGGACTACATCGTTGTGGATACTACTAACATCCTTTTTATATGCGGCGGGTCATTTGAGGGGTTGGAAAAGATCGTTAATGCAAGGGTCGGATCAAATGTTATGGGATTTGGTTCACCTGTTCACAGCAAAAGCAAGCATAAAACCAATGAAGCACTTGATCTTGTCCAGCCTGAGGACATGCTTAGATTCGGACTGATACCTGAATTTGTGGGAAGACTGCCTGTCGTTGCTGTCCTACATGAACTGGATGAGAAGGCACTGGTGGATATCCTTGTTAAACCGAAGAATGCCCTGATAAAGCAGTATCAAAAGCTTTTTGATATGGATAATGTCAACCTTAAGATAACAGAAAACGCTCTTCATATACTTGCGCGTGAAGCAATAAAGAGAAGAAGCGGCGCAAGAGGGCTCCGTGCTATACTTGAAGATATAATGCTTGATGTAATGTTTGATATACCATCTCAATCAAATGTTAAAGAGTGTATAATAAATGAAGAGGTAATCCTGAAAAAGGAAAGGCCTATGCTTGTTTATGAAAAGAAGGCAGAAAGCGCTTAAAAAGGAGATAATATGGTATTTACAAAGAATGAAGATAAAATACTTCCACTGATCCCCCTGAGGGATATAGTGGTTTTCCCATACATGGTTATCCCACTTTATGTCGGAAGGGAGAAATCTATCCTTGCTCTTGATGAATCAATGAAGGGAGCCAAGGATATAGTTCTTGCTGCACAAATAAAAGCAAAAATGGATGATCCTAACCCGGAGGATATCTACCGGATCGGGACGCTTGCTTCAATTCTCCAGATGTTAAAACTTCCGGATGGGACGGTTAAGGTTTTAATGGAAGGTAAAAAGCGGGTAAAAATAAAAAATTTTGTTGATATAACTAAATTTTTTCTGGTTAACATAGATGAATGCGATGAGGTTTTTATTAACACAAAGGAGATGGATGCGCTTATCAGGAATATTACGGGCACTTTTGAACAATACATTAAACTTAATCCAAAAATCCCGCCCGAAATGCTGGTTTCAATCCAGTCAATAGAGGATCCTTCAAGGCTTGCTGATACAGTTATCTCTCACCTGAACATTAAACTGGAGGATAAGCAGAAGATCCTTGAAATGGTGGATATAAACCAGAGGCTTGAGAAGATTCTTGAATCAATTCATGGAGAAATGGAGGTTCTTGAACTTGAAAAGAAGATACGCAACCGTGTAAAAAAACAGATGGAAAAAGCACAGAAGGAATACTATCTGAACGAGCAGATGAAGGCAATCCAGAAAGAGCTTGGAGAAAAAGACGAGATGCAGAGTGAGATTCAAGAGATTGAAGACAAGATAAAAACCAAGAAACTTTCTGAGGAAGCTAAGAAAAAAGTTCAACAGGAGATCAAAAAATTAAAAATGATGTCATCAATGTCTGCTGAAGCCACTGTTGTGCGGAATTATCTAGACTGGATATTGGCATTGCCCTGGGGTGACAAAACAGAGGACAAGATTAATATTAGCGAGGCGGAAAAAATACTGGATGAGGATCATTATGGACTCCAGCAGGTGAAAGAGAGAATTGTGGAATACCTTGCCATTCGTTCAAGAGTGAAAAAGATGAAGGGCCCGATCCTTTGTTTTGTTGGTCCGCCGGGCGTTGGTAAAACATCGCTTGCAAAATCCATTGCAAGGGCCACTGGACGTAAATTCGTTCGTATTTCCCTTGGCGGTGTAAGGGATGAAGCGGAAATAAGGGGCCACAGGAGAACATACATTGGAGCGCTGCCCGGGAAGATAATTCAAGGAATGAAGAAGTCTGGTTCCAATAATCCGGTGTTTTTGCTTGATGAAGTTGACAAAATGAGCATTGATTTTCGCGGCGATCCATCATCTGCGCTCCTTGAAGTGCTTGACCCGGAACAAAATTTTATGTTTCAGGACCATTATCTGGATCTGGACTATGATCTTTCTGAGGTTATGTTCATTACGACTGCAAATATGGTCCATACCATTCCTTCTCCGCTGCTTGACAGGATGGAGGTTATCAGGTTGCCCGGCTACACAGAATATGAAAAACTCCATATTGCAAGACGGTTTCTGATTCCCAAGCAGTTGGAATCTCACGGATTGACCAAAGAAAATACCGAAATTACAAAAGAGGCAATTCTGGAGATTATACGGCAATATACAAAGGAGTCGGGTGTAAGAAATCTTGAGCGGGAGATTGCAACAGTTTTCAGGAAGGTTGCAAAGAAACTTGCCAAGGATAAAATCGAACATAAGGTTGTTGCCCATCCCAGAAGCTTGCAGAAATATCTGGGTGTTTCCAAGTACAGGCACACTCTTAAGGAAGAAAATGAAGAGATAGGAGTAACAAACGGTTTGGCATGGACTGAATTTGGCGGAGAACTTATGCAGACAGAGGTTGCGTTCATGCCCGGTAAAGGAAAACTTATAATAACAGGCAAACTGGGCGAGGTTATGCAGGAATCTGCGCAGGCGGCGATGAGCTATGTGCGGTCAAGATCGGAACTGTTTGGCATTGATAAGGATTTTTATAACAAAACAGATATACATATCCATGTGCCGGAGGGAGCAATACCGAAGGACGGTCCCTCTGCTGGAATAACAATGGCAACATCAATTGTATCTGCCCTTTTAAGGATTCCTGTTCGGAAGGATTTTTCTATGACTGGCGAAATTACCCTAAGAGGACGGGTTCTTCCGATCGGAGGGCTAAAGGAAAAACTTCTTGCTGCTCACAGGGCTGAAATTAAAAATGTAATTATTCCGAAAGACAATGAAAAAGACCTTAAGGAAATCCCCAAAAATATACTGAATGACATAAACATAATCATTGTTGAACATATGGATCAAGTTCTTACGCAAGCGCTTAATGTTGATAAACCCTCAAAGATATGGAAGGCAAAAAAATCCGACGATGAATCAAAGGGCCCTGGCACAAAGTCCGGGACTGGGAATATCGTTACGGAAGAAATTCCGACGCACCAGTAACAGCGCGCTATCTTTTTCTTCTTGTGTAGAAGGCTTTCAGAAATACTATTCCGCTGATGAATCCTCCAATGTGAGCAAACCATGCAACTCCGCCGCCAGACGGGTTCATATTAATTGAACTGAGAATTTGAAAAATAAACCATAGCGTTATAAAGATGGCTGCCGGGATATAAAGAAGTTTGATAAAGAAAAAAATAGGGACTGCAGTAAGAACTATTGCGCGCGGATAGAGAAACAAATATGCTCCTAATACTCCTGAAATAGCGCCGCTTGCTCCCACCATGGGGATTTGGGAATTTGGGGCGGCTATTGTCTGTGTCATCGCTGCTCCGATTCCGCAGAGAATATAAAAAATTATGAATTTCAGATGCCCCATTGCATCTTCTACATTATTTCCGAAGACCCACAGAAACCACATGTTTCC
>DATBWZ010000087.1:0-35276 GCA_036514535.1 bacterium
TACCACCGACCCATTAAATGGTCAGACCAATGTTCCAGTAACATCAGTAGTCCTTGCAACCTTTGATGAACCTGTTGATCCTTTAACTGTAACCAATATCAATTTTAAATTAGTCGGACCATCAGGAGAGGTCACTGGCACAGTAGCATACAACACCGTAACACTCACTGCAACATTTACACCATCAACATTCCTTGAAGGCGGGGTACTATATACGGCTACCATAAGCAATATAAAAGACATCGCGGGCAACATAATGGCCGCACCATACGCATGGGCATTTACCACAAAAGTTCCGACTTGGGATCCGGGGGATGATCCATCTTTCTGGAATCAAACCGGTGGCGGCGGCGCTGGCTGTGTATCCAATTGGGTGCAGACAGACACTACCTATGTTTCACCCCCTTACTCATGGTATTACCAGATACCTGCCGGAAATGACTCCAAAAATAATGATTGCGCATTGGCATCAGCAAATCTAATTGATCTGACAGGGCTAACAACAGCAACTCTCGGGTTCTACCAGCAGATGTTTTTGAAGGACAACGGACCGAGCGATGATTATGGACTTGTGGAGGTCTGCCTTGCCTCAGCAGACTGCACACAACCGGCTAACTGGACCACTCTTGCGCAGTATTCAGGCAAATTCTCCTGGCGCAGGGATACAATTGATCTGAGTCTATACACTGGTCAGCAGATATATCTGCGACTCGGGCTCTACACAGACGGACAGATCCCATCACAGTACTGGTATTATGACGATCTGATAATCACCGGAACTTAGGACTTCTATTACCTGCCGGTAAACTTCGGTTTTCTCTTCTCCAGGAAAGCCTTTACGCCTTCTTTAAAATCCTCTGAACCAGCAACATCGCCGATCCTTCTGATCTCACGGAGAATTATGTCTCCAGTTGAGTGCCTGGATGCGCTAACGATTGACCTTTTTACAGCTGAATATGCAAGCAACGGCCCCTGAGTGATTTTTTTTATAAACCTGTACCCTTCCTCAAAAAGCATGTCCTTGTTGCATACCATATCCGCAATTCCGATCCTTTCTGCCTCCGCAGGATTTAATGTTTTTCCCATCAGAATCATAGGACGCGCCTTTGCGTCTCCTATCATCTTCACAAGCCTTACTGTCCCTCCGAAAAACGGATAAAACCCGAGTTTTATCTCAGGCAACCCGATCTCATAATCCCCTGCTGAAACGAACCGGAAGTCAAAAAGCATAGCCAGTTCAAGCCCCACGCCAAGTGTATGTCCGTTTAGTAAAGCAAGGGTTGGTTTTTCCATTGATTCTATCCTGTCAAAAATTCTGTTTACTGTTTTTATCAATTTTGCGAATCTCCTTGATAAAAGATCCATGCCCGCAAGCATCTTAATATCCAGCTCCGAAACAAAGGTATGGTCAATCCCTCCTGTTAAAATTATGCCCTTTACGAACCGGCTGCTCTCAAGTGCATCTATCACCTCACCGAGTTCAATGAGGGCGTCAAAGGTCATGGCGTTGTAGGGAGGATTCTGAAACCTTATTATAGCGATCTCATCTGTTTTTGTAACTGTAAAATGTCTGTATTCAGAAATTGGCATTAGAACACAAACCTATAGCCAGCAAGAAAACTGCTGCCTCCGACATTACCTGATACCTTTGAATTAAAAAGCGACAGAAGGTATCTATACTCCATAAGCATATCGCCTGGAGGTAAATTGTATATGATTCCCAATCTCATATTGTAACCAAAGGCTGTATCGTTCAGGGTACCGGAACCATGTGACGGATCGCCGTATGAATAATTAAGAGTTGAGGCGTAAATGCCAACACCCCCGCCCAAATATGGTTGAACCGGAAACTTAATCGGAGCAGTGTAAAGGATATTAAAAGTCACGGGAATAACAGAAAGTCTGTAATCCAGGCTGAGTTCTCCCAGGACGCTGGAACTCCGCGTTACGGAAGAAGATGAACTGTAGTATCCCCCCTCAACCGTTAATAAAAGCGGCTGAGTATAAAAAGGCGCGTAGTAGCCCAATTCAATCAAAAAAACAGGATCGGAGAGATACCCGCTGCTGCCGATGTAACCAATCATTCCTCCAATGTTTGCATATCTTTTTTTGGCTATCATAGCCGCTTCGGGCTTTATATATTTTTTTGCGGGCTTTTTAGGAGCAAGGCCCTGTTGCGGCGGCGATGAAATCTCTTTAACGGAAAAATAAAGCGCTCCGCCGCCTTCGCTATTCTTTGAAAGCACAAAAGAGTATGTAAACTTTCCAGGTGGCACAAATACCTCAAATATATTCGCTGTTGACGGAAGAAAGGATGCTTCCATATAAATATCGGTAAATGAATCCTGAGGAACAATTTTGATGCTCTTGTAAAGGTCATTTTCCCTGTAAATGTAAACTACTATCGGTTCTTTTGTCTGAAGATCTTTGGGCTGTATGTTCTTCCTGAAATCAACCTTTATCACGGCAGGACCGGTGATCTTTACCTTCATCGGTTCATTTTCGGAAATCAACAAATATTTTTTCTGGGTATTCCCTGAAACGAGCAAAATAGACCTGGCTTTCCCAACAAGATAGATGCTGCCGGGGGTATCATTTTCTGCTCCCGCTACAAGAGGAAAGATGAATGCAACAAGTATAAAAATTCGCAAAAAATTACCCGACATTGCCTGCGTCTCTTATAACTATCATATCAGAATACAGATCTATAATACCTTTTTTACTTGCTACCGAAAGGCAAAGCATAACGACCGTAAGACTTTTAAAGGAGATTTTTGCTATATCGTCCACTAAGCGCGTAGATTTCAGTATAATCCTGTTGGAGCTTTTTACCCCTAAATTATCCGCAAGAATCTTAACCGCATCCATAACAGTTGACATGTTATCCTTAAACATTAACTCATTTAGATTGCGCTGCAGTGTAATGGAAATGCCATTTATATTTATAACTTGAGTAAATGTGTTCTGCGCCTTATTACTTATAATAGAACGGATATCTTCAGGGGGGATAATGTAGCATGTACAGTCTTCATTTGAATAGAGCAATTTCTTGATATTTTCCGTACCGGAGGCAAAAAATCCGAACACCTCTCCCTGCCCAAGATCAGCAAGGATTATCTCTTTTAAATCCTCTGTTTTTTTTGACAGATTAACGAAGCCGTTCTTCAGAATCCACACCTTGCTCATTGCTTCCGGTTTGGGACGGAGGTATTTACCCTTATGAACAGAAATGGTTTCAGCGTTTTTCAGAAGGCTTTCAATCAAAAAATCAGGCAGCGTTGTAAATATATTAATTCCCTTTAAAAACCACATCAGTGGGATTTTACCATTATATTTTTCTTTTTTCAATTGACATATATTACCCTTTCCTGTAATTTTCATATGATGAAGTCAATAACATACAGGTCTTCGGGCGTAGATATAGATGCAGGCGACAGATTTGTAGAAATAATAAAACCGCTGGCAAAGACTACCTTCCGTCCGGGGGTAATATCAAAAATAGGAAATTTTGCAGGACTATTTGCGATTGGAAAAGGAAACTACAAAGAACCTGTTCTTGTTTCCTCAACAGACGGCGTAGGGACAAAATTAAAAATTGCTTTTATGATGGACGTACATGATACGGTCGGGATTGACCTCGTGGCAATGAATGTCAACGACATAATAACACTCGGAGCAGAACCGCTATTTTTCCTTGATTACATAGCCATATCAAAACTGGATATTAAAACTACAACAGAAATTATCAAGGGCATAGTCTATGGCTGCAAGGAATCAGGGTGCGCTCTGCTTGGAGGGGAGACAGCGGAGATGCCATCATTTTACAAAGACGGGGAATACGACCTCGCAGGCTTTGTTGTTGGCGTTGCTGAAAAAGATAAAATTATAGATGGCTCCGCAATAAAGGCCGGAGACCACATAATCGGACTGGCGTCAAGCGGGCTTCACAGCAATGGCTTTTCCCTTGCAAGAAAAATATTCTTTAAAATCCTGAAATTAAAAACATGGGGCTATATTGATGAATTTAGAAAGCCCCTTGGAGAAGAATTGCTAACCCCTACAAGGATCTATGCAAAATCAATTGCCAAGATAAAAAAGGTGTTCAATCTCAAGGGAATTGCGCATATCACAGGGGGCGGGCTAACCGGCAATATTCCAAGGATCCTCCCGCCAGGATGTTCAGCGGGATTAAAAAGAAACTCATGGGAAATTCCGCCCATTTTCAGAGTCATTCAACAAAAGGGCGCTGTAACAGATGAAGAAATGTGGAGAACTTTTAACAATGGCATAGGGCTGGTTCTTGTGGTTCCTGCCAGTGAATCAACTTCTTTAATGCGAAAGCTGAAAGCCCTGGGCGAAGCGCCTCATATTATCGGCGAAATTATAAAAAGAAAGAAAAAAGATACGGCGGTAGTCTTTGATTAAAAAATCTAAAAACCCTCCCGGCGGCAAAAATACACGACTCGGCGTGCTCGTTTCCGGAAATGGCTCCAATCTGCAGGCAATACTTGACGCATGTACAAACAAAGAAATTCCTGCGGAAGTTGTTGTTGTAATAAGCAATAAGCCGGAAGCCTTTGCCCTTGAAAGAGCAAAAAAGGCAGGGGTTACCGGTTTAGTTATTGAACATAATCGTTTTTCAAACCGGGAAGATTACGATCTGGAACTCGTAAAAGTTCTAAAAAATTACAACGTTGATCTGGTCGTCCTCGCGGGATTTATGCGCGTTGTCACTCCTGTCCTGCTCAGGGAATTTCCAATGCGGGTGATAAACATTCACCCCGCGCTGCTTCCGTCCTTTCCAGGGGTCCATGTTCAGCGCAAAGCGCTTGAGTACGGCGTAAAATTCTCGGGGTGTACTGTCCACTTTGTTACGGAGGAGGTGGATGCAGGGCCAATCATTGCACAGGTTGTTGTTCCGGTGCACGGCAATGACACAGAGCAGACATTGACGGAAAGAATTCACAAAGAGGAACATAAAATTTATCCATATGCAATAAAGTTATACTCTGAGGGAAAACTGAGGGTTGAAGGGCGAAGGGTAAGGATTACAGATTGCATGGAACCAGACGGTCCTAACTTACATAATCCAGTGGTCAGATTTGCAAACAACGATGAAAAAACCCGGAAATAACAACACTGTCCTTATAAGCGCCTGCCTTTTGGGAATAAACTGCAGATATGATGGCAGGCAGAACTACTCAAAAAACGCTGTCAGATTTCTAAAGGGTAAGCCCCTTATTCCATTCTGCCCGGAAATTTATGGCGGATTGGGAATTCCAAGAGAGCCTGCCGAAATCAGAGATGGCTCGGGGGAGAATGTTTTGAATAATACGTCCAAAGTAATCACTCGGAGCGGGAAGGATGTTACAGAAAATTTTCTTCACGGAAGCAGGGAAGGCCTCAAAATTTGCAAAAGAATGAACACGAAGATAGCTCTTTTAAAAGAAAAGAGCCCATCCTGCGGAGTAAAACGGATTTATTTTATGAATAGATTAAAGCATGGGAAAGGCGTTTTTGCCGCAATGTTATCTCAAAACAATATTGAAATTATTTCGTCTGAAGATGTATAATTACATAAAGGAGGAGAAAAATGGTTAAACTTAATTATCAGGGACATTCGTGCTTTATCATAGATGACGGTAAAAAAAGGATCGTAGTGGATCCATTCTTCACCGGCAACCCATTCACAAAACTAAAACCGGAGGAAGTGATAGTAAACGCTATCCTCGTGACCCACGCACATCCGGAGCACCTTGGAGATGCAATCCAGATTGCGCAACAGAACAAAGCGCTCATCATCGGGACATCGGAATTGATAAATTACTGCAAGTCCAAAGGAGCATCGTTTGTTCACTCCATGCATATCGGCGGAAGCAAGAGATTTGATTTCGGTGATATCAAACTTACCCCGGCAATGCACGGTTCCAGCTCCGCAGACGGATTTGCAACAGGCACGCCATGCGGATTCCTGATCAAAATAGGAGGGAAGGTTATATATCATGCAGGAGACACGGCGCTCTTTTATGACATGCGCCTCATTGGGGAGATGAACGACATTGATGTGGCACTCCTCCCGATTGGGGATAACAATACTATGGGCATTAAAGATGCAATTAAAGCGGTGCAATTTTTGAGGCCCAACTACGCAATTCCAATGCACTATGATACCTTTGAAGTAATAAGGGCAGATCCTAATGAATTTGTGAAACTTGTTCAGAGCACCAGGACTCAGGGCGTCGTTATAAATTTTGGTGAGACCTTTGAACTGCCGGGAAAATGATAACAAAACATTTTGATGCGGGTATATTTGGGGAGACGCCCTCTTCATATTTAACAGCATACCTTCTTTCCAGGCTTGGATACAGTGTATGCCTTTGTGAAAAAAGTTATGAAAAAGAAGGACCCCGATCCTATCCTTCATTCTATCCATTTATATTTTACGAAAATGGGCCATTTATGGAGACCATCCGGCTCGCTGGCAAGGAGAATGAATTCCGCAAGTTTTTGAGCCCGCTCTCAATTCAGATTATTCTGCCCGAAGGAAGAACAGAGTTTTTCCCGCAAAAAGAAAAATTACAGCGCGAGTTGGCATGGCTCTTCAAAAAAGATACAGATAAAGAAATTGAAAATATCTCCAGGATATCGGCTCTCAACAGGGAGATATCGTCCGCTGAAATGGAGATCTACAGCAAAAAACAGAGCATAAGCAAACTTATAAAACTGAAAATTAAAAGAATAACATTGCAACAAAGAAATTACGAAGCTCAAAAATGGTTAACCCATTACATTTATAAAGTCCTCGGCATTGGACTCCCATCCAGTCCTTCAGTGCATTTATACACTTCTCCGCTGAACGGAGATGCTTATACTGCCGGTAAAATGCCTGCATCGCTCATTGATTTCCTGAGTAAAAAACTCTGCGCCGAAATGCCGCGGATAAACACTGAAGGGGCAACAGTTGACCCGTCAGAACTCGCGATTACTGCAAGCACAAAGAAATTCACATTCAAGACGCTTATAATGGACACAATGCAGGCACGGCAATTTTTATCAAAAGAGGCATTGGATAAATGCCTGAAATTTTTCATGCCAGAATTAATCTGGTTTCCTGTAATTGCAGAGATAAAGAGAGAAGGATTGCCAGTAGGAACGGGCAATGACCTGATTCTTTTTGATCCGGAAAATGCTTTTGAAAACGGCAACCTCCTATATTTCAGAATTTTCAAAACAGGAGAACATGCTGAATTGAATATTTATTCCCTCTGGAATTTGAAAATAATGGAAACCCCGGATCCAATCAGGGAAATTGTCGGCGCAGTCATGGACAGAGTAAGGGACTTTATGCCTTTTATTGACAAGCATCTTATTAAGGTACAGCATCCGCAGGCTGCCGAAGAGATTCCGTCGTGTTTTTTTAATTATTTCTACAGTATCAAAAAGAAACCTCACCTGTTTAAGCCGCTATTCAGGAACAGATTAGATAAAAATATCTTCTTTGTTGGTCCGGAGTTATTCCCTCACTGGGGAGCAGAGGGTGAAGCCCTCTCGGCACTTGAAGCTGTAAGATCCGCCGAAAAAATCCTGAAGAAATCCTGACATATATCTACATTAAAATTATTATAACGACTGAAAAATAATTACAACAACGCTATCCCCGCTAAAAAAATCGCAATAAATGGAAACACTCCCGCTATAACACCTAATCCACCAGTTGATTCTGAAACGCTGGCCAAGCCAAGGGGGAGGGAATAAAAACCTGTAGAGATTGTCAACCCAGCTGTCATTCCACCAAGGATTCCTATCAAAACAAGTAAAACCCCTATCCTGATCCTCAGAGATATTAATGCTTTTCTTTTAGCGAAATCATCGTAAATAAGCCCCCATCTTCTGATTCTCGCAAATAGTCCGGACACGAGAAAAGGGCCGAGCACAAGCGATACAATGGTGTTATTCAGCATTATTATAACACCCAGGGCGGCAAAGGGCATAAGTCCCATCAATTCCATGCCCCAGCCTATAAGCAGAGCGCAGATCAATGAGCCGAGTATAGCTACAAAAACGAACTGTGCAATATCATTTTTGCGTTTAAAGTCCGGTGAATTAGAGCCGGCAAAGATGCCGAGCCTGTTCCATAATTTAAACGGAACATAAGCGTAAAAAAAATTCCCGATAAATCCCGGGATTGTGCCGGGTCCGAACATTCCGAAGATATCAGCAATCGTATTGCCTATGGCTGAACCCCATGCCCCAGCCGGACCGAACAAAAGCCCAAGAATCACGGGGAACACAGCTCCAGGCCTTATCTCTGTTGAACCTGGAATAATCACCAATGGCTTAAACGGAATAAGTGAAGCAGCATAAACAGCAGCGGATACAGCAATCAGCATAACATTCTTAGTTTCTTTCCATACTGTAAAAATTTCTTTCATTATCATTTCCTCGCAACCCAAATCCTTTCAACAGACAGTTCTACGGTTGCCGCCATTCCTGTTGTTATCTGCAATTTTCTGTATGCCATATGAGGGATTTCTATCTCAAAATGATTATCCGTTGCCCCGATTTTAAATATCAGCGTATGGCTGAATGCCTTTTCAAAAAGATTAATGATTTTCCCGCTAACCGGATTATTCCTTTCTTCGCTCTTTGTATCCCCCCTTAAAATCCTGATCTCTTCCGGTCTGATCCCCCAGAAAACCCTTTCCCCAACGGTTATCTCTGAATTCCTGAAGTTTCTCTCTATCCAGATATTGCCTATGCCCTCTGTCATGAGGCACAATTTTGTTTCGTCTGCCTTAATTACTTCTCCCTGGAAAATATTCCTGAATCCAAGAAATTCGGCTGCATCCCTCGTTCTTGGATGAAAGTATATTTCGTTTTTCTTTCCGGTCTGCTGAATTTTGCCATTTAACAATAATGATACAACATCTCCAAGAAGGAAGGCCTCCTGAAAGTCATGTGTTACATGCAGGGATGTAAAACCCAGCGTCCCGTGCAATTCCTTTATAAAATATTGCAATTGGTTCCTCACAGGCGGATCAACAGAAGATAAGGGTTCGTCAAGCAACAGGAGTTTCGGTTTAATAATGAGCGCTCTCGCAAGCGCAATGCGCTGTCTCTCCCCTCCGCTTAGTTCATGCGGAAACCTTTTCATCAGAGAGGATATTCCCATAATACCGGAAAGCCTTTTCGCATCTGGAAGTGCATCCTTCACTTTTATATGCTTAGCTTTCGCGCCGAAGATAATATTCTCTTCCACAGTAAGATGCGGGAACAACCCCAGCGTCTGTGGCACGAAGGCTATATCCCTCTTTTCAGGCGGCATATGCGTTACATCTGTTCCGTTTATTAAAATTCTGCCCCAGCGAAGTTTATGAAAACCAGCAATCGTCTCAAGTAATATCGTTTTCCCAACTCCGGAAGGACCCAGAAGAACATAATATTCCCCATCTTTTATCTTGAGATTGAAATCTGTCAGAGTAAACTCGCCGAGTTTAAGTCCGAGCGATTCTATTTCAATCATATTTAATCCCTTTTCCTACAAGAGCTCTTATCAAGACCATGTTTAGCAGAGCAATAAATACAAGAAACATAATCAGCACAAAGGTCATGTTGAGATCAGCGTTGGAAAGGCTCAGAAATATACTGATAGGCAGGGTCTGGGTTTTGTTTGATATTGCACCGGCAACCGTGACAGTTGCGCCGAATTCGCCGAGCGCTTTAGCAAACGAAGTAAGCATCGCGGCAAGGATTGCGTTTCTGGAAAGAGGAAGCACTACGTATATAAATGACGCGGTTCTTGAATAACCAAGGCTGCGGGCAACAAGTTCGTAGGATTCAGGAACCGTATCAAAATGAGATTTTAGTATTCTAATAGATAATGGAATAACTATTATTGCCTGAACAAGAATTATTCCCGGAATTTCAAAAAGAAATTGAAGCACATTCTCTTCTACCCATCTCCCAGTGTGAGTATTCAAAAACATCAATACCATAGCTCCGATAGCAACAGGCGAAAGAGCAATCGGAATATCAATAAATGTATCAAGTACGCCCTTCAGCGGAATATTCAATCTTGACAGAGCATAAGCTGATGGCACGGAAATGAATATGGATATAACAGTTACAGCCGCTGCAGTAACAATGCTTAACTTAACGGCAAACCGTATATCCGGGGTAAACAATGCCGTTTTTATCTCTCCGAAGCTTACAATCGCAAAGGACGATAAGAAAAGTAAAATATAAAATCCAACAACAAGAACAACAAGAACACTTATTGAAAAGTTAAAACCTCTTTCCCCTTTCATCTGCCCGGCATCAGTTTCTCAGGCAAATTATATTCGCCGCCTAATTTTGCAGAAGGGGCATATTTTCTGGCTTCAATCTCACTGGTAATGTAGCCATTGTTTCTGAATATTTCAAGAGAATATTCAGAGCCGAGAAATTCAATAAATTTTAGAGCAAGATCCCTGTTTTTGCTGAATTTTGAAACAACCACTGGAATATAGGCAATTCTGGGGATCTCTGAAGGATTTAACCATACTGTCCCTATCCTTTCGGAATGCCATTTTTCAAAAACATTCCATCCTACGATAGCATCCACTGTTCCGATAGCTAAAACGGCGGCGACTTTTTCACAGCTCTCTACGCTGACAGCAATCTTATTCCAAATCCGGTCAAGCATGCCGTTATATTCCATGATCTCTACAGCATAAAGTCCGATGCATACGCTCTGCGGGTTTCCAACAGATATCCTGATCCCCGGCTTTTCAAGATCAGCAAGGGTTTTTATACCTTTAGGATTACCTTTCTGCACATTTATTACAGGAATCAGATATGCAATCTTTTTTTCCGTTTCAGGCAAAACAATCTTCTTCTTTTTTGCTTTCTCCATAAAATCAGGTGAAGCCGGGAAATAGATATCGCCCCGCTCCGAGAGTTCCATCTGTGACAGAACAAATCCGGAACCACCATATGAAACGTTTATTTTACAATCGCACTGAATGCTGTATTTCTTGGCAATCTCGTCAAGCGGCGGCTTAACAGCAGATCCGGCGAAAATTAAGAGATCCGCGTAAACATGATAGGATATAAACAGAAAAAATACACTAAAAAATATTTTTCTGTATCCATTCATATTCATTTCCCTTATTGTATAATTATTCTCCGGTATGTTCGCTGTTTATGCGCGCGCTTCAAACTTGCATTTTATTTCGCCCTTCTTCAAAGAAACGACCACTCGTCCACTGTTATCATTTCCAAAGAGTTCAAAGGCGTATTCCTCAATAGCGCTGCCTATGACAGCATCAAGCGCCCGCGCGCCTGTTTCCTTTTTAATTGCCTGCTGGACAATAAAATTAATAACCTCCGGCTCAACAATCAGTGATAGCCCTTCTTCCTCAAATTCTCTGACATACCGGCGAAGTTTAATAAATAAAATATCCCTTAAAGTATCATCATCAAGCGGTTGGAATGGAATTACCCTGTGAAACCTCGCGATTAATTCCGGGAGGAACCCGTATGTATAGAATCTGCTTATATCATCAAGCTCCTCTGTACCCATTTTGTAGGCAATATTTTTTGAATTATGCGGTTCTACCTTTTTTAGAAATCCTATATCAGCGTGAGATCCCACTTCCTTAAGCCCCGAGAATGCGCCAATTCCAATAAATGTGATATCCATAGTAGAAATAAGCGTCCTGGGTCCACGGTGGGAGAACCCGTAATCAAGCGGCACCTGAACTAATGATCCCTCAAGAAGTTTCAGGAGTTCGCGCTGAACTCCATACCCGGAAACATCCTTTGTGGTTCCCTGCCCTGCAAATCTCAGATTGCTGTGCGAACCGGCAATTTTGTCAAATTCGTCGAGAACCACCACTCCGCATTCTGCCAGTTCAAGGTATCCCTTGGCTGCATATATAAGTTGAATAAGTATATTTATAACATCATCCCCAACATAGCCTGTCTCCGAAAATTTTGTCATATCCACAATTACAAACGGCAGTCTAAGTATCTCCCCAAAAAGCAATTCAACAAGGTATGTTTTCCCGCATCCTGTAGGACCAACAAAAACGGAATTGTAGCGCTGGGGCACATGCTCGCGGCCCACGCCCTTCTCATGAATAAGTTTTAATCTTTTAACATGCCTGTATGCATCAAGACACGGTGCCCGCCTTGCATCTACCTGCCCGCGATATCCGAGAGATTCAAGCTCCTGAGAAAGACGCTGCGGAGAATAAAGGGGGATGGATTGGATAAAATCCCGGATGTTAATCCCCTTATTGTTTTTGTTCATCCTTTTTTCATCTTCTTTTGTATCAAATAAATCTTTCATACTGTCCCTCGTCTATAAATTTCGTCGCAATAGTCATGAAACAGTCTTGCCTGGCAGCTATTCCTCATTTCCAGTTCATCCTTTATTTTTTTCAGTACAACATGTTTATTCCGGACCCATTCAGGCGCAACAAGGAACCTTTCCGGTGCCTCACCCGTAAGACGGTGTATTATAACATTCTCCCCGAGCCGTTCAATAACATCTGCCGCAAGCGAAGCATACTCGCTTAGAGAAAGCAGACTTACCATATTATTATTATACCATTTTTCCGCAACAGTGTCTCTAAGAATATGAAAGGCATGTATTTTTACTCCGTCAATTTTAATCTCGTTCAGGCAATTCACTGTATTAAAAACATCCGCCCGCGTTTCCCATGGGATTCCAAGTATTATGTGCGCGCAAACACTGATATTTCGCTGATGTGTTCTCTGCACAGCGACTGTAAAATCTTTAACGGTATGCCTCCTGTTAAGTTTTCCAAGAGTCTTCTCTGAAGCAGACTGGAGTCCGTATTCCATCCACAAATATGTCTTTTTGCTTATTTTTTCAATTATATCAAGAACATCATCCTGAAGGCAATCAGGCCTTGTTCCTATCGCTATTCCTACCACTTCGGGAAAAGAAAGCGGAAGCGTGTAAAGTTTATATAAATCCCCGGGGTTACTGTATGTGTTCGTATTTGACTGAAAGTAAACTATAAATTTTTTTGCCCCGTATCTTTTTTTTGCTGAATCCATTCCCTTGAGGATTTGGTCTTTCAGACTGCCAGGTTCATAACCCGGGTATAGCGCCCTGTCATTACAAAAAAAGCATCCCCCGGTACCCTTTGTTCCATCCCGGTTTGGACAGGTAAACCCACAGTGCACGGAAATTTTCTGAATACGGCTGCCAAACTTTCCACGAAGATGCTCATTGAGGGAATAAAAGAACCGCATGGATTATATTATATAAGGCAGGAGTTTTTTTGCAACAGCCTATTCCCTGCGTATCATGCCGTAGACATACAAGTTTACGCCCTCGTAAATAATCTGATCCACAGGCGTGGCAAGGCTTGAATCAAGGGTTCTCTCAAGGAGCTCCCTAACAATCCCTGATGCAGAATATGATACTACCTCCGGATTCATGTTCCGTATGATTTTACGCTCACGGCAGAAATTCAGAAACTCTATAAATGTCTCCATAATTCCCCTGTGGTAAGATTCAAGTCTTTTGGTGAAGTGCCCTCCCGCAGTATTGTACTCTTTAATAAAAATAGAAGCCAGGTCGCTGTTCTCCAGAACCAGATCCTTAAATCTTGTTGAAACCTTCTCTATATGATTGTAAAAATCATCAACGGTATTCAAATTGCTATAATCAATATCAGCAAAATTAGCGATAACACGGCCCATTAATTCATCAAGCAGTTTTTCAAAGAGTTCTTTCTTGGACCCGTAGTAGATATAGAAAGTGCCTCTTGCTATTTTTGCCGCTTTGACAATATCAGAAACCTTTGAGCGATCATAACCCTTTTTTGCAAATATTTTCTTGGCGGCATTTATTATCAATTGTTCTTTTTTTCTGATTCTCATGGGTTTTTACACTTATTTTATTATTGACAGTTTGCCTTAAAATGTCAAGTAAAATTTGGCAGAAAATTGACAGTGATTAAGGAATACTTTTTATGGAAATCTTATTATGTCGCAATGAATCTTTTATTCCACCTTACCGAATTTGCTGCAAATATCCTTTGCTTCATCAATAATTCTGTCAATCAATTCCTTGACGGTCGGTATGTCGCTTACAAGCCCCACAGCCTGCCCGCAGGCGATAACGCCCTTTTCCAAATCGCCGGAAAGATAGGCATCCCGCCCAACCTTGCCGCTGATAATTGGCAGTAATTCCTCTAATGTTGAGCCCTTGCCTTCAAGTTCAAAAACCGCTTCCGCGCTTTTGTTGCGCCTCACGCGTTCAGCATTCTTTATGGAACGGAGAATCATCGTTGTATCCGTCTCCTTTGCTGTCACCATCCAGTGTTTGAAATTATCGTGCACGGGGCACTCCCTTGTTGCCATAAACCTTGTGCCCATAAGCACTGCCTCGGCGCCGAGGGCAAGCGCTGCAACCAATCCTCTGCCATCAGCAAATCCACCAGCCCCTACCACAGGAATTTTTAGAGCCTGAGCTGCTTTAGGAATAAGGACAAGAGATGTCACATCATCCATACCCGGATGCCCGCCGCATTCAAAGCCCACAATGGTCACCGCATCCACACCCACTGACTCCGCCTTTTTTGCAAACCTGACCGCAGGGACCTTATGAAGAATTTTTACACCTGCCTTTTTGAGCTCGGGCACTATAAAACCCGGGTTTCTTCCTGAAGTTTCAACAATCTTTACTCCCTCCTCAATTACTACCTCAAAATAACTATTGTACAGATCCTCGTCCCCCAGCATCGGAAGCATGGATACATTTGCGCCAAAAGGCTTATCGGTCAAATCGCGCATCTTCCTGATCTCCTGACGAAACTCTTCATCTGTGGCAAAGGACAGGGCGTTGATTATGCCCAGACCGCCTGCGTTTGAGACCGCCGATGCAAGCTGTGATGTTGCGAGCCACTGCAGCCCGCCCTGGATAATGGGATACTTAATCCCGAACATTTCTGTGATTCTTGTCTTGAACATGATCTGCCTCTTTTTTTATTTAACCATGCTCTTATTATAAATTCTGTTAAATTTCAAAACAATCTTTATCTAAGCGCTGGACAATTAATTCGTACCCAAAAGAAGTTTACTCTCCTTTTACTTCAGTTTGCGGCAGATGGCACTGCAGACAATTATATCTTATACCTGCAACGCTTTCTTTTTCCCCCGATTTTACAAAATGTGAACCAGGCATCCTGGTTGCACTGTGCCCGCTGCTGATCTCAACACCTTCCTCATGACAACCGATACAATCGTTGGATGTTTTTGAAATACTGAGACCTGAAACGCTGTGCGGTATCATGGGCGGCGCATTTTCATACGATCTTTCAATCCTTGCCGATTCCCCGGGCTGTGCCGCAATATAAGCATTCATCCCCGGACTTCCTTTTGCAAGCCCCGACTTATGGTATTGCCACGCACCCGAACACGCGCACAAAGACACGATGCCCGTTATCAAGATTATTTTCTTTGTCTTAAACAAAAACATACAACCCCCCCTTTCAGGAAATTTTTTCAACCCTTACAGCGCATTTTTTAAAGTCGCTTTGCGCGGAGATAGGACAATAAGCGTCAATCGTAACCTCGTTAATCATTACATTCTCGTCAAACCACGGAACATAAACCATTCCCTGCGGAGGCATAACCCTCCCGTCTGTTTCAACATAAAGTTTGACCTCGCCTCTCCGTGATGATATTTTCACCTTGTCTCCCTTTTTTACACCCATTTTTTCTGCATCCACAGGATGCATAGCTACCGTAGCGTAAGGATACGCCCTGTAAAGCGATTTAACACGCCGAGTCATTGTCCCGGAATGCCAGTGTTCCAGAACCCTTCCGGTGCACAACCAGAAGGGATAATTTTCATCCGGAACTTCCGGTGGAGGCTCGTATGGCCGAAGCCATACAACCGCTTTATTCTGATCCTTTTTATTTCCGTAAAATTGCAAACCTGTGCCTTTTTCAACATACGGGTCATAGCCCTCCCTGTAGCGTATTATGGTCTCCTTTCCGTCAACAATTGGCCACCTGAGGCCCCTTGTTTTATGGTATGCTTCAAAAGGAGCTAAATCATGCCCCTTGCCGAGCCCGAACTGCCGGTATTCTTCCCAGAGGGCTTTCTCAAGATATATCCCCGCGAGTAAACTCGCATCGGACGCGTTATGCCCTTCAGGAATATGGTATTCGGAAGAAGAATACTCAAACAGATTTTCAAATCCCATTCTTCTTGCAAATTCAATGATCTGCCACAGATCCGATTTTGCCTCGCCGGGTGCAGGTATCATTTTCTTCCAAAAATGAGTCCGCCTCTCGGCATTGCCAAATGCCCCTTCCTTCTCAACCCACAACGCGCTTGGCAGCACAATATCCGCTATCTCTGTGGACCTTGTAGGGTAGATATCTGAAACAATTATAAACCTGCCATCCTTCAATGCGCCCTTTTTATAACGGTTGAGGTTTGGAAAACTCTGGAATGTATTGGTGGTCATTGACCAAAACACCTTCACATCTCCTCTGTCAAGTGCGCGAATCATCTCTATTGCATTATATGTGGGAGCATAGGGAATTGTTCCGGGCTGAAGATTCCATATCTTTTCCGCAATTCTACGATGTTCAGAATTCATAACGACCATATCCGCAGGCAATCTGTGTGTAAATGTCCCCACCTCCCTGCATGTCCCGCACGCGCTCGGCTGGCCTGTGAGAGAAAATGGCTGGTTCCCCGGACTGCTGATCTTTCCGGTCAGAAGGTGAAGGTTGTTTATTAAATTATTCATCCAGGTTCCGCGGGTATGCTGATTAACGCCCATTGTCCAAAATGAGAGCACCTTTATTTCAGGATTGCCGTATATCTCCGCAAGATACTCCAGGTCTTTCCTGGAAACGCCGCTCAATTCCTCCACTAACTCCGGCGTATATTTTGAAACATACTGCTTGTAGTCTTCAAATCCGGACAATTTGGGCTCATCTTTGAATTTAAACCCATCCTCCAGTCCGTATCCTATGTTTTCCCTGCCCTGTTTGAATACGATAAATTTATCTATAAATTCTTTGCTTATTTTCACATGCCTGATTAACAGATTGGCTATGCCATTAGCGATGGCAAGGTCTGTCTGCGGCTTGAATATAATCTCCCTTGCAGCCATTTCGGAAGAACGGTTTGAATATGTGGTGAGATTAATCAGATTTGCATTTTTATCCGAAAGCAGCCTTGCGGTGATTCTGGAGAACAAAATCGGATGCATCTCTGCCATATTCGCTCCCCATAAAATAAAAGCCCCGGCATTTTCAAAATCCTCATAACTTCCCATTGGTTCATCCATTCCAAAGGTAGTCATGAATCCTGTCACCGCACTTGCCATGCAGTGTCTCGCATTCACCTCAATGCTGTTTGAGCGCAATCCGCCCTTCCAGAGTTTAGAAGCTGCGTATCCCTCCCAGACAGTCCATTGCCCGGAACCAAACATGGCTACAGAAGCGGGTCCTTTTTGATTCAGCGCTTCCTTGACTTTTGCGACAACAAGATCAAGCGCTTCATCCCATGAAGATTCTTTCAATTCTCCATTTTTATCATATTTGCCGTTTTTCATTCTTATCAGGGGCTTTATTAACCGGTCCTTTCCATAATTGATAAACGGAAGGGAATACCCTTTTGCACAAAGAGTCCCTCTATTGACAGGAGATTCAGGGTCGCCCTTAACCGCCACAATTTTTCCTTTTTTGACTCCCACAAGAACGCTGCAGCCTGTCCCGCAGAACCTGCACGGAGCCTTATCCCACACAAGATCCTTTTCAGGATCGCCCGCAAAAAGTTCATTGGGATTCAAATAGATAATGGTTCCAGAAGCTGAAAGAATTTTAACAAACTCCCTTCTTGTTATTTTACTCATTACTGCCTCCTCCCCTTCTTATAAAAATCTTGCAGCCGCTGTCCTAAAAATTGACCTGGGCAATAACGTATGCCCAATCAGAGTCTGCTGCGGAATCACCTTTTATATCCTCTATAAATTTACCCCTGAAGAAGCGCGAATACCCGGCTTCAAGGTTCAGATCGTTTACAACATTGACTTTTGCTGACACATCAATCTCATTGCCCAGCGCCCTGCCTGCTGCGCCGTCAGTGGGCATCATCACTGCCCCGCTCGCCCTGTACCAGTTGTCCTTGTTTGTGTAAAGAGAGAGCATGTGGTAATCAACGCTCGCGCTAACCTTTTCAAACGGCTGAAACCCTATCCCGGCACGAATATCCTGCATATTTTTCCAGGCTGCATAGTCCATATAGCCATAATGAGGGTGGTTTGTGGGATAGAGATTGTCAAATGTTTGATATTTATTGTCCGAACCATCCTTATCTCCTGAGGCAATGTCGTATTCTGCAATTACCGTTGGTTTAAAAATAAACGGGGATGCATACCTTGCCTTCACCGCGCCGGCAAATGCCCGAATCTTAATACGCCGCTGGTCCTTTCGTCCGAACTGGTAGGCTCCCTCCGCTGTAACTGCAAGGCTCTGAATTCCGGTAAAATTGGCTCTCGCACCGCCTGTCCAGAGTTCCAGCGCAGTGGATGGCCCGGAGGAATCCCTTTTGTAAAATGTGTAAGCATTCAACTCAGGCATGATGCTGTCGCCACGTTTTAATATTATATGCGCGCCGGCAAAATCTGTGTCATTATCGCTATTATCGCTCTCAATAACCTTGGCGCCGAAAATATCAGCGTTAAGATAATTCCACTTATAGTTTAAAAGCATTGAATCAAAAGCCCTTCCGTTGTTGGACCAGCCAAAACTTCCCACAAGCCTCTGGTCTCCGTAATTTATCTCCTGCCTCCCAATCTTCAGCGAGACCGAAGAAATTAACAGGTCTTTTACAATAATGTACGACTGATGCAAATCCAGGGCATTGTAAAAATTTCTTGTGTAGGTAAGATCGGAAGTTCCCTGCACTGGATAGACCTTCTGACTGCCCTGAGATGTTAAGAGTTCAGAACCCCATGTCATGGTATGTTGGGCCTGTATAAAAGCTCCAAATTTCTCTCCAATTTCTACATTGAGACCGAGGCGGGTCCTTGAGGCAACAAATGCGTTGTTATCGTCCTTGTTCTTGTCAAAATCCTCATTATTCCTGTATTCAGGCCTTACCCTTATCTCCCCGTTTACTATAATCAATGGATAGAGGATATCCACTTCCTCATCCGCCCGAACCAGCCCGCATAAAAAAAGCATCGCAATAACTAATGATACCGATAGTTTTTTCATATTGCACCACCTCCATAGAAATTCATTATTAATCCTAAATTACTTAGGACTCCGAACTATGTCAATAAAAATCCTTCTTTTTTTGACTAAAACTGCAGGGTGAATCTTGCCTGAACCGCATAGACCGGATGCTTTATACCTGAGGCATCCCTGAAAGCTTCACCCGGATAAAAATACCCTGACTGAACTCCGAGTGTCCAGTTTTTCGCCGCAGTCCATTCTGCACTTAAATCAACCTCCCATCCCAAATCCCTTGAAGGCCTGCCACCCATAAGATTGCTTGCCGTGTTTGTTTCCATGAATTTCACAATATCAATAAACGGAAAGATTGCCCGCGCATAAAGCCCGGCAAGTATTACATCCAAATCCCGGCGCGGACGAACTATCACAGCCGGATAAATATACCATGAATTGGTTACCCCGCCCCCTGTTCTAAATATATCATAACCCGGGGGAGCAATCTCCCCGATATTTGAGAATTCCTGGACCATAATATCTGTAAGATCCGCAAGCACCCGCTCATAAAGTATCAGCCCCACATTATAATCCGTGTGAAATGTAAACTGGGTTATGTGTCTGTTAAAAGCATTGTTGTCTCCCGAAGCAAACCCGGCTTCAATAACAGGCTCAACGATCCCTGCCTCTATCTTTATTGAACCAGATGCACCTGCCTGGTCAATAAAATATTTCCCCTTCAATAACGGGGTTTGAAACGCCCTTGAATGCCCGTAAATATAGACACCCTCCGCCTCTGCTGTAAAAATTCCCTTTGAAAAGCGGAAATATCCGTCGCTGAAAAACGCCTCTGTGGCTGTTGATGGCTGAACCCTGTATCCGCCGTAAACACCCGCCATACCCCGGACCCCGCTCGCAAAAAACACGAGAACCATCTCGTTCAGATCGTCATCAAGGTCATTGGATCTTCCCGATGAGATTTTGTCAAAGATAAGAGCCGTGGTCAATGCTGACTCTTTGCCAAGTGGCTTTGTGCTTAACAGTATTCTGTCAAATGTATCGCCAGCATAATTATCGCCGAACATATCATCAAAGCCAATGCCGGCGTTCGTAAAAACGCCACGCCCCCATTCCGAAGGCATCCTTCCAACCTGAAGCAATCCAGCAGGCGTCTCTATACTTAACCACGCCCTGTTAAATCTGAAATCCACTGGCGCAGCCCCGCCCCAAAGTCCATCAAAATCTGCCTGCATGAATATTGACAATTTCTCTGCCAATTTAATCTCCGGTTCCCAGCGAAGCCTGCTCTCCAGAAAATTATCGCTTAAAAAGTCCTTTTCCTGGAAGGACATAGCCCTTACTCTGAAATAGCCCGAGTTCATGAATTCAGACGAATGCGCAGGAAAAGAAACAGACAAAAAAACAAATAAAAAATAAACTATAAAACACCGCATGTTCTGATTTATAGTTTGTTAATCAAAAAAAGTCAAGATATTGCAATAAAGTCCTGAGGAAGAAAACTACTTAAATGGATTTCTCAAAATAATAGAATTATTCCGTGACGGCCCTGTGGAAATAAAAATAACTTTTGCTCCTGTCAATTCTTCAATCCGTTTCAAATATCTTTTTGCTTCCGGAGGGAGTTTATTGTATTTTTTTGTATTGCTGATATCGTTCATCCAGCCGGCAATTTTCTCATAAACTGGCGCCGGATTATCCAAAACATCTGATGCCGCCGCATTTTTAACTTCACGGTTATTCAATTTATAGGCATTGCAGATACTGAGCGTCCGGAGTTCATTTAAAACATCCAGTTTTGTAACTGCCAGACCTGTCACTCCGTTCAAACGAACCACATGCCTGAGCAAAACAGCATCCAGCCAGCCGCACCGCCGCGGCCTGCCGGTTGTGGAACCGTATTCGCAACCCCGTTCCCTGAGCATGTCGCCCTCGCTGCCGGTAAGCTCTGTTGGGAACGGCCCTCCGCCGACCCTTGTGGTATAAGCCTTGGTAACGGCTATCACCTCTTTGATAAAAAACGTGCTGACACCGCTGCCAATACACGCTGAAGCGGCAAGGGTGTGTGAGGAGGTGACAAAGGGATATGTACCAAAATTAACATCAAGCAACACACCCTGAGCTGCCTCAAACATTATATTTTTATCCTTTGCTGATGCCGAATAGAGAAAATCCTGGGTATCGCAGATATATTTCCCAATCTTTTCGCCAAAATCAGCATATTCTTCAAAAATCTTATCAAAGGATTCTGGCTCGCCGCCAAGAACCTGCTTTATATATTTGTTCTTTTCCTGAATAATCTCTGAAAGTTTTGATTTAAATCTTTCCCGATCAGACAGATCCCTTACCGTAATCCCGCACCTTGCAACCTTATCCTCATATGCCGGACCTATGCCCCTGCCTGTAGTGCCTATCTTTTTTGCCCCCTTCTGCTCTTCCCTGAGAATGTCAATCTGCTTGTGATATGGCATAATCACATGGGCATTCCTGCTGAGGAGTAAATTTTTATCATCCCTGAAATACCCCGAAGATTTCAACATCGCAATCTCTTCAAGCAAAACCTTCGGGTCAACAACAACACCCTCTGAAATCACACATTTTATGCGTGAATAAAGGATTCCGGAAGGAATCAGATGGAGGATGATTTTTTTTCCATTAATAACTATGGTGTGACCGGCATTGTTGCCGCCATTGAACCTGACGACAATATCAGCATATCTGGCGTAGTGGTCAACAATCTTGCCCTTTCCCTCGTCTCCCCATTGAGCGCCTATTATGACTATTCCCGGCATATTAAACAGCCTCCAATTAACCCTTCGGAACTTAAATTACATGCGGCATGTCCTGCAAACAACATAAGCCAAAGGCTAATCCGTTCTCTGGCAGACATTCTGATATTTCTCTCGTGCATTCCCTGCGGGCGGCCGAGCCGGCAACATCCACCGCATGCATCCGATGGCAATCCAATATTTAAAGACTTATCTGCTGGGCAGATATTACATTATCAAGTTTTTTCACTTCTTCAAGTACATTGTCGGGAATCGGACCATCTACATGGACAAAAGAGACAGCTTTTCCTCCGGGTTTGTCCCGACCCAACTGAAGACCTGCAATGTTCATACCGCTCTTTCCCAGATATGTCCCGATTGCGCCAAGAACACCCGGCTTATCCCAGTTATAGAGCAAAAGAATATTTCCCTCAGGTAGCACGTCAATCCTGTAAGAGTCAAACTTGACAATCTTGGCATCTTTTTTACCAAAGATTGTTCCTGCAATTACAAATTCATCCTTTCCTGCTTTTAATTTTATTGTAATAAGACTCGCATAGTCCTCAAGACTTGTGGTCTTACTAACAACAACCTTCAGCCCCCGTTCTTTTGCAATGACCGGCGCATTGATATAATTGACATTCTCTGTAAGAGTCCTCTCCAGCAGGCCCTTGAGTGCGGCAAACGTCAAGGGTTCAATATTGTGAGAAGATATCTCTCCGCTGTATTCAATAGAAACCATTTCTATATCTCTTTGAACAAGATAGGACATAAACTTCCCGATTTTTTCCGAAAGATTTATGTACGGCTTCAGCAGTCCCAGCGCCTCTGACGGAATAGCCGGAAAGTTCACAGCATTGCGGACAACACCGTGCACAAGAAAATCAACAACCTGTTCTGCAATGGCAAGAGCAACATTCTCCTGCGCCTCGGCAGTGGAAGCGCCGAGATGGGGTGTAAGAACAACGTTCTCAAGTTCGCAGAGAGGATGTTTTCCCGGAGGTTCTTTTTCAAACACATCAAGAGCAGCACAGGCAACCTTTCCAGATTTGATTGCCTCTGTCAAAGCTTCTTCATCAACTATTCCACCCCTGGCGCAGTTGATAATGCACACGCCGTTTTTCATGCGGGAGATAGTATCCCTGTTAATTAACCCTTTCGTCTCCTTAGTAAGCGGAACATGGACGGTTATGATATCCGAACGGTTGAAGAGCTCGTCCAGGCTCACGAGTTCAACCCCGAGTTCATGAGCCTTTTCCTCGCTTATAAAAGGATCATAGGCAATAACCCTCATCTTCAATCCCAAGCCCCTATCAGCAACGATTGCTCCAATGTTACCCAATCCGGCAACCCCGAGAATTTTGTTGTAAAGTTCCATGCCCAGGAATTTGTTTTTCTCCCATTTTTCTGCCTTCATGGATGCTGTCGCCTGGGGAATCTTTCTGACCATAGACAACATCATTGCAATTGTATGTTCCGCAGTTGTTATGCTGTTGCCGCCGGGAGTATTCATTACAACTATCCCATGTTTTGTGGCAGCATTAATATCAATATTGTCAAAACCTACCCCTGCCCTGCCGATGACCTTCAGTTTTCTCGCGCCGGCAATAACATCAGAGGAAAGTTTCGTAGTGCTTCTTACAATTATTCCATTATATTCTCCGAGAATGTTTTTCAATTCATCCGGAGGGATTTTGTTTTTAACATCAACATGGACCGAGCCTGCTTTTTTAAGGATTTCAACACCGCCTGCAGAAAGATTATCCGTCACAAGCACTTTCATCTTATTTTATCTCACAGACAGCAGGTTTTTGGACCCCGTCCAGGATCTTCTGCGCAGCATCAGCGCCTTTGCCAGGCGGAACATTGAACCCAAGATCCTTCAACACAGACTCAATAGCGGACAGTATCATTATTATATCAAACCGGTCATAGAATCCAAGATGCGCGATTCTAAATATCTTGCCCTTCAGCTTATCCTGTCCTCCTGCAATTGTTATTTTGAATTTATCCCTTAATCCTTTGACTATTTTCTGTCCATCAACTCCCTGGGGAGCATTCACTGCCGTAACTGCGTTGCTTGGCGATTTAGCAAACAATTCAAGACCCATTGCCTTGACTGCAGCCCTTGTAGCCGATGCAAGAGTCTCGTGTCTTGCAAAAATTCCCTCAAGGCCCTCGGCTCTCAGCATTCTCAGCGACTGTCTCAACCCAAGGATCAAGGTTACCGCAGGTGTATAAGCAGTCTGATTCTTCTGCAGGTTCTTTAATTCCTTATTGAAATTAAAATAATATTTTGGCAGATTGGATTTGCTGACAAATTTCCATGCCTTGTCAGAAACAGCGGCAAATGCCAGTCCAGCCGGAAGCATAAGTGCCTTCTGCGAACCGCCAACCACAATGTCAATTCCCCATTTATCCATAGGAATATCAAAAACGCCTATCCCGGTGATAGCATCCAATATGCAGAGCGTATTCTCGTAATTCCTCACTATTCCGGCAATTTCTTTCACTGGATGAGCAACGCCTGTGGAGGTTTCGGATGCCTGAAAAAGCACAGCTTTAATTCCCGGATCAGCCTGAAGCGCTTTTTTAATCTCTGATGGATCAACGGCTTCTCCCCACGGAACATCAATGTTCTTAGCCTCAACCCCGTATGCCTGGCATATACCCGTCCACCTTTCTCCGAATTTTCCGCCCCGCACAACAAGGGCTCTGTCGCCCCTGCTAAGGGTATTGGTCACCGCACCTTCCATTGCGCCTGTTCCTGACGAAGCAAATATCAGCACCTCGTTGTTGCACTGAAAAATCCATTTCAGCCCTTCACGAACCTCCTCCAGAATCGGCAAAAAATCCGGCGCTCTGTGATGGACAACGGCATCAGACATTGACTGAATTACTTCAGGGGGGATCGGTGTCGGACCTGGAGCGAAAAGATATTTCTTCATTGTTTTACTCTCCTCAGGTTTTAAATTTTTTATTTATCATATTGGCGAGCTTCAACCGCAGGGCATTCAACTTTATAAAACCGGTTGCGTCCCTCTGGTCATAAACCGTATCTGCTTCAAATGTGGCAAGATCAGGGGTGAACAAAGAATTTGACGAATAACGGCCGAGAATATAAACATTGCCTTTATAAACCTTCAACCTGACTGTTCCTGTAATATTTTTCTGCGAGTTATCTATTGCTAACTGGAGCATTTCCCTTTCCGGAGAGAACCAGAACCCGTAGTAGACAAGCTCTGCATATTTAGGAATCAGGGAATCCCTCAGATGCATAACCTCTCTGTCCATGGTAATGGACTCAAGTGCCTTGTGTGCTGAATGGAGAATTGTCCCGCCAGGAGTTTCGTAAACACCCCTGGACTTCATTCCGACAAATCTATTTTCAACAATATCCGCTCTTCCAACCCCGTGCCGTGCTCCTATTTTGTTTAGCGCATCAAGAAGCCTTATAGGGGAAAGATTCTTTCCGTTAACAGAGCATGGGTCTCCTTTTGAAAAACCTATCTCAACAATTTCCGGTGTGTTGGTCGCTTTTTCAGGCGGCGTTATAAGTTCAAATATTTCCTCAGGAGGCTCATGACCCGGATCCTCCAGAATTCCCCCTTCATGACTAACATGGAATATGTTTCTATCGCTGGAATACGGTTTTGATTTTGTTGCAGGAACAGGGATTCCATATTTCTTCGCAAAATTAATCAGGTCCGACCTTGAACGGAATACCCAATCCCTCCACGGCGCAATCACCCTTATGGTTGGATCAATTGAATAATAAGTTAATTCAAATCTGACTTGGTCATTTCCCTTGCCTGTTGCTCCGTGTGAAACGGCATCGGCCTCAACTTGTTTTGCAACCTCCATTTGTGCCTTGGCAATCAATGGTCTGGCAATAGCGGTGCCGAGAAGATAGCCTTCATAGACAGCGTTCGCCCTGAGCATCGGGAAGATGTATTCTTTTACGAACTCTTCTTTTAAATCCTTTATAAAAACCTTGGATGCACCGGTCTTGTAAGCTTTTTTTTCAATTATTTGCAGATTCTCCCCCTGTCCAAGATCTGCAACAAAAGCAATAACCTCGCTGTTGTACTTCTCTATAAGCCACCTTAGAATTACCGATGTATCAAGCCCTCCAGAATAAGCCAGAACAATCTTCAATGCCTTCTTTCCCTTCATAATTTTAATCAGACAGCTTAATCATATATACGCATAAGCGGGTTGTAAAGAAAAAATTGACAAAATTTTTATTTCACTTCAATCAGTGTATATTTCTGGGTTCCAATGCCAATTTTCTCTGCGTGGACAAGTTGAATTGACCAGTCTATGCCGGGCCAGACATTGCCGAATTTGTCAGCCCCGGGCTCAAGAACGGCGCCAAGAGCGGTATTGGGTATTCCGGGTTGCTGATTCACAAGGTCAACCGACGCCCTGTCTATTGCTACAGGATCCAGCGAGGCAAGAATGCCTATATCCTGAACAATCGGAGCATCCGATGATCCGTAGCAATCACAACCCGGCGCTATGTTTATCAGGTAATTTAAAAACACGCACTTCCCCTTCTTCTTTGATATTACTCCATAAGCGTACTCGGCAGTCTTCTTATGAAGCATCTCCACCTCAGCGTTCCACCGGATGTCTATTGCCTTTTCAGGGCATGTTGGAATACAAAGTCCGCAGCCCACGCACTTTTCCTCAATTATTCTCGCTTTTTTCTCAGCCATTACAATTGCGCTGTAGTTGCACCATTCAAGGCAGATTTTGCAACCCGTACAGTCATTTTCATCAACCGACGGAGAAACATCGGAGTGCATCTTTAATTTACCCTCGCGGTTAGCACAGCCCATTCCAACATTTTTTAATGCCCCGCCGAATCCAAAAAGTTCGTGTCCCTTGAAATGCGTGACAGCAACAAGTCCATCAGCATAATGGATATCAGGAGCAATCTTTACACTGTCCAGAACATCAAGATTAACCGCCACATCAACGCCGAGATTTCCGAAAAGCCCGTCAGCAATCACCGCAGGAGCGCCCACTGCAGAGTAATCAAATCCGTGCTCCATTGCGGTCCTCAAGTGAGAGACTGTATCCCCGCGTGTTCCCACATAAAGCGTATTTGTGTCAGTAAGAAACGGTTTCCCCTCCCGCTCTTTTATTGCCTCTACTACCGGACGAACAAATTCCGGCCTGAGATAGGCAGTATTGCCGCTTTCGCCAAAATGCATCTTTATCGCAAATAACTCGTTTTTGGATACCATGCCCGCGAGATCAATCCGCTTTATAAGGGATTTCAATTTTTGAATAAGTCCACGCCTCGGAACTGTTCTCATATTTACAAAATAGACTTCGGAAATCATGTTTTCTCTTTCAGTCCGAGAATCGCATTTTTATCTATAACCTTTATTTCAAAATCTTTTATGTAAAGGTAGGTGTCTGAGCCAAGATATAGATTCGGCATGTTATTCCTGAGTTCCGGCAGACCATTATCTTTGAATGCATCCTTTACAGAGTGGACTTTAACAATCTCTCCGGCGAAGAGGGTGTGATCGCCGACAGAAGTCTGCCGATAAAGATTGCACTCATAAGAAGCGTAAGCCTTGGCAATGACCGGCGAGGATATTGCATGGGATGGCTCAAGTTTGATATTGTACTCCTTAAGTTTGTCCGCTTCCCTGCCTGAGATTCTGCCGCAAATCGCAAGGAGATCGGAATCCTTCGCAGACACAAAATTTACCGAAAATTCCTTTGCCTTCTCTATGAGTTCATGGGTATACCTTTTTGGAGCAACAAGTATTCCATAAAGCGGCGGATTAGAAGAGAGCCCCATATTCCACGCTACCGACATGGCATTGATATTATCCTGATATTTTACAACAACAATCGCAGCCACTGTCGGATAATAATGGTAAAATTTATCCGGTCTATCAACTATTAATTTCCCCATCTGTCAGTTCCTTTTTATATTCTTTTCAATTATTGTATCATGGAGAAAATGCTTGTCATCCTTTTCGGGGTAATCAATGGTGTAATGCAGTCCCCTGCTCTCCTTTCTGTACATTGCCGACCGGACAATGATCTCTGCCGCATCGGCGATATTTCGCAGTTCCACAAGATTGCTTGTAACCTTGAACCTCCAGTAATACTCGTTTATTTCGTACTGGAGATTGGTAAGGCGCCTGTACGCCCTGTCAAGTCTTTTATCCGATCGCACAATTCCGACATAGTTCCACATCAAACGCCTTATCTCGTACCAGTTGTGAGATACAACAACTGTTTCATCGCTGTCGGTTGTTCCCATATTGTCCCATTTGGGCACGCCCCTGAGCATTGTCATATCAGGATACTTCTGCTCCCTGCAATGCTGGGCCGCGCGATGCGCAAACACCACAGCCTCCAGCAGCGAATTGCTCGCAAGCCTGTTGGCTCCGTGCAGCCCCGTGCACGATGTCTCGCCGATTGCGTAAAGATTGCTCACATTTGTCAGCCCATTGTGGTCAGTCAATACTCCTCCGCACATATAATGCGCAGCCGGCACCACCGGAACAGGCTGGGTGGTGAGATTAATTCCAAACTCAAGGCATTTTCCGTAGATGTTGGGAAAACGGGATTTTAAAAAATCCTTATCCAGATGGGACATATCAAGATAAACAAAGTCATCGCCTGTTCTCTTTAATTCAGAATCAATAGCCCTTGCCACAATATCCCTGGGAGCTAAATCTTTGAGTGGATGGTATTTTTCCATAAACGGCGTGCTATCTTTAAGCCTCAGTATCCCGCCTTCTCCCCTCATTGCCTCAGAAATCAGGAATGATTTAGCCATGGGGTGATAGAGGCATGTGGGATGAAATTGGACAAACTCCATGTTCGCAATCCTTGCGCCCACCCTGTAAGCCATTGCAACACCATCGCAGGTCGCAATATCAGGGTTGCTCGTGTAGAGGTAAACCTTGCCTCCGCCGCCAGTCGCAAGGATGGTTGCTTTTGCAAGAAACGGGATTATACTTCCCGTTCTGTTATCAAGCACATAGGTGCCGATGCATTCGTCCCTGAACCCTTCCGGAGGTTTTCTCTTAAGGAATTTCCCTGAGGTAATAAGGTCTATCGCGGTATGGTATTCATAGAATTTAATATTGTTTTTCGCCTCTGCAGCAGAAAGGAGCGCTCGCTCTATTTCCCTGCCGGTAAAATCCTCCGCATGCAAGATCCTTCTCTTTGAATGCCCGCCCTCCCTGGTAAGATCGTATTCTATTCCATTTCCGCTTGTGGTAAATCTGACGCCTATATCTATCAGCTCCCTCACCCTCTCAGGACCGCCCTTCACAACCAGTTCCACTGCCTCCCTGCGGCAAAGCCAGTCTCCAGCAACAATAGTATCTTTTATATGCTCATCAAAGGAGTCCTCTCTGCTGAAGACCGATGCGATACCGCCCTGCGCTTCATTCGTGCTTGATATGCTTCTCTCCCGTTTCGTGACCATCACAACATCGCCGAACTCCGATGCCTTCAGGGCAAAACTCAAGCCTGCAATTCCACTGCCTATAACAAGAAAATCAGACTCTATGTAGTTCATGCTCCTATATTAATGCAGAACTTCGGACTGTGTCAAGAATAGAAGAAAAGTAATTATCAAGATTGAACTGAAGAATATTTAATGGTAAAATTATAATATGCCTATGATTCTGATACTGAACCATAAGGAAGAAACAGCGAAGGAAATCCCGATAGGAGATAAAATCACAACTATTGGAACCGCTCCGGATAGTGATATAATTATTCAGAATAATACGGCGAATGGCATCCTTGCCAATATTTACCCTGAGGGGAGAGATTATCGCGTCTCAAAAATAAGCGCTGATGCCGACCTGCGGATAAACGGCAAAAAAACCAAGGAATCAATCATCAGGAATGGGGATCTAATTGAGATCAGCGGTTCAAAAATGATATTTCTTAAGAAAATACAGCGCGAAAAGGCTGCGCAGATCAATGGGTACAAGATGAGAGCGCTCAGCGCAGTTTCAGACTTCAACGAACAATTAACCACAGCCTTAAATACTGAAGCCCTGTTAAAAAGCCTCATGGATTCTGTGATTACCATGACCCGCGCCGAAACCGGGTTCCTTGTGCTGGTGGAGGGAGGCAGGCTTATCCTAAAAGCAGGGACGGGAATGGCGAACAGCAATGGCCAGGACAATTTATCCATATTGAGTGATACAATCATAGCAAAGGTCGTGAGGGAGAAGAAGTCAATCATTGTTTCCGATGCTATGGGCGACAATGAATACAGGAATGCTGAAAGCGTAATCAATCTTCACCTGCGGTCCGTAATGTGCGTTCCCCTTATTGTCAAAGAAAAGATGCTGGGGATGATTTACCTCGGGAGTCAGAAGGTAGAAAATCTCTTCTCAATATCCGATCTTGAGATGCTGAAGATTTTTGCCTCTGAGGCCGCCCTTCTGCTGTACAACGCTATTCTCCTTGATGAACTGAGAAGAGAAAATGCCAGGCTCCTTGATAAAATTGAGACAAGCAGATTCGGCGCCCTTATAGGCGATTCGGGCGCAATACAGAATGTTTTCAGAGAAATCTCAAAATGCGCCCCACTGACAGCGCCAGTATTGATCCTTGGGGAAAATGGAACCGAAAAAGAAACAGCGGCCATGGAAATACATTCACGGAGCGGAAGAAAGGGACAATTTGCAACCTTCAAGGCAAGCCTTTATAATGAAGTTCAGATGGATATTGAACTATTTGGTTACGCAAGGGACAGCATGCCCGGCGCCCTCTATGCAAAAAGGGGAAAGGGTCAGTTGTGCAAAGGCGGAACAGTGTACATTGAGGATGCCGAAATCATACCAAAAACGGTCCAGTCAAAGTTGCTCAGAATAATACTGGACAACCTGGTAACCAGACTGGGATCGGGGACACCGGAAAGGGTTGATCTGCGTTTAATATTCTCCTGCAGGGATATTGAGTATGCAGTAAAAACCGGAGAGTTTAACAATGATCTTTACACCCGTCTTCTTCCGTGCAGCATCACAATTCCGCCGCTCAGAACGCGGGATGGGGATATTGAACTCCTATCAAAGCATTTCCTGCTTACTCACGGCGGACAAGCCAACAAAAAGATTCTCGGCTTCAGCCACGAAGCAATTACCAGGATAAAGAATTATAACTGGCCCGGAAATGTCGCAGAGCTTGAATCAAGGGTTAAAAGGGCATTGATGATATGCGAAGGAGAATTTATTACTGCTGAAGATCTTGAACTTGGGAGCTAATAGTTGATTGTAAACTATAATCTGCGCCAGTTTCTTATGCTTGGAATAATCTCTATTTCTGCCTGTGTTCTACCTGAGGACATTGAAGACAAGCAAATACAGCTGTATGAAGAACCGCCGCAGATAATTTCATTTTCACCGGAGGCCCATGTGATAAAAGTGGCAATCGGCAACGACGGCGTTTCAAAACCTATAGAATTCTCTGTAGAAGCAGCCGACCCTGATGGCGACAAAATAAATTACAACTGGGAAATAACCGAAACGGCAGAAAATGGGGCAGTATCTGTAAAACAGATGGTATCCACAACAAAAGAATATACCTACTTCGCAACACTGCCAGCAAAAAAGTTGATCGTCGGTGTAGAGGTCTCCGATCAAAAAAAGAGTGTCTTTGTTTACTGGATTATAGAGGTAATAAGCGGGGTGATATGAAAGCAGAAACAAAAGAACTTGTTATACTTGAGGGCTCAATAGAAAACATTCCGCCATCAAGCATCATAATGTTGCTATATAATCTCAGAAAGAGCGGAATATTGAGATTCACAATAGACGCATTCATAATTAAAAGTATATATTTCAGAAATGGTAATGTCGTATTCGCCACTTCTACGCGAAATGATGACAGGCTGGGAGAATCGCTGGTCAGAAATGGTCTCATTACCGATGAACAATTGAATGAATCTGCCAAGGAGATTACTCCCGCAAGAAAACTGGGCAAGATACTTGTAGAAAAGGGATACATCACGGCCAAGGAACTTTTTTTTGGTGTACGGAGACAGATTGAAGAAATTTTAATAAGCATATTCAGGTATCCTTCGGGAATATTTGAGTTTAGAGAAACCATAAAAATGGGCGAGGCGGCAAACATCCCGTTGAACACCAGAAATACTATTCTGCACGGATTAAGGGAATGCAAAATAATCTACGATCTCAAGATACACTTCCCTTCTTTTGATTACCACATAGATATAGGGGGGGATATTTCTGAATTTGAGTTTGACGAAGACGAGAACAAAATCATTGCAGGAGCACGGGGGAAGAATTTACTCAAAAACCTGTTGAATTCACAGGACAGAGCAACTGTTAACGCAATAGGCAGGCTGCTTGAGGTAGGAGCAATAGTAAAGGGCTCAAGGTTTTCTCCTGATGAATTTCGCATAAGCGAAACAACCAAAGAACTATTGCAGAATTTGAATTCTGTTATTATGGATATTTACTCAATCATAAAATCTAAATCCGCCGGCAGAAATGTCCACGAAACCCTCAACACATTTTTTCTGAATCCATCTCCGGCATTCAGGGAAATGCGCCTTAACAATGACGGTTCTATTGACATCAATAAGTTAACCAACAACTTGCAGCAGATACCAGGGGATAAGAACATCCTATTTAAAGCAATACAGGACTTGCTTCAGTTTGAACTTTTTGAACTGAGGCATTACCTCAAAAAAGAAGAAGAACAGGAATTAATAGAAATTATACACGGACTAAACATTGAAAGGTAACAACTTATTAGGAATAATTCAATCGGGTGTACTATCCTTGTCCGACGATGCAAGAACCAGGCTTGGATTAAAGGATGGCGATTCTTTTGAAATAGTCCTGCCGCATGAGGACTATTTGGTTATTAAGAAAAAAAATGCCGGAAGCAAAGGCAAAATAGCCTTATTAGGAGAACTTGGAGCGCTTTCAATAAGCGACCTTTTCTCAATTCTTAACATAACACAGAAGGGCGGAGTTCTGCATATTTTCTCGGAAGATATTAAAAAAAGCATCTATTTCCGCAGGGGCGAAATAGTTTTTGCTTCATCAAACCTTACGGAAGAACGCCTTGGGCATGTGCTTTACAGAACAGGAAAGATCACACAGGAACAGTTAAAAAAAGCAGAATCCGAAGTTGACAGCAAAACAAGGTTCGGCGGCATACTGCTAAAAAACAAGTTCATAACACCCAAGGATCTCTGGTGGGGTATAAAATACCAGCTTGAGGAGATTATCTTCAGTATATTCTCCATCACCTCGGGAGCGTACATCTTCATCGACGGAGATTTTCTTCCGCCTGATCTTACAAGGTTATCCCTAAACACGCAGAATCTTCTAATGGAGGGGCTGAAAAGAATGGATGAATGGAATGTAATTAAAGATATTATTCCTTCAAACAATATTTTAATAGGCATCGGTGATGAACCGATAACTGTAGAGCTTACCCCGACTCTCCAGAAGATCATCTCATGCATAGAGGGTCGGGCATCAGTAGGAGAAGTGATTAAGAAAGCGCAGCTTGGCGAATTCAACACATACAAACTGCTGTACCAATTAGTAAAAGCAAGGGTTTTGAAGGTAGTAGAAAAGGAGGAAAAACCAACGGTTGAGGACGGGACTAAAAGACTGAGTTCGGCAATAGAAAAATATAATCATCTTTATTCTTTTATTGTGCAAAGGATCCATGAAGAGGTTCCTGATTTCAAATTAAGCGATTCGCTGCCCGCTTTTTTTGACGACCTGACAGATAAACAGAAAAGAATATTCAATAAGGTAAAGATTGATAAAAATGGTATGCTGACGACGGAACATATCATGCACAACATTGACAAAATAAAGCTTGTTGAAAGCGAAAAACTCAGCAAGATTGCCGGATTTGCAGAATTGATGCTCTCCCAGTACCTTCTTGAGGGGTTAAACGAATTTTTAAACTTCCACATATTTCTTGCAAGAAATATTCTGCCCGAAACCAAGGGAGAAGAACTTGCGCGAGAGGTGAGGAAAATGCAGCAGAGCGTGTATAACAAATGAAACCGGAATTGATCCTTGCCCTTGATGTGGCAAATGAAGAGAAGGCAAAATATTTCCTTAAAACCCTCAGGGGAACTGTAAAATGGATTAAAATCGGAAGCCAACTGTTCGTCGCAGAAGGGCCGTCAATTTTGAATACAATTATGGACAGCGGATTCAACATATTCCTGGACCTTAAACTCCACGACATTCCCAATACAGTAGCAAACACCGTATTCAGCATAAAATCTCTGGGTCCAAAGATGATCACTGTCCATACATCGGGTGGCGCTGAGATGCTGAAAAAAGCAAAGGAAGCCGCCGGCGATAGATTGAAGGTTATCGGTGTGACTGTGCTCACCAGCATGCAGGACGATGATCTTTTATCCATAGGGATTACAAAATCTGCTTCTGCGCAGGTTCTCCATCTCTCTAACCTCGCAAAAAACAGCGGGATTGACGGGATTGTCGCCTCCCCACTTGAAGCGCCGTTAATACGGGAGCATATAGCGGATGATTTCATCATTATAACCCCGGGCATAAGGCTTAAGAACAGAAAAGAAGACGATCAAAAAAGAACCTTGTCTCCTGAAGAAGCAAAAAATATCGGAATAAATTATATTGTAGTGGGCAGGCCCATACTGAAAGCTGAAAACCCACTTGCGGCAGCGGAGGAAATACTTAACTCCCTGGGATAATCATGAAAGAAACTAAAAACCTTGAGTATCTTTACGGGATACATCCGGTTACAGAATCGCTCATCAGCGGAAAAAGAAATATTAAATCCATAATAGTCGCTAAAAACCTCTCGCGGGACATAAATAACATCCGGAATCTCTCGTCTGGAAAAGGACTCCCCTTAGAATTTGTGGAAAAGCAATGCCTGAGAAAAATCCTCGGCCACGACGAACATCAGGGAATTTGCGCTTCTGTTTCCGGCTATCCTTACGCTACAATAGATGAAATTCTGGAAGCGTGGGCTATTTCGGACAGAAGGGCCTTTTTTCTAATACTTGACTCAATAGAAGATTCCCATAACCTCGGAGCAATAGCAAGAACAGCGCTTTTGTGCGGGGTTCATGGCATGTTCATACCGGAACACAGAAGCGCGAAGATAACACCAGCAGCATCAAAGGCATCATCCGGCGCTGTTGAGCATCTGAAGATCGCTGTGGTAAGCAGTTTGAACAGCCTAATCGGAGAATTGAAAAAACACAGCATA
>DATBWZ010000088.1:0-4370 GCA_036514535.1 bacterium
CTTTGAACATTGAATATTGAATTGAACGCTGTCAGCGCTCGCAGCGCGACAGCGGTAACATAGGTATTGCTCGCATCGCCCTCAATTGCGCTGTTCGTGGGCCGGAATCCCCATCCCCCATCTGGGTTTTGATTGCTGGTGAGAAAATTGATGGCTTGGTACAGGACCGTGGTGTCGGAATAGTTTGCGGCCTTGAGGGCCTGAAGGGCAAGGGCGGAATCGAAAGGATCGCTGACAGGGCTGTTCTGGTAACTCCAACCGCCGTCACTGTTTTTATAGCTGAGTAATGTATTTATAAATGTGCTGGAATCTATGCTGGCATTGACCAGCGAATAAATTTTTCGCGACAGCTCGTCGGTAGAGGTTGCGTCCTGTGCCGCCAGCCAAGTAATGCCTGCGGAATAATTTGTAGTAGCTGTACCCGAGGATTGCAATGCGCTAACTGCCTCAACGCTGTAAACCAACGATAAATCTGCTTGCGCGCCCCAACTGCCATCCGCGTTCTGATTGGCTGAGAGCCACGTTGCGCCGTTAGATAATGAGAGACTCTGGGCATGGCAAGGAATTGTCCATAATAAGCATGCAAGAATTACCAACACACTGATTTTTTTCATAACGACTCCATTATCGCCTGAAATTGTCGGCAACCTGAAGAACATCTCATAATCTATCTGAACGGATTTATTCTGATTACATTCAAATAATCATCAAAAGTGTATATATTCCCATTATTATCAAAATTGTAAATCTCTCCATTTTCATCATAAGCTATTTCCACGCCACTGCATTTGGCTACCAATTTATTACCATCTCTAACAGTAATTGCGTATAAAATACTACCAGGATATTTTTTATCTGGGACATAAGAGTCAATTTCATAAATATAATTACGTGCCTTACCCTTTGAGACATGTGCAAAAATACCTTTTTGTTTGTCATCACGAGAACTAACGGACTCTTTGAATTTTCCGTCCTGACTGTATATTTCCACCCTGTCTTCAAAAAAATTCCAGACATATACGTTATCATCTTTATCAAGACCTATATCTTGAATTATATGACTGATTTTAGGCTTGATCTCCTTTAAAGGCGGCTGCAACTTGAACTCGAACAGAAATTTTCCCGTTCTATTGAATTTCAGAACACGGTAATTTACAGAATCTCCCACATAGATATCTCCCTTAGAGTCAATGGCAAGTGCGCGAGGGACAATAGGGAACCATACGCTGGGCTCAATATCGCCGGGATACTTCCATATTGCTCCAAAGCCAATTGAGCCTTCAGAATTTTTTACTGCAATCTCTTGATAACAATTTTTATCTTGAGCATGCGCCTGCGCAGGCATCATAGCTGCAAGTACCATTAAAACAATAATCTTTCGTGGCTTATTATTCATCTCAGACTCAATTTTCTGAATTGTCAACAAGCATCATCTATTCCAGCTTCATCCTGATAACCCAATACTCTTGCTTCGTATTATCATAATCATATCCATAAAGATATCCATCGTCATCAAACTTAATCATATTCGGCGACTGCCATATATCAACAGGCGGCGCTTTATATCTTTTTAAGTTACCGCTCTGATCGACCTTAACAATAGAAATCAAATCGCTCGTCTTTAGTGTAAGTTCGAAATAATATCTAAGGCCATTTTTATCTATAAACTTCGGCGGGAATTGACACTGTCCGCCAGCAGTTGGGATGTATACGCTCAAAGGCTCTTTTTCACATACAACTGTGCCTAATAAATTTCCATTCTGATCATACTTTTCCCACACGCCTATCTGCCTTGAGAAATATAATAAACCCGTCTGTTCTATAAAATATGATGCCTCGTTCGAACCGCCTTCTCGCACCCATTTTTTTGACAGTTTCCCCTCTTTGCTAAATTTAATTAATTCATTGGAAGATTCTAAATAAATATTACCAATTTTATCAACTGAGATTCTTTTAGGTTGCAGATAAATACCACTTCTCCATCCTCTCCACCTGTCCCAGGCAATATCCATTTCTTTAAGACTGATAGACTGAATAAACTGGCCCACCTCATTATATTTAAATATCCTTTGTTCGTGGCCGCTTACGGCATATAAATTGTCTTCTCGATCAACAGTTATATCGTTTATAGTTTTCCCGAATCGCTGTAATTTTTTTTGAATATTGAGACTTATCTTAAACATAAATTTTCCGGTCTTATCAAACTTTTGTATACGATTATTTAACGGATCTGCTATGTAAATATTCCCTTTTAAATCTACCGCTATTCCTGAGGGTTCAGCCCAAGACTGATCCTCAAATACCTTAAGACCAAACTCGCCATCTGCAGAACCATATTTACTCTTAACAATCACTTGCGTCTTAGCATTCATTTCTGCTTGCGCAATCACATTAGATGAATAAGTGAGCAAAAAAGTGATCGCCAAGCTAATCGCATATTTTTTTCTCATCTCAAGCTCCTTAAATGAATTTTTTAACATGCTTTACCGAGTAGTTGGTTGAGCTACTACATTTCTTACTGTTCCAAAACCATCAAACAGTTCGCCCGCATAACAACGCGTGCAACCATTTTTTTTACTAAGAAGGGGCTTGTTTAATTTCGGGTCACTGGGTTGCAACAGGTTCATATTGCTTTCACTAACGCCGAAAAAGTCTGTCGCATCAACAAACGTCATTGTACCATCAGTACCAGCAACAGAGATAACCACGCCAACATGGTCTCGAATGTTCGGATCATCAGTATATTTAAAGAAAACCATATCACCTATCAGTGGGGCATCTCGACGTACGCTATCATGAAGTTTCATTTTATCAGCAAGATCATACAAATACTTCACACCGTTCATGCCCTTAATCCACCGTATGCCGTTCCTCCATCCAACACTTTCTTTTATTAGACAGCCCGACCACTCATCCAAGCATATGCCTGCTGCCATGTATGCTTTCCTGACTACACCCACACAAGTCCCAACATTATTATATGCGTTTGGCTGCGGATATTGGGGGATGAGGTCCACTGCCGCTTGCGCAATCTTTTCACTGTGCACGCCAGCAGTTTATGATAAAAAATTTAGAGAAAATTGGGTGACACTTTTCCCTTGATGCTGACCGTAATAAACCCCTTCATTCTCAGCCAGGCCTCGACGGCGATCCGCCAGGCCGCTTGCGGCTGAACCCCATCGCTGCTTAGTATATCATACTGCACGTTCGCTATCCAGGCATATGCATCCCTCCTTTCCCATTTGGTAAACGTTTTTTTGCCCGTGAAGTAGACTTGGCATGCATTCCTGCCGCTTAAGCATGGACGAGGCTGGTGATTAAGATCATGCTCAACTGAGGAGGCATAGGCGTCCAGGTGTTCGCGCGGGCAGCAGGGCCTGTAAGAGAGCTTTGCTGCAAGCCCGTTCTTCAACTCGGTCTGAGCTTCTTCGATCGCGCCGTTATAAGGCGGATAATGGACCGGGCTATTCACCGGCAGGACAAAATAATCAGCGAGCACATTATTGACCGCCGCATGGTTCAGGTTGCCGCCGTTGTCCCGCTTGAGGAACAGAGGCGCCCCGAAGCGGTCGAAGGTTGCGGCAAGATAGCCGGCTATTTCTTCTCCGCAGGGGACGCCTCCCGTCATGGGATTAAACTTATAGCGGGAAGAGAGATCCTGCATATGGTTCAGGTATACCTTATCGCCGGGTGCATTTCGCTGCTCGTATTCGCAGGGATCCATGGCCCAGGCGAGATTCGGCACGTTCCAGCGGATGCGACGCAGATTCTGACGATGGACGCTATTAAGATCGTGCCGCGCCGCTTCTACCATCTTCTGCAAGTCTCGTCTTGATATGTTCGAGGCGTAGCGCGCGTATAACTCGCCCGTGCCCTGCGTCCGGTCATGTCCGTGAGACAACTGGGCCATATCCTCCGCAAGCCTGTTAAAATCTGGAGGCTTGACCTTGGGAGGACCCGGCTGCCGCACCAGAGGCGTGGCGTTCATCTGCCGCAGACGCCACCGCATAAAGCTCGGATAGGGCAGCCGGACAGCACTGCAGATCGCTTGGTAGGGCATACCGATCCTCTCCTTGATCTGGTCAACAACAGCAAGCATACCGGTTATCGTTTCTTCCTTTGCTTTCGTTTTTTTTCCTCAGACTCGCCTGCCCTTTTTTTCGCACCGGCGTTATGGAGCTCGTACGCGTGCAGCATGTCCCGCACTTCTACTGTCTTCTCGGCGACAAACAGCTTGTTCTGGAGCTCGGTGATCTCTTCCTGCAAGTGCTGTTTCTCCTCATCTTGCGGCGTGTTCGGCCGCCCGGGGGCTCTGTTCTCCAGGGCCTCTGTTATGGCCTGTAATGCCCGGCTTTCCCACTCGTAGTAGG
>DATBWZ010000089.1:0-64960 GCA_036514535.1 bacterium
TCCATACTATCCCGTTCTTCGTGTAAACACGCCACAGGCAGTTCCCGGGATAGCAGTCCACTAAATGCACTCCCCATGTTACCTTGTCCCACGTCCACTTCTTGCGGTAGAGATCTTCCCACGTGCGATATTGATATTCTACAAATCCGCCTTCTTCTGCCGCAAAAGCATTCGGCAGCATATTTAACTTAAAAAGGGAAAGCGTCAGTATCCCTGATCCGCTGAGACCTAAAAATTCCCTTCTCGTAAAGTCTTTTTTCATAAATTTACCTCCGTTATTTCTTTTTTCCAAAAAACATTAACACTACACCAACGACAAACATAATGCCGCTTTCCACAGACAAAAGATAAAATGCGCGCTTTATTGTCGTCTTAGCAATTGCCAAGGTTATTTCATCAATATTTTGAGGAAGATATGAAGCAATTGGCAAAAAAGAAATTGCCAGGCCCAAAACTCCTGACAATGCCAGAACAATACCAAAAACTGGCAGATTAAAGATAAGCAGCAATACAACAAGCACAAATAATATACCTAAAAGAATTATTCCTGTGCCAAGACGCTGAATCTGCGGTTTTACTTCTTCTAAACGCTCCACATCATCCTGCCTCACAATAAATTCTCCGTCTATACTATCGGGGTAAGCCTTAATTGATTCAGCTAGTTTTGTCAGTTCTTTTTTATGTTGGGGGTTTTTCGCTTTTTTGGCTTCATTATCAAAGAACCCTGCCAGCCCGGATTTCAAATCCATGACATCTAATTTATCCCGTGTGATATAATCAACTTCCCCTTTCAGAAAAGCGACAATGCTTTTTATTATCGGCGTTATCTTTTTCTGAAAAGTTTCCTCCGGATAAGCATTTTTAAAGCCCGCTATTATTTCAGATTCAGAAAGAATCCCTGATAGATTCTGGACATAATCCTTAATGAAGGTATCCATAAGTATGTCATAGCCGGGCCTGGAAATAGATTTAAAAGTGGACTCGTTCAGAAGGGAATACTTTATATTGACAAGATTGAAAAAAGTCAATGTAATTGCCATTGATACCAGAATTAAAATTATTCGCTTCATAACCTCACCTCTCATTCCCCTGCGGCCTTGACATTCGCTGCAGGAGGCTTTACTTTAAATTGTTCCGGCACCCGCTTGTAACTCAACACCAGCATTGCGAGTGCCCGTATTTCCTCATCCTTAAGGTTCAAGTTCGGCATCAGGGTATTCAGGGTCACAAAATACGGATGCTTAAAGTGGAGAAAATGCCACGAAAAAACAGAGGGTGCAAGCCCTTCCCAAGTTTTTATGCCTGCAAAATCATACAGATCTGCAGGCTTGTCCCCTTCGTATGTAAGATCAGGTCCAACGAGTCCGCCTTTGCCATAAAAATTATGACAGCACGTGCATAATTTCTCATCAAAATTCTTCTTAGCCTTATTAATATGAGCAAATCCCGCAACCTCTTTTTCATGGACATGGCAGGAATTGCAATTTATCTCAACCAAGGGCATTTTTTCGTAATCTTCAAATCCGTATTTTTTTGCGAGTTCTTTTGATAAAAATACATCTATCCAGCCTTTTGAATCGGTAAAATGGGCTTCCTCTTTGGTGAGAGCATACCCTTTACCACCATGACAGGGGGTGCACCCGAATGTTTTAATGGGATGCTTTTTAATCAGTTCGTTGTTGGGATGCATTCTAAAGACCTTAGGTATATCGTCCCCCGTCAATTGTCTGACATCTATCCCAAGATGGCAGGATACACACCTGTCTATCTTATTTATATTTATATCCTTCAGCCATACCTGTTTTATTTCAGGAGTAAACTCTGCAGCCGCATCCTTGCCAATATTTTGCTCCAACAGATTCTTGTAATCAGCCTGATACCTCTTCCATTCCGGCGTTGAATTCCGGTAAAAGGCTGCCACAGTCAAGACAAGAAGGATAATCAGAAAGGCATAAATCCAAAAAGTGTCGCGCTTATAGATATCCACTAATTTTTTCTCTTCTGATCCATTTGATCCATTCATTTTTCACCTCAAAATCTTCCTGGAATTTCTGGCCTGTTCCAAGGGAGATAAACCTCCCAGTATGGACCCCTGCAATAATATGAAAATGCAATTAAAAATATAACTGAAAGACATATTATTGTGAAAATGATATTCTGCCATAGTCGTGACGAATGAAACCATTTGCTGGTTGCAACGCCAGGACTCTTATCTATGAATGGCCATACTGCAAGCGCAAGAAACAGCACACCCGGAATAAAGACACCGCCAACAAAACCACCGTTTATCGTATAATCACCAAGCCTTATGGTGGTAAAAGTAATCAACTCCTGCAGCCATAAAAAATACCATGGCGCCTTTGCGGGGTTTGGCGTCCAGGATGTATCCGCAGGCTCAAGCAACGGAGCGCGGAACAGCAATGTAGCAATTAATACCACAATCCAGGTTACAAGCGCTACGAGGAAAAACCTTCTTGATGCAATGGGAACAGCCGGAACTGTTAATTCCTCCCTGTTTTCCTGCGTTAAATTGGCCACACAAGCCAAACCGCCATCCTTTCTTACACGCCAAAGATGGTAAGCAACCAGTGTTATAGCCAACACAGGAAGAGCAATGCAATGCAGGGTGTAAAATCTAATCAGAGCAGGCTGGTCTATCAGTGTTCCGCCAACGAGAAGGCTGTATGCTCCTTCTCCTACAACGGGGGTCGTTTTGCCAATAGCCGATGCAACAGTAACAGCCCACATTGCAAGCTGGTCCCACGGCAACAGGTATCCTGTAAAAGCAAGGAAAAGCGTACCAAGCAAAAGGATAACTCCGACAATCCAGTTCACATACCTGTAACTCTCTGTCTGAGCAGTTTCTTTATACGCTCCGGTATAGAAAACCCGCATCATGTGAAGGAAAACTGCCACTACCATAAGATGGCCTGCCCAGCGATGAGAATACCTGAAAACCCAGCCGAAGGAAACAACAAACTCAAGGTCTTCTATAGTCCAGTAGGCTCTTTCAACAGACGGGATATATATGAACATCAATATAATACCCGTAACCAGCGTAATGAAGAAAAGGACACCGGAAATGGTTCCTAACCAGAAAGAATATGACCAGGATACACTGCATTTCATTATTCTTGGCGGGAACCAGTGGAGCCAAAAGTTTTTTACCCTTGCCTTGTAAGCATCCTTAAGCGTTAAAGGATTAAACGCCCAGGTTAGCCTTACCCAAAGAGAATTTTTCGCTTCTTTCATAATTTTAACCTTTGCTCGCTTTTAACTATTTTTGCCGTATTTACCATGAGCTCCCCTGTAAGAGCAGAGCGGGCAATCTCAAAATGAGGCAGCGGTTTTGGCGCCGGGCCTGCATAATTTGTCCCCTCAGAATAATACTTTGACCCATGACACGGGCAGGCAAACTCCCAGATCTCCTTAACTATTTTCCCTTTTATCTTAACCTCTTTTGTCTTTGCAAGGGGAACGTAATTTACTGTGCAACCCAGATGCTGACAGATTGCCGATATAATAGAAAAATCATTACCTTCCCTGACCACAAAGAGCCTTCTATCCTGAATAAAAGTTACGCCTTCCGGAAATTTCTCCGGAGGCCCAACGCTGGATAGGGGCGATGGTTCATAGAACAAATCTGGCACAAGGGCCCTTACAAGCGAATAAAAGCCTGTTCCAATAACTGCAAAAACAATGGCTATCTTACTCGCTAACCACAAAAAGTTTCGTCTCAGCATTTGCTCAACCTCCCTGAAACCAATTCTTAATACATCTTATGTCGTAAAAACAGCCTTCTCTTTAACAGGTACATTCTTGTAACTCTTATACCCTTCTGTCATTTCTGTTATTATTTTCTTGATAAACTTTTTATTCAGCACAGCAAACAGGGAATTAATTATCTGAATCCCGTTTTTTGCAAGCCTGGCAGAACTTTCTTCAAATATCTTTTCCCGAAGCCTTTCCATCAGAAGCTTCATCTCCTCTATGGCCACTTTTTCTGCTCCTTTTCTGAGGAATTCAATATCCTTTAACTTAAACCCTGCTTGCTCAGAAAAACCTTGGGAACGAAAACTTGCAATGGCTTCGGCTATAAGAACATCATCTTCGTTATAATTTCCGTTTTCCGGCTTAACCCAGTCTTTGTCTTCAAGATCCCGGAGATCGGCCGTAGAAATTCCGCTCCGCCTCACAAGTTCACCCCTGGACAAGGGCGCAAGTTTAACAGGAAAAGTTATTGTTTTGAACAATCTGCCCTGCACGCTTAAAATCGTCCTTAATTCTTCAAATGTTGCTATATTCGCAATATTATCCTTTCCGGTCAGAATTTTTTTAATAATCTTGAGGGGGAGGTAACGTTTTTTCTGAAGTTCTTTTATAAACATGATCTTACCTATGAAGGACTTTTCATAATAAGCCATATTGCGGCTGGTTTTTTGAGGTTTTGGAAGAAGGCCTTCCTTGATATAATATTTGATAGAAGCCGTCGTAACACCAGTTTGCCTTGCGATCTCGCCCATTTTCAATAGGTCCTTCATTTTATATAGTAGAAAGTATTACTTGCTACTTTATATAGCATTAAGATTAAATTTTATACAATTTGAAAAACTTGTCAAGGAAATTTTTTTAAAAGTTTTCATAACAGGCAAGGTAAATGAGATTTTATACAATTTGAAAAACTTGTCAAGGATTTTTATCTGTATTTATTTTCCATATCATTTTCTGTATGTTAAAGGATCCTTAACTCCCATTTCTCTGAATGCGCTGAGCCTGAACTTGCAGGAATCACACCGCCCGCAGGCCGGAATTTTTCCACTGTAGCACGACCATGTATATTTATAGGGAGTTCCTAGAGCCAACCCCACTTTGATTATCTCGCTTTTTTTTAATTTAACAAATGGCGCAAATATTTTTATTCTCTTCTTTTCTTTAACAAAGCGTTTTGAGGCAAGGTTCCCTGCCCTTTCAAAAGCCTTTAAAAATTCCGGCCTGCAATCGGGGTATCCGCTGTAATCCACGACATTCATTCCTGCAACAACCGCATTGCAATTTTCCAGTTCTGCAATCGCAAAGGCATATGCGAGAAAAATCGTATTCCGCTGCGGCACCCAGGTGGAGGGTATCTCAAGGCTGCCCCCCCGAAAATCCAATGGTCTGTTTACGGGTACAGAAATTTTCCTGCTGGTAAGGGAGGATTTGATCATTGAAAAATTCAGTTTTAAAATTCTATGCTCGGTCACTGCAATTCCGGCAATCTTTCCCGCACATTTAAGTTCAATAGAATGCCTCTGTCCATAATCAAAAGACAGCGCCATAACATGCCCGAATTTTTTCTTCGCCCAGAATAGAGCTGTGGACGAATCAATGCCGCCGGAAAGCAAGCAGAGCGCCTTCATAATTTACCCCTTCAACAGCCATATCCCGGCTAAGATTAAACAGATGCCGAATATTTTATTCACAGTTAATGACTCATTCAATATTAATATGGAGAGCGCCACCGCAACAAAGGGGTATGTGCTGCACAGCGGAACTATCATTGAAGCCTCCCCAAGTTTCAGCGCCTTGAAGTAGAAAAATTGCCCTATCAGCGCGGAATTGAGTCCTGCTATCGCAAGAAATATTAGCGCTTTTGGAGAGGCGACCGAAAATACCTCCCAGCCTGGTTTATTAAACGAAAAAATAACGGCAGTCCCGGCCGCAGCAATTAAACTCCTGATAAAGATTCCCGCTGCCGGCGGCAGGGCTGCAAGCCCGATTTTCTCAAACACCGGCGCAGAACCCCAGAAAATGACAGCAAGCATAGCGTAGTAAAAGGGTTTCATATCCTCCTCCTTATTTAAGACTGAGGCATGTCTTCGGTTTCCAATGCATTCTTTATCGCATAACCTGCACTGTAAGAGCAGGATTTTCCATATACCCAGCGTATTATATAATGTGCACAGAAATAATCAAGGCCAGCGCTCAACTGTTTTGCCATGCAAATTAATTGCCTTGCTGATAATCTATTGTATAATATCCGCATTATGAAAACATTTACCGGTGTTGATTTTTTGAGCATAGGGGATACCTTCACCGAAGAGGAGAAGATAGTCAGACAGAGCATCAGAAATTTCGTTGATAACGAGTTCATGCCACGGATTCAGAAGGCATTCCGGGAATGCAGGTTCCCCATGGAGGTTGTTCAAAGAATGGGGGAACTCGGTGTATTCGGCTCCCACATTAACGGGTATAGCTGCACAAAACTCAACAGCATTTCCTATGGCCTAATGATGCAGGAACTGGAGCGCGGCGATTCTGCGTTGCGCAGTTTTGCCTCTGTCCAAGGCGGATTATCCATGACAGCGATCCACGAATTCGGCAATGAGGAGCAGAAGAACTACTGGCTGCCGAAACTTGCAAGAGCCGAGAAATTTGCCTGTTTCGGACTCACGGAACCTGATTTCGGGTCCAATCCCTCGGGAATGAGAACTATTGCTGTGAAGGACGGAAAGAATTATATCCTCAATGGCGCAAAAATGTGGATAACAAACGGCACAATCGCAGATGTAGCGGTTATCTGGGCGAAAACCGAGAAAGACAATCCGAAAAGCATCAGGGGGTTCCTCGTAGAAAAAGGAACGCGGGGCTTCAACGCAACGGACATACATGGTAAAATCTCCATGCGCGCATCCATTACATCAGAATTATCCCTTGAGGATTGCAGAATCCCGGAAGAGAATATCCTGCCAAAATCCGCCGGACTAAAATCGCCGCTCATCTGCCTGACCCAGGCAAGGTTCGGAATAATATGGGGAGTAATTGGCGCGGCAATGGCATGCTATGAGGAGGTTGTGAATTATGCGCAGGAGCGGATACAATTCTCAAAGCCCATTGCCGGCTATCAGCTAATACAGGAAAAATTTGTCTGGATGCTGAATGAAATAACCAAGGCGCAACTGCTCGCGTGGCGGATTGCAAAACTAAAAGAAGACGGGCAGTTGAAACATTATCATGTTTCGCTTGCAAAGATGAACAATGTCCGAATTGCACTTGAAATCGCCCGCGCAGCAAGGGACATACTTGGCGCCAGTGGGATAACGGATGAGTACCAGAGCATGCGGCATATGTGCAACCTTGAGAGCGTGTACACCTACGAAGGCACAAACAATATCCACCTTCTTGTACTCGGTGAACATATTACGGGAATAAGCGCATTTGACTGATTTATGCAGCCGATAATAGCGTTGAAGAAAATCCAGCTTTTTAAAAATCTTGGCGATGTCTCATTGAAAACTGTTTCCAATGCCCTGATAGAAAAGAATTACAAAAAGAGCGAATACATAGTTCATGAAGGAGAAGAGTCAAACTCCTTCGGAATTGTGGTAACCGGGAGGGTAAAGATTATAAAGCATTCTATTGACGGCAAGGAGGTTATCCTGAGGATTATAACAGAGGGGAACATCTTCGGCGAGGTTGCAATGTTTGACAATCTGCCTTATCCGGCATCAGCAGTCGCTATGGAGGATTCAACGATATTTGTTTTTGAAAAGAATGCATTTTTATCTATGATTAAAAAAGAACCATCCATTGCCTGGCATACAATAATGGACCTGAGTAAAAAATTGAGGGATACCTCGCAATCGCTCAAAGAAATAGCGGCAGAGCGGGTTGAACGCCGCATAGCGTCGCTTCTTCTGAGGCTCGGAGAGCATTACGGCGTAAGGAAGGGGGATCTCATTGAGCTTAACTTTCCTCTTACCCGTCAGGAGATTGCCGACATGTGCGGAACAACAGTTGAGACGGCAATCAGAGTAATGTCCAGACTCACAAAGGACAATATTATTGAAACAACAAAAAGCGCAATAAAAATAAATTCTTCCGGTGCGCTTTTAAAGATTATAGAGAATCTTGAATAACCATACCACAGCAAATTCCATCCTGCGTTTACAATTAAAACAGGTATTCAATTCTCCTGCAAAAGCTGATTTAACTCTCTTTCAATCGCTTCCGGATCCATATTGTGCATTGCGGCAGCAAAGGTTATGTCTTCCACTTTGAACCCAGGGCAGGTGAAACAACCGACGCCGAATATTTTTTCAAAATATTCCTTAGTCGCCGGAAATTTTTCAATAATCTCTGCTATGCTCATATTTTTATTTATCTTCATATTTGTTAAAGTTAAATGCTTTTTTCAATTTCTTCAAGAATTTTTAGATATTTTTCGTGCACTCCGGCTCCGGCCCTTTCGTTTTCTGATTTTTCAAACTCTTCCAGAAGCCTCGCTTCATCCCCCGGGGTCATCATCTGCTCAGACATGGGATAGAGGATATTATCCTCCTTGTCTATATGCTGGGAGAGCAGTGTCGCAAAACTAACAGCGTTATCCGCGTATTTTATTGATGCCCCATCTGATCCCTGCTTGATCTCCATCACAGCATCAGCCATATTCTTAACATATCCTCTGCCCTGATCGTGTTCCATCAGCATTACACCGACCGGTCCTCCGTGCGTTGGAATTCCGTTTTCCTCCATAAACCTGAACAGAACATGTTCTTCTTTAGCATGGTGGCATTTATCCGCAAAGGTGCGGATGAAATCCACTGCTTTTTCAAGCAGCTCAATATTTACCGCACTCCCGTTCCGGAGTTTTTCCGACACCCTTACTAAGGCATCCAGCAGCTTAAGTATCGCTTTGTGCTCCTCCATTAAAATTTCGGTTGGTTTCATCTCTTGCCTCCTTAATCTTTTTCCTAAATAAATTTTAATACCTATTGAAATTAGGTGTTATGATTTAAATCATGATTCTGTTATAATTGGATTGATAGGAGCGGAAAATGCATGAGATTGTAAAAGAATACACAAAAACAAGCATAATTCTTAAGATCCTGGCACTGATTCTCCTGATTTATGGGGTACCGTCAGAATCTTACGGCGCGATTGCATTTGCTGTGGGTTACCTGATTGCTTCAAAAAATCCGTGGCGTTACCGGATCATAATCAATACTGCTTTGACCTTTCACCTTATATTATTCTTCAGGGAACTGTACCTTTGCTTATCCGCAGAAGCATGCCTTCTGAATGCGGAATTACTTTTTAATCCTCTTGCCATGGTGTTTCTCATCATATTCTATCCATCTCCCTATCCAATGCTCATGAATGTTTCAGCCTTTTTTTTATCTCCGGCGGCAAATGTCAACTGGATGGAAAAGCACACTGCGCAGATCAAGCGATTGACAAAGAACAGCATTATAGGAACGGTTGAGGGGCTTTATTACAGTTCCGATTCTTTTAACATAATACAGGAAGAGGGATTTTTGGGGTTCAGCCCTGCAAAGGATATCATTCATGCCGCTTTAAAGGCAGGGCTCGGCGATGGCAAAAGTTTGCTTGACATAGGAAGCGGGCTTGGCGGACCATCGTGCGCTCTTGCTGGAGAGTTCAGGATTCGCGTTGACGGCGTTGATCTGCTAAAAAGAAATGTATTGAGAGCCAATTCCCTTGCCAAGTCAAGGAATCTTGGAAAAAGGGTCGCATTCCAGCAGGGCAATGCAATGGCTCTGCCATTCATGGGTCAATCATTTGATTTTGTCTTCGGTTCAGATGCCTGGTGCCATGTGCCCGACAGAAAAAAATTACTCCAGGAATCACATAGGGTACTTAAGGATAAAGGGGTTATTTTCTTTTATGACTGGCTGAACATGGGAGGCGTATCAGAGGGATTCAGATTTATCTACTCATTCCCGCCGCTTGAAACACTGGAAAGTTACAGGGAAAAATTATCCGCATCGGGTTTTGAAACTCTTTACGCAGAGTATAACAATGAAACTTTCAAGGATAATGTACTGGAAGTGAATGCAAGCCTCAAAAGAAACAAACAACGGTTAATTGAATCCTGCGGCAGGGAATTATACGACAACTGGACGATTGTTATACACTACACCCTGAAAATGATCCTTGAAGGAAAACTCGGGCATGCACTATTTATCGCAAAAAAACCCTGATGTCAAACAAAACATTTATTCTGGGTTTTGCTTTTTTAACAATATTCATTGATACTGCAGGTTACCAGATTGTAATTCCAACTATTCCCATATTTGCAGAAAATATAGGGCTAACTGAAAGCAGATTAGGACTACTCTATTCATCCTATGGAATTGCCTCGTTATTGCTTTACATTCCATTTGGATACCTTGTTGACCGCTACGGCAAAAGGGTTTTTCTCACAGGCGGCCTTTTCGCCCTCGGTATATCCAGCATATCCTTTGCAACATCAGAGACATTCGCCGGATTGCTTGCAAGCAGGATAATTCAGGGGGTGTCCGCATCAAGCACCTGGGCTGCTGTCATTCCGCTCGTTGCAGGAGTGGCCGATGCAAGGAAAAAAGGCATAAGCATGTCCGGGATTGCCATTTCGTACAGCGCCGGGGCAATCATAGGGCCTGCGCTGGGGGGGCTGGGGAGCATAAAATTTCCCTTTTATGTATTCTCGGCATTTCCATTTATCCTTGCATTAATCTCATTGGCAATTCCGGATAACAATAACGAAATTAAAAATTCTGCGGGTGAAGACCCGTTAATTATTATTAAAAAATTATTCTTGAATACCGGGCTCATAATATCATCCATCGCGCTTTTTGCCGCTTTTCTTGCAATAGGAGCAATGGAAATAATGATCCCGCTGCATCTTAATAATTTAAATGTGCCGAGAATCAAAATAGGCGGAACATTTGCCATAATCGGGGTCCTTTCATCTGGATTTCAGCTGATATGCGGCTGGTGGTCGGATAAAAGGGGAAGGGTTGAACCGATTATTACCGGAATTTTTCTCCTGGCGATTCTATTCCCGTTTATCAACAGGATTCAAAATGTATATGCCCTGATAATTCTTTTGATTCCGCTCTCTTTCAGCTTCTCAGCCGCATTGGCGCCTACACTTCCTTTTATTTCAGACAGCATACATGTCAGCAACCTGGGACTTGCCTACGGGATCTACAATACGATTTTTTCAGTAGGATTGATAACAGGATCACTGCTTGGCACCGTAATTGCAGAAGGATACGGGTGGAATACGGCAATCATTGCAATCGCGCTGGTAACATTATCTTCGGGACTGGCGATTCTCTGGATAAAAAGATAAGAGAAGTTCGCAAATTCCCCTTACAAAAACATCGCTCTGGCAATTTCCCTGCCGGTTTTTGTCAGAAATAATTTTTCTATCGTCTTCTCTGTGTTCTTTTTATTTTTAATGTCGTACTCATCGGGCAGATTCACAAGCCAGTCCGCATCAAAAAGCGCTCTGAAATTCTGCGTATTGACTTTTCCGGGGCTGTGATGGTGTGCGATTATCTCGCACACCTCATTTATGACAGACTCGCTAATCCCACTGCTCCGGAGAATCCTCCGGGCAATGGGAGGTCCTTCCATCTCCTGATATTTTCCGGCGTTGCTCCCGTATTTCTTCTCTGCCTCATGGATTCCAATGTCGTGGAATATCGCCGCAGGAACTACGATGTCGGGATTGCCATTTTCTCTTTCAAGAATCTTTTCAGCAAAACCTAAAACCCTGAGGGCATGGTCGATCCGTTTTTTATCGCCGCCAAAATATGCCTTCATCTCTGAAATTAATCTTTTTTTATTCACTGGTTGCTTCCTTTGCGCTTCCCTGTCAGGAGTACATTCTGATATACACCGCAACAATTTACTCTGGAGACGGAGTGATCGCAGCAAGCAGGACCGAACGCTCCTCCGCCCTGAACCCATGCGGTTCCTCTGGCGTAAAACAACAGAGATCTCCGGCTGAAAAGGCCGCTTCTTCACTTCCCAGCCAAACACCCCTCCCTTCCACCACATATATTAAAACCGAGGATGGACTTGCATGAGGTGCAATCTCCTGTCCTGCATCCAGAGAAAACAGAACAACCCTTGCATTCACAGAATCAAAAATCAACTCTTTATTAACATGCAGCGAGGAAAACCTTTTTTTCTCTTGGACAGCTATTATTTTCATATTAACCTCCCTTACTGAACATGATAATATTAAAATGCTCTCTATAACTATGATTTATATCATAACTATCTATCAAATTTAACACTATATTAATTTGTATGAAAACGCCATTTACAAGAGAACACGGCTCCTATGGAATGGCAATCGCTTCATTTATTATCGGCGCCGGCACTGCAGGAAAATTTTCATTCATCTCCCTTACAACCCTGGGAGGCATAATACTTTTAATCATGGCAAAATTCCCTTTATCAATTATCATCCAGCGGCGGAATCTGGAAAAAGGAATGACAAAAAGAATCTTTTTCTGGGCTTTTATTTTTACATTTCATGGCTTGATGCTTCTTGCGCCACTATTAAAAATCCTCAATATGGAGCAGATTTCTCTCCTTGGGATTCTTGCTGTTTCCCACGCAGCAATCTATTTTTTTGCGATAGCGATAATGAAGGAACGGACACTCCCTGCCGAGATTGCCGGCATAAGCACTATCGCCCTTTCCGGTATATTCGGATATGTCTCAGCCGGGGGCACAAATACCGCCACTGCCTTAATGCTATGGCTGATTATACTCCTCTATTACTCTGCAAGCGTATTCAAGGTCAGGAGCCTTGTTGACAAAGGACGCAAGGAATTTTTCAGAAAAATAAATTTTATCTATCCCGTCACATGCATTCTGGTCACATCAGCATTTGCATATTTTGAATTGATACCATACCTTGTCCTGTTGAGCTTTATTCCGTTACTGGAAAACATCTATTCAAACTTTTCCGAATTAAATTATAATTTTAATCGGCTCCGGAAGGTCGGCTGGACAGAAGTTTTGAAATCCGCGGTTTTTGGTATTATACTTATAATTACAATAAATTGAGTGGAGGAGACATGAAAACACAGAAAATCACAAAGAACATGAGCATAAATGAGATTATCAAAAAATTCCCGCAATCAATAGGAGTGTTTAATAAATTCAACCTTGACTCCTGCTGCGGCGGCGCCGAGAGCCTTGAGAATGCGGCAAAGAAATCCGAGGTTGATCTGGCTATATTGATTGAAGCTATAGACAATGCCATTGAAACTCCCCGGGAAAAAGGACACAACTGCGCACGCTGCGGGAATTCATCCGACGAGATTCTTCTTATTCAGTGCGAGATAGAAAAAGGATCTTCCTTCGTATGCGCAAGGTGTCTGCCATTTTATATTCATGGCGGGCATTGATTATCATGATGAAAAACTTGATTATATTGATTTATAATTTTAAGAGGTGATGCATGAGCTGGGTAACTGTATGGTTTATAAGAACATCAATTGTTTATCTCGGTATTGCTACTTTAATCGGTATCGCAATGACAATATGGACTGATAGCATAGGGCATGGGAAATTCGCCCATGTGCATCTGAACCTTCTTGGCTGGATGTCAATGATGATCTACGGCGTAGGTTATCACATCCTGCCGCGGTTTTCCGGAAAACAGTTATGGAGCGATAAACTCTCCCGATGGCAGTTTTGGACAGCGCAGATTGGGCTGATAGGAATGGTTTTATCCTATCCTTTCAGCAATACAGCAAATTCTTTTTTTATCTCTTTTGCAATAATTGAAAGCGTATCAGTATTTTTGTTTCTCCTGAATATGTTCAAAACAATCAGTAGATTACCGTAGGAAGATTTGCCTTATAATATCTCAGCGGCACTTGAAGTTCTACCCGAGCCTCCATCTCCGGCGCAGGAACCATTCTGCAGAAAGAATAATTATGGTGCTGAAATAAAACAACCGGTGGTTCCAGATTCGTTTCTTCTTTTCACCTGTTATCTTTTTGATAAATCCTGGCTTGACAGGAAGACGATTGATTTTATCCTGAATGCGGTAAAAACTGCCGCCAGTTGATTCAGCAAGATTTTTAAGGAATTCCTCATCGGAAAATGGGGAATCCATTTCGCCCGCTTTTCCGCGAACAATAAACCCTGCCGTTCTTGTTTCCTCAGTTCTTCCATTCTTGATTATCTCCGCAGCAACACGATAAGTTCCCTCAGGAAGGCTTTCAATAATTACCCCGTTATTCGCCTCCTCTACTGATAAAATTTTTTCCTTCATTATTTTTTCATTAACAGCGTCTTTTATTATTATCTTCATCTCCCCGTTCTTCACAGGTCTGTACAGCCTGTCCAGGACATTTAATCTTAGCCTTACAGGATTTCCAGGCATAAATTCATCCGATTCCGGTTCTACAATAAAATTATCCATACCACGCGCACCAGAAAGCCAATTCAAGGCATTTCTCCAAAAACTGTTAAATAGTTTCGGATCCCTGCCATCTGCAGCCATGTTAATGCCGAGCCTCCATAGTGAATCTGATAGCACAGTCATGATCCTTCCCTTTCCATAAGATCCGGCAACAATAACCGGTTTGTTATCTGCTGAAGACACAATAACCGGCACAGCCCATTTTTTAATTGAAGATGCGGCATTCAAAAAATCCATCTTAGGCAGATTTTCCAAATGAATGTCTTCCTCCCTGAATGGCGCAAGCAGCGGATGAAGGAATGCTCCGGGAGCAGGTTTTATGCCAAACTCTCCCTTGTAATCGCCGCCACCCGGAAATACGGGAACAACTTCTTCCATCGGCGTGCCAGCATAATACCTTGATCTGGAGAGCAAACTCCCGCCGATTATAGCAAACCCGCCGCCATTTTTTACAAAGTCAACCACCTTACCAAGGTAAGATGACGGGACAAACTGTTCTGTTTCAAAATTAAGGATTATAAATACATCAAATGAATCCAGTCCTTTCTGGAATATCTCGTCTGCAGGAAAAGGAATCAACGAAAGCTCCCTTTCGGGAACATTCACAAAATCTACCGTAGTCCTCAGAATGTTAAAATTTACAAGATCCACCCACGGATTAGACTTCATTGCCTCTCTCAAAAACCTTAATTCCCACGAGGGCTTTCCGGAAAGCAGCATAACTCTGAGTGTATTAACGATTGAGGTAAGAACAAATGTAAGACGATTATTTTCAGAAAACTCTTCGCCATCGTAAACAGGCACTTCAATTGTGTAAACCGCTTTCCCACCTTTCTGAGGGTTAAATTCAAACTTCAAGCGCTGTGTCTCCCCGTCTTTTATTTTGACGGTCCGGGTTAAAAGCGCCGTGGACTCATTCCTCAGGGAGACAGTGACATTCAAGGTCTTCCAGCCATTCATCGTAATATCAAATTCAACATGGTAATTCTCTCCCACAATGGCAAATCCGGATGACTTTAGATCCAAGAGGGCAACATCCTTCTTTGCAGAGGAGCCGGGGGAGATTGTAAATACCGGAACGCCGTATTTCATTCCATAAGAAGAAACCGTTTCTTTCATACCCTCGGTATCAAGCCCGTCCGAAAACAAAACTACGGCGGAAAGATCCTCCGGACTGTGCCGCGCGCGCACATAATCCAGTGCGCCCTTCAGATCGGTCCCGCTCACCAACGGCACAATCCCGGAAGCATTGTCAAGGGATAATTCCTTCGTCTCGCTGTCAACTCTATAATACTCGGGCAGAAAATTATTTCCCATCCATTGCATAAATTCACTGTTTCCCTTAAAAAAGTCCATGACGGCCTCAAGCCTTGTTCTTCCACTGTCAGAGGATCGCATTCCCATACTTTTAGACGAATCAACAAGTATTGCAATTTTTGCTTTCTCCTTTGAATAGGACTGAACCTTTATGGCAGCCTCGCCAATAAGGAGAATCATTATCAGGAGCAGGACCGTTCTCAGAAAAAAAAGCACAGATATTCTGCCCACTTTTAACAAACGGAGGCCCCTGTATGAAAAAAATATGTATATTGTTCCGCCTGTAACTATTGCAATAATCCGCCATAATTCCATGTATCCATCCAGAGAAAGTCCGGTTTGCTCAAACATTACTATTTGCTCTCCCTCCGGAGTATAAATGGTTTGTGTACCATATCCTCCTTGTAATCAAGCGTAAGGACATACATTATTATGTTAACTGCAAGCCTTATCGCATGCTCCCGCTGTCCTTCCCCGCCGGGGACCACATCAAATTCCCAGCCCCCACCACCATCACTGCTCTTTGCGCATGCACCGAAAATATCATTTAGTGAATATATAACGGCATACCTGCCTCCAACCCTTATACCGTCAAGATAGGGTTGCGCAATGACGCGGCCGGAAACAAACTTTATAAGATAAAAGGACTTATAAATGACATCGCTGATCGGTATAGCCTCAAAACTGACCCCGGAAAAGATCTTGTTAAACTCCCTTCTTACTGCCAGATCAAAAACGTTGCCCCTGACACCACCTGGATTATCTATGAAAATAGTGCCGCCTGCCAAAAGATAATCCCTGAGTATTTTTATCTCCAATGCAGTAAATCTTAAGTCGCTGTTATAGGAAAGGGTGACAAACGGAAACGAGAATAGCGCGGGATTTACCTGCACCAGCCTGATTTCAGGGTCAATATCAATATTAGTCCTTTTCATAATCTCCACAATAAGGCTTTTTATCCCCGCATCCCTGCTGTCTGTCCCGGCGCCCCCAGCTGAGATTTTTGCCCAGGATATAATATCCATGCTGTGAACGGCTCCGGAAAAAGCAATTATAACCGCAAAGATGACGATGCTTTTTTTCTTCATTATCTTCTGCCAGAGAAAACTGCTTCCAAGGATAGAGATATTAAAAAAAGCAGGATAAACAGCGGCCATAGAGGGACAAATCTATCCGCACCATGCATCAGTACTCCATCACCGAGAAAAGTAATTCTCTTTCCGAAAAGGAGACGAAGTTCTTTTGCTTCCCATCGCGATATATCAGATTCTGCCGGGTCCGGGTTGACTGGAATAACATATTTTCGCTGAATCCCCTGAGTATTGGGAAATTCTTCCAACTTCCAGATTCCTGCCCTATTAAAAACCACATCCTGGGAAACGCCTGTAATTCTCTTCTCCTCCGACATCCCGTCCGGATCGGTTATACTTATCCTATCCACCCCTTCAGAAATTTTTAACTTCTGCGTCCCCGTCTTCTCCTCTATTATATAAGTCCGGTTGCCAGCGGTTATACTTCCGGCAATCTCCAGCACAAAGGGAAGAAAAACAGGGTGGAGAGGGAAGTTTGTCCATTCAATGTCCACAGTTGAGGCAAACAATAAAATATTGCCGCTTCCATACGCCGCGCTGATTAACGCAGGCGCTCCATCGGAGAATTTCAAAAGCACTGATGGTGCCTTGCTTCCGGGAAAAAATAATATTCTTCCGGTAAAATCTACTGCGGAGATGCTTTTCTTCTCGGATTCTCTCAGGTACTCCATAAAGCCTTTTTGCGGTATCTGATTTATAGTAAAGTTGCCCTTTTGAATTTGTTTCGTTTCTACTCCAATCTCTTCGGATATAAGGCGTAGAAGCCAGCCATTCTCAAATTGTTTTCCTGCAGATATAAAAAGGCCCTTTCCTTTTTTAACCTCTGCGAGGATTTTCTCCCGCGATATCAACGATATTTCTTCTGTATTCAGTAGCATATAACCATCAAAGGTTTCTATCCTCGTTTTGTCAAGTCCTGCAAGCGTAACCGTTTTAGTATGGAAAGCCTCATCGCCTGAATTATGCGACATGAGCGCCTTTTTCAGAAAATAAGATTCCCCTCGGAATGGCCTTGGATCAGGGGAGCCATCCACAATAAGTAGCCTTCTTTTTCCCGGCACCGGGGAAACGAAAAAGCGCCTGTTGTCCTGCGGAATCGGATCGGGACCAAGTTCCACATAGCCAGAGCTCTGATCGCGCAGGGGGCATTGAAAAAAAAGTTCGCCGGTTCCGCCACTGATTCTCACCGAGGTTGCAGCGGAACCGCCGTCAAGGAAATCAAGACGCACAGGAATTTCTGTCTCAACCGGTGGAAAGGATGCGACCGCACCTCTTACCTCAAGGAAATCACCGGAAACGGCTGTTCTAAAATCGCTGACATAAAAATTTGCTTTTCCTGCGTTTTTACCAATTTCCGCAATAGTCAAGCTGGCGCTCTCATTCTCCAAAAGCCCCCTTATTCTTTCCGTATCCCAGCCGTTTCTTGTGAGGTCAGTTACGACATAAATATGCTTTTCCCCTTTTGAAAGCAATCCCATGACCCCGGCAAGGGCATTGTATAAATCGGTAGACCCTGATGTACAATTTATCTCCTTTTTAAAAGATTTAAATTCTTCAGCCAGAATCTTACGGTGAGACTCTACGCCTTCATTGAACAGGGCAAACAGGACGGGAGCAGAAAAATTCCGCATAATTGATTCTGCCACTTCCTTGCCCCTTTCAAGATAATTATATTCGCCGGAATAACAGGTGCTCATTGAATTATCAAGCAGAACAGCAACATTCCCCTGCTCTGCTCCATCCAACAATCTCTGCCCGGTGTATGGCATTGAGAGAGCAAAGGTAAAAAATATTATACAAAGAATCCTTAAGAGCAAAAGCAGCAGGTCCGTAATAAAAAGGGAATGTTTTATTTTTTCCTTTGCGCGGATAAGAAATTTTATGGCCGGGAATTTTTTTGTCCCTTCAACCTGTTTTTTCAGAAGATGCAGGAGCACCGGTATAATGATTAAAGAAAGCCCTGTTAAAAAAAAGATATTATAGAAATTCATCCTGCGCCTATTGAACAGTTGCTGTTCTCGTACCGATGAGACGGGATAGCGCATTCTCCGGAGGGGTTGAGGTTTCTATTAGCAGATGGTCAATACCGTTCATCTTAAAGCCCTTTCTGTATTTTTCTACAGATGTGGTGATTTCTGAAATATACGCTTGCCGGACCGCAGCAGGATCCGCCTGCACTTCCCCCTCTCCCTCAAGGCCGATAAAACGCCATGGCTCGTCAAAATCAAATCTCAGCTCACAGGGATCAAAGATCTGCAGAACCATCATATCGTTCCTTTTTCCATGCAGATATCTCGCACCCCTTATCACCGCCTCTTCATCGGCAATCAGATCCGAAAGCGCAATAACTATACCCCTTGAAAGTCTGTCTGCTATAAATTGAAACGCTCCCGGAAGATCGGCAGCGCCCCTCGGTTCCGCGGTCATGAGATTTTCGGAAATTTTTCTTATAAATTGTCTTCCCCGGTGTGGAGAGATATAATGAAAACCATCGCCAGAAGCAATAAGCAGCCCAACCTCGTCAAACTGATTGAGCAGAAGGAACGCAATGGATGCCGCAAGCAGCCTGGCGTAATCAATCTTAGTAATGCTTATTGACCCAAAGTCCATTGAGGCAGAGGCATCCATAAGAATGATGCACCTTGTGTTCGTTTCCGTATCGTACTGTTTTATAAAGTATCTGTCTGATTTTGCGTACGCCTTCCAATCAAGATTGCTTAGGTCGTCTCCCTGGGAATACTCCTTGTGCTGGGAAAATTCTACTGATTGGCCAATATGATAATTTTTGTGCAGCCCGCTCAATGCACCATCAACGCTTATCCGCGCTCTGTATATGAGTCTGTTTATCCTCTCAAGAACCTCCGGTTCCAGAATGCTATTTGACGGAATTCTATCCCTTGAATGTTCATCTTTCCGTCCCTTCAAGAGCATTATCCCATGATCTTTCATATTTTTCATTCGACTGATGCTTTAAGTTTCTCAACAATTTCTTTAGTTGTTATGCCTTCGGATTCAGCGTAAAGATTCGGGATGATTCTGTGCTTTAGTACCGGGATAAGAAGTTCCCTTATATCCTCAACCGAAACGGTGTACCTACCGTCAAGTATTGCCCTTGTCTTTCCGCCGAGAATAAGATACTGGGAAGCCCTTGGGCTGGCGCCCCACTTCACCCATTCCTTTATAAAATCGGGAGCGGCCTTCTCTCCGGGCCTCGTGCCTCTCACGATACGGACAGCATAATCGGTAACATGGTCAGAAACAGGCACTCGTCTCACAAGATTTTGCAGTTCCCTGATTTCAACCGGAGAAATTACCGTGTTTAACGCCGGCTCATATGCTGATGTCGTGTTCCTGACTATCTCATTTTCTTCCTGATAGCCGGGATAATCAATCTCTATCTCAAACATAAATCTGTCCAGCTGGGCTTCCGGCAACGGATACGTCCCTTCCTGTTCAATCGGGTTCTGCGTGGCAAAAACAAGGAAGGGCGAATCCAGTTCGTACGTGACTCCTCCAACCGTTACCTTGTATTCCTGCATAGCCTGCAACATAGCAGATTGAGTTTTCGGAGTGGTCCTGTTTATCTCATCTGCAAGAACAATGTTGGCAAAAACCGGACCCTGGACAAACTTGAAGATCCTTTTTCCTGTTGCCCTGTCTTCCTCCAAAACCTCTGTCCCTGTAATATCCGACGGCATCAGGTCAGGAGTAAACTGTATTCTGCTGAACCTCAACTGCAACGCCTGCGCAATAGAACTGACAAGAAGCGTCTTAGCGAGTCCCGGGACACCGACAATTACTGAATGCCCTTTTGAAAACAGCGATATCAGCAGAAGTTCTATAACCTTTTCCTGTCCGATTATTACCTTTTTTAATTCTTGTACTATTCTGCGCTTTGCGTTAGCGATATTCTCAACCATCTCTGTATCCTGCTTTAGGTTCACGCTTTCAGACTGCATATCCCCTCCCGATTCAACATCCATCCAATCCCGTCAGATTATTCCATTTTCAGCAACTCAAGTGCCCTGGTTTCTATCTGCACACGAGGTTCGTCTCCCGTCCTTTTATACAACAAGTATAACTGATTATGTACGTAAGGGTCAAACGGATTTATTGCATTCGCCTCCAGAAGCGCCTGCAGTAAGTTTGAATCGTCTCCAAGGCCGAGATAGACCCTTGAAAGATGGACCATCGTAGGAGCAAATCCGGGATACAGTTCCCTGGATTTCTGAAGATACCCAAGAGCTTCCCTGTAATTTTTCTTCATTATTAACGCAAGCGCGAGTTTGTTCAGCACATAGGGTGAATCAGACACAACCATATTTGACTTCCGGTATTCCGCAATTGCAGCGTCAAGTCTTCCCCTCGCAAAAAGCAGATCCCCGAGGGTAAGATAATCCCTCGCTTTTTCAACCGGAACATCCTCGGGATTGAGATCTTCTTTTTCTCCATCTTTTTTTAAAAGGGGGTGAAAAATATTCATCCCGCTGGATGCATCCTTTACAATTTTTTTAGCATGATCCTGCCAGGAAGCGAAAAACGCCTTTCTATCTGAATTTAACACCCTTCTGAAAACCTCATCTTCGTTCATCTCTTCAGAAAAGAAATTTATAACACGCTTTAACATATCCAGTCCGCCAATTGAAATAATGTAGTCAATCATGCTTGCAGTTTCGGCAAAAGCAAGAGCAGCCCTTCTGGCGCTGCGCAGTTTAGCGAAAGAAGTCCCCATCTCCTCAAGAGTAACAATATCTCCGGAAGCAAGAGAATCACGCAGGACAGATTTAATTGAGGACTCCATTTCGCCCCCTTTGCCCGAACGCCACCTGGACTCCTCGTATTTCGCAACACCCTCCTGCAACCACAGCGGGACATTGTTGCCAGAGAGACGGGCAAGAGCATAATGAATATATTCATGCGCCACTGTATCAAGCCATCTGTATCCCCTTAGATAGAGCCGCGGTGACGAGAGTATGATCCGGTTGTAAAGACATATAGCTACTGTTCCGGTTTTATTTATAGAATCAGCCGACAGGGGCGTAACAGAACTAAAAGCATCAAGATCAGAATAGACCTCCACAATAACTGGTTCCGATGGCAAATAATCCAAATCTTCATAGACTGCCCGCATTATGCTTTCAAGCGCAGATAAAAGATATGGGACCAAAATCTCGTCCTTGCCGGGATGGACCCTTACAGCAAAATTGGCTACTTTCAGTTCCTTGAAATTCTTTGTAAATTTTTTTGAGGATCGGGCGAGTTTGAAAAAGAGATCTTCATCGCTAACACCCGATCTATTGAAAAGTTCCACTGCTTTTGTGTATTCACCACTGAAAAACTTTATTTTTCCCAGAAGGTATAAATGCCGCAACTCATCCTTATCCGGATCTTTCTTCAGCATATCCCCTGCAGAGGCAATATCCCATGCCTCTATCAGGCTGTTAACCTTAAGATAAAATTGTTCCTTTCCAGAGGAAACTCCCGTGACTGGAGCGGATATTACAAAAAAAGCAAGGAATGATATAAGGAAGCCCATCCGCTTCATTTTAAAAGTTCCTCATAGTATCTCTTATTCTCTTCCTTGAACCTTTCAGGCAAACCCGACCTCATAGCTTTCAGCAACTCATCCCTGAGCTTTTTCTCAAACTGCGATTCCTGCTCTCCCGGCAGTTCAACCCTCCCGGTAATGCCGCCATATCCATAAGACTGCGGCATCATTCCGAAAACAGGAAGCGTCATAGGCATTCCGCCTTTCTGCATTTCGTCTATAAAATCCTTTGCTTCCCCAAGTCTCCGGTGTGCCTCCGCAGCATTGCTTATTCCACCGGGAAGGTCGTTGTTTTTCAGCCTCTCTTCTGAGCCCTTCATAAAATCCGCTGCGCCTGAAAGCATGCCGGGCAGAGGCGTATTCATGCCCTTGTTTGATGCCTGCAATTCCTGAACCTTTCCGATGAGTTTCCTCGTGTGTTCCCCGGCTTTATTTTCTCTTTCAGAAAACTCCTGGATATTCTTTCGTGCAATGGGTGAAATCTCCGGCGTGGAATTTTTTAAAAGTCCTTCCATGTCCTTTATAATTTCATCGTTGAGCCGGATAGACCTTTCAATTTCAGGACCAGCCTCCCTCATTTTATCAAGAGCGCTCTTCTGTTCTTTTTCAATATCTGCTATCCTGCTCCTTATTTCAGACAATTCCGCTGACAGATTAGCCATGCTTTTAACCGCCGCAGAGTTTAACATTTCGCGCATAGAGGCAAGCATTTTCGTATATTCCTGCAGGAATTCCTGATACAGTTTTTTTGCCTCTTCAATCCTACCCTGCTTCAATAATTCCTGAACATCCTTTAATTTTGGCAGCATCGTATCCATACTGACATTACCGAGCGCATCCCGGTTTATAAAATCAGCGGAAAAATTCCCAATGCTGCCGGCAATGTCTGAAAGCAACGCGGAAATTGCCCGCTCAATATCCTGTATTCCTGAAAGAAGATCATTTTCCATTCCCTTTTTAAACCTATCCAGCAACGATTGTTGCTGTTCCATCAAGCGCTCCCACTTACCGACAGCAAATTCCAGCAGTCCAAGCCTGAGAATATTGTTTAGTTCCAGAATATCCGACTCCATGGCCTGGATTATTAAATCGGAAGGATTATTCTTCCTGCCGGCATTTGAAGCAATAAAAGCATTTATTTCTGCCATGCCGGTATTGAGATCAGAGACTATCTTGTTCAGGAGATCCAATGCTCTATTCTGTGTGTCCGGCATTGACTGCCTGATTTTCCGGGCTGACTGTAAAATATTTTCAAACCTGCCGGATAAATCTGTCCAGAATTTTTTCCGGGAAAGATTTTCGTTTCCTTCAAGAATTTCCGCAAGGGCGTCAAGCATCTCCTCAAAGAGCGCTTTTACGTTTTCAAGAAGCGATTCCATTCTGTCAGAGCCGGTTATCCTGAGGGGAATCTTCTGTGACGAGGAAATTTTGGGACCCGATACAGCATCATTATCCATTACCTCAAACCAGAGATTAGCCTCATCGCCCTTTTTCAAACCATATTCCCTCAGCGGCCAAAGATATTCCCCTTTCAATGTCTTTTCATTACTCCTGCCTTCTTTTATTCCAATTTCAGCCCTTTTCCCGTCCTTTTCGTAAACAAGGGTTATCTTTTTAACGCCGAAATCGTCCGATGCATTATAGGAAAGGAGAATATTGCTATCGTAAGTCAGTTCCTCTCCCCGTGTTATCTGCACAGCCTCCACCGATGGATAAGCATCTTCCTCCGGAGATATACTCCGCAGCGCGCCATCCCTGTGCTTTCGGGTTTTTCTTTTTAATTCAAAGAAATAGTTGCGCGGCTCCACAACAGGTGCTTTTCCGGTAAAACGGCCTTCCGCACCGTCCATCGCCACACTCTCTCCGTTATCAAAAACCATGCTCACAGCAGAAGTCCCTTCGGGAACAACAACAGAAATCTCGGCAATGCTGCCCTTCAAAGCATAGATATTTCCATCGGTATTTTTATATGTTTTTTGGGATAATCCGGTATATGCAGGAAACATATAAGTTATCTCTATGGATTTTACAATTCCGTCTCTCCCGTATATTCCTGCAAAACTGTCCCTGACAATTTTATAGGCGTTCCGCCATGCGCCGGTTCCGGCATCAACTGCAAGAATCAAAAGAATCAACACTCCGGCAAGCTTCAAAAGGCTCGCTGTACGTTTCTCCACAAACGGTATTTTATTCCCGTTCGCGCTGAGCATAGATGCCATTTTTTTAACATGGGAACCTATCAGGTCTGCCGAAACATGGGGAGGATCATCATCCAATTGCCCCAGTTCAATTGCCGACATTAGATCATCCGCGGCAGATTCGGAAAGAAGACACTTTAATTCGGCATACAAACTGGAATATCTCAACGCGCGTTTTATTGAAAAAATAAAACGGATACAGAAAAGAAATATTATAAAAACACCGGCAATGAAAATACCTGCAGCATACGGGTATGGCATCAACTTCAGAACAACCGGTGCAGTAAGAAGCATGGCAACCACAAGAGCACTCGCCCATGCAATCTCAAAAAGAACAGATTTTATTAACAACCTGATCCTGTTAATTTTTATAAAATTGGTAATGTTATGATACTCGCGCTGCATCTTTAACCTTTCTTGCTATTCCTGCTATTGAAAAATTCACAGTATTTCCGGACGGGACAGATTGCGCATTCCGGACTGCGTGGATGACAGGTCATCCTGCCGTGCTTTATAAGATTAATGTGGAATGAATGATACTTTTTCTCCGGCACAATTGCCTCCATCAGGTAATGGGCTTTTTCACGGGTTGATTTAGCCGGGAAAAGCCCGAGCCGCTTCGCAACCCTGAAGATGTGTGTATCCACCGGAAAGGCTGGCTTTCCGAGTGAAAAAAGCATTACGCACGCTGCGGTCTTTTCCCCTATTCCCCTGAAGGAGAGAAGAAACTTCCTTGCATCCTCGTTGCTGTATCTGCTCAGGAACTTAAGGGTTAAAGCGTGGTATTTCTGCTCCAACTCACTCAGAATGTTAATGATATTCCTTGATTTCTGTTCTGCAAGGCCGGCAACCCGGATAGTATTTTTAAGCCTTTCCGCGCCGCCGGCAAGGACGTCAGTCCATCCTCTATATTCTTTTTTTATCTCCGTCCATGCCCTGTCACGGTTCCGGTCATTAGTGTTCTGGGAAAGGATAGTGAAGATCGTTTCGTCAAGCGGTTCACGGAATCCGTTTTTTTTAGGTATTCCGTAACGGGATTCAAGGATTTTTATAATTGTTTTCAACCTGACTATACGGTTTCTCTTTCCTGATAACATCAATCATCTCCTGCATGTGTGTCCTGTGCGTACCTTCCCAGTATATCCTCCTGCAGGAGGGACAGGTAGAGAATTCATTCATGGTCTTTCTTACATACTCAGGAACCCTGCTTTTAACATCATCCTCTGCCGCTTGCTCAAGCAATTTGTTGCATTCAAGGCATCTGGAGAAAAAATTCTTCACATCAAGATCAATAACGAGGGCGCTAATTATCTCCCGGACCTGAAAAACAGGATAATTCTCCTTAACTATATAAACGCTGTTCTTGCTCTCCTTTTCATATTTTCTGCCCCTTGTCAGGAATATTGCGCCGGACATGCTCCATTTCTCAATATCAGAATCGTCAACCTCCGTTACATACTCCGCATCAAAGCCAAGAAGCCTGAGAAGCCGCGCAAGTTTCCCGAGCATCCTGTCCACAACAAACTTCATTTTATGATTTTAGGTTAAATCATAACCTTCGGGATGTCAAGTCAGGCGGCTTTTCCTTTTAATTCCGCTGCCAGCACCCTTTCAGCCAAAGGTATGCCCAGTCAAAAAATTCTTTACAAAAAAACCGCTCTATGCTAAATTTTTCTCATTCTCTATTTAGGAGACAGAAATGGCTGTAAAAGTGGGAATTAATGGGTTTGGCAGAATAGGAAGATGCATATTCCGCGCAGGCTACAGCGATAAGCAGGTTGAATTCGTCGCCATCAACGATATTACTGATGCAAGAACCTTGGCGCATCTCCTGAAATACGATTCAATCCACGGAACTCTTGATGCGGAGATAAAACCCATTGAGGGAAAAATATCCGTTGATGGCAGGGAAGTCAAGATCCTTGCGGAAAAAGATCCTGCAAACCTGCCATGGAAGGCGCTCGGCGTGGATGTAGTGCTTGAATGCACAGGACTTTTCACATCCAGGGAAAAGGCGGAAAAACATCTGAAAGCAGGAGCAAAAAAGGTAATAATCTCCGCTCCGGCAAACGATTCGGATATAACCATCTGCATGGGGATAAATAATACAATGTATGAACCCTCGCAGCACCATGTCATATCCAATGCTTCCTGCACAACAAATTGCCTCGCCCCTGTTGCAAAGGTTCTGAACGATGAATTTGGCATAGTGAAGGGACTGATGACTACGGTCCACGCATATACCAATGACCAGAGAATACTTGACCAACCGCACAAGGACCTGAGGCGGGCAAGAAGCGCAATGCAGTCCATGATTCCAACAACCACAGGCGCTGCAAAGGCTGTATCTCTGGTGCTTCCGGAACTTAAGGGCAAACTCGACGGGATTGCAATAAGGGTACCGGTTGCAAATGTCTCTCTTGTTGACCTCACGGCAGAGATCGCCAAGCCCGCCACAAAAAAGGATGTAAACAAAGCAATGTTGAACGCATCTCAGGGCAAACTAAAGGGAATACTGCATTACATAGATGCCCCGTTAGTATCTGTGGATTTTAACCACACTCCATATTCGTCAACTTTTGATTCAGAACTTACAATGACCATTGGGGAAAAATTAGTCAAAGTTTTTGCCTGGTATGATAATGAATGGGGGTTCTCAAACAGAATGAAGGACCTTCTGCTCTATATCTCCACTCTCAGGTGGGACTGAGGATAAAAATTGAACGAAGAAATAACCTTTTTAGATCATTTGAATATTTCAAAGAAACGCTTACTTATCCGTGTGGACTTTAATGTTCCCATTGATGAGTTTGGCAACATAATGGACGATACGCGTATACGGAGTGTGCTCCCCACTATTAACTACTGCATGGATTTTCATTCAACAATAATACTTATTTCGCACATGGGAAGACCGAGGGGTAAAAGGGATGAAAAACTATCGCTTGCCCCGATCGCAAAAAGGCTCTCCAGGTTCCTTGAAAAAGATGTTATATTCGTCAACGACTGCATTGGTGCAGAGGTTGAACGCATTGTAAGGAATTCAAAATCAAACGATATAATCCTGCTTGAAAATCTGAGGTTCCATGCGGAAGAGGAAAAAAACAGCAAGACCTTCGCTAAATCGCTTGCCTCGCTTTGTGATGTGTATGTAAATGACGCCTTCGCTGTAGGCCACAGAAAGCATGCCTCTGTTGACGCAATAACAGAATTCGCCCCGCGCAGCACAGCGGGATTCCTGATGAGAAAAGAGCTGAATTATTTTCGCAGGGCGATGAAGCATCCCCAAAGACCGCTTGTGGCAATAGTCGGGGGAGCGAAGGTCTCAAGCAAACTGGGGGCACTTAAAAACCTGATAGACAGGGTTGACAAACTAATAATCGGCGGCGGAATGGCATTCACCTTCCTGAAAGCATGGGGTTATGAGGTTGGAAAATCCATTGTTGAAAACGATATGATTCAGACAGCATTAGACGCAATAAAAGAAGCAAAAGAAAGGGGTGTAACACTCTACCTGCCGGTGGATTGCGTCATAGGCAATAAAATCGCCAATGATGCAGCAAGCAGAATAACCCCGATAAAAGAAATTCCCAAAGACTGGTACGCCCTGGATATAGGGCCTGCAACTATAACGCTTTTTGCCGAGGTTCTGAGCGATGCCAAGACAATTATCTGGAACGGGCCCATGGGAGTGTTTGAAATGGAAGCATTCTCAAAGGGGACTTATTCTGTAGTAACGATGCTTGCCCGGTCCACAGCAACAACTATTGTTGGTGGCGGCGATACAGATGTAGCAGTACACAATGCAGGTGAGTCATACCATATCTCTTATATCTCCACTGGCGGAGGAGCATTCCTGGAACTTTTGAGCGGGAACGAACTTCCTGCGCTTATTGCACTTAAAAAAGCAAATAAGGAACAACGATCAGCATGAGAAAGCCTCTCTTTACCGGCAACTGGAAGATGAACAAAACCCAAACCGAAGCAGCGCAATTATCCCTTGAATTAAAATCCCTCTTTGCAAAATACAAGGATGCGGACATTGTTATCGCTCCGCCATTTACATCGCTCAACATTGTAAGTGAAACAATCAAATCTTCAACAATAAGGCTCGGAGCACAGAACTGTCACTGGGAAGATTCCGGTGCATTTACCGGCGAGATATCGCCCTTAATGCTCAAAGAATCCGGGGTTGAATTCGCGATAATAGGGCATTCTGAAAGAAGGCAATACTTTGGGGAGACAAATACAACAGTAAACAGGCGCACTAAAAACGCGATTAAAAACAAACTCATTCCGATTATATGCGTTGGAGAGACAAAAACAGAAAGAGAAAGAGGGGACGCCCTTGCTCTAATTGAGAAACAGGTAAAGGAATCTCTTGATGGCTTAATGGTCCAGAACCCAGCCGGAATTGCCATTGCCTATGAACCCATATGGGCTATAGGAACCGGCATGATTGCAACACCGGAGCAAATAGAAGATGTTCATGTATTTATCAGAAAAACCCTAAGAAATCTATTTGGCGATGAAGCGGACGGCATAAGAATTCTCTATGGCGGAAGCGTAACATCCAGAAATATCAAATCGTTTATAAACAGAGAAAGCGTGGATGGGGCGCTTGTAGGCGGAGCAAGCCTGAAGGCACAGGAGTTTTTTAATATTGCATCGTCTGTAAATAATTGATAATATGATAACAGGAGGCTGAAAAGATGTTAACATTTATAACAGCGGTACACATAGTAGTCTGTATATTCCTCATTTTAGTAGTTTTAATGCAAATGGGGAAAGGCGCAGAACTCAGTTCTATGTTTGGAGGCTCATCAAGCCAGAGCGTCTTCGGCAGCAGTGGTCCAGGAAACTTTCTTGAAAAACTAACTATTGGCGCTGCAATTATCTTCATGGTTACTTCTGTGAGTCTGTTTTATCTTTCCAGGACATCTTCCATTGCTTCACGGGTACCAACCGCTGCCCCCTCACAGACAGCCCCGCTTTCAGAGCCAGAACAACAGGGCGCTCCATCGCAGGAATTACCGGCAATCCCGCCAGTAGAATAAATTTTTAGAAAATACGCGGGGGGGAATTATCTACTCTTATCCCCCCCACCCAAACACCTTGTATTTTCTTTTTTTCCGTATTTGCAATAAGAAAATCATATATATCCTGCGTGCCATCAAAGCCAGTCAAATTGACCGCAATAAAATCGGCACACATATCGGGAGCCAGAGCGCCGATCTTGCTTAAACCAACCGACCTCGCTGCATTTACTGTCATCATGCGCAGGAGTTGTTCTGAGGATATCCATGGGTTCATCCTCTTCACAAACCTTGCCTCATCCCACAGCGAAAGAGATACATTGCTCACAAGCCCATCAGTGCCAAGGGAAACATTTATCCCCTCATCCAGCAATTTTTTCAGCGGCGCGGTCCCCACATTGAGATAATAGTTGCTCCGCGGACAGAGAACAACCGGGGTTTTTGCATTCCTGAGAATTGCAATATCAGAATCATTTATTTGCACACAATGAACCGCAGAAATGTGCGAATCAAGAATCCCTGCATCCTTTAAATATTCAACCGGCGTCATTTTCCCGGGTTTTGGTGCAAATTTTCTCAAGCCTAACAGGGGATAAAAAACCTTTTTAAAAGCCCCGCGGTTAGATTCAAACAACTTGATTTCATCTGCAGATTCAGCAAGATGAACAGTTGTAAATATTTTTTGTTTCTTTGAAATTCCGGCTAATTTTCTGAACAATTCTCTTGAGACAGAGTACGGTGCATGAGGAGATATTCCGGGTTTCACCATATCGGATTTTGCATCAAAATCATCTATCTCCCCTTTTATTTTTTTTGCAATTTTGTCGGATTGCGCCGGATCTAACCCTATAGCTTCCAAAAATACAACTGCCCTTATCCCGGCTAACATAAAAAATTCGGAGGGGTCCCTTAAAAATGTGGCAATATGCCCTACTGTGGTGGTTCCGCTACTTTTGACCTGTTCAATACCGTTCTGCAGGGAATTTACAAAATGATTCTTTCTGCGTATCCTTGTTCCCACTACCATCCCAAGAAGCCAGAAGGGAAACGGAATTCTACTTACGCCCTTTCTCGGTCCGTGAAGAGTTAACTCAAGATGAACATGAGGATTAACAAGGCCGGGGAGTATAGCAACATTTCCAATGTCCACATTCTCTGCCCCGGAGAATTTTTTTGTAATTTTCTGGCTGTGTCCTACTTCAAGGATTTTACCGTCCTCTACTGCAAGGGCGCCCTCGGCAAGAGGCTTACTCTCAACCGGAAGAAGAAGTCTGCCGGTGAAGATTTTTATCATCTACGGTTTAATTAACCGCAGCAGAAAGAGCCTTGTAAGAACCAGAGCCCACTCTTGTTATACCGTTGAGCTTATCCACATAGACGAGTTTTGGCTGATGGCTTCGCACAAGGACTTCATCCATAACAACATAATTAGCGATAATTATCAGATCGCCCTTTTTGACCTTGCGTGCAGCTGCGCCATTTATGCATATCTCTCCGGAGTTCCGTCTGCCCGGAATTACATAGGTCTCAAGACGGTTGCCATTGGTGATGTCATAAATCTGGACCTGCTCAAAGGGAACAAGTTCTGCTGCTTCCATCAGTGTTTCATCAATAGTGATGCTTCCCTCGTAATTGATATTTGCCTCGGTAACATGAGCGCGGTGAATCTTTGATTTCAGCATTATTCTGTTCATTTTAATCCTCCTTTTAAATATATAACTTTATGTTATCAATAAGCCTTACTTCTCCAACCCATGCCGCAACAGCAAGCACTGCGGATCCAGTAATTAACGAAACATCCTTGAGTGAATCATTGTCCACAATCTGCACATATTCAGTCCTGAGCCTCGTATCCGAAGAGAGTATGCTCTTTACCTCTGAGATAAGCATATTGGATCGCCGCTCTTTCTCATCAAACAATTTCTTCGCTCTTTTCAGGGACTTGCTTATCAGCAATGCCGTTTGCCGATCCTCAATCCCCAGGCGAATATTTCTTGAACTCATGGCAATGCCGTCCTTCTCCCTTACAATCGGAGCCGGGATCACCTTAACATCCATGTTCAGGTCCCTTACCATCCTCCTGATAATAACAAGCTGCTGATAGTCCTTTTCGCCAAATACTGCTACATGTGGTTTTACAATATTGAATAACTTCATAACCACCGTTGCAACGCCCTTGAAGTGCCCAGGCCTGAAAGCGCCGCAGAGGTTCTGACCGAGTTCTTGAACCTCCACATAGGTGTCATATCCCTCAGGATACATATCCTCCGCTCCGGGAATGAATACAACATCAACTCCTTCTTCCTTCGCAAGTCTCAAATCCTCCGTTTCATTTTTGGGATATTTTTCAAAATCCTCTCTCTGGTTAAACTGCTGAGGATTTACAAATAGGCTCATTACAAGAAGATCACCCATGCGCCTGCCTCTTTTCAGCAATTTAAGATGGCCCTCATGAAGGGCGCCCATTGTGGGCACAAAGACAATCTTTTTCCCTTTTTTGCGGAATTGTTCAGAGAGCGTTTGCATTTTATGTATTTTTTTTATTACCTTAATTTTACCCCACCCTTTATTGCTATATTGTCTTCGGATAACAGCGGTGGATCTGGCCGGCGGGGCAAGAGTTGCCGGGTAAACAAACGCATCTTCATTTATACGAATGCTCCTCATCAGGAAATTTTCCGTTCCTAACCTCTTCAGAATATTGTTTTATCGCATTCAACGAGAGATCCTTCAAATTTGCATATCTTTTCACAAAAACTGGTTTGAAATCGTCAAAAAGCCCAAGCATATCATGGAGCACAATGACCTGGCCGTCGCATTGTACGCCGGCGCCGATTCCTATTGCTGGAATCCTTAACCTGCTGGTTATCTCTGCTGCAAGATCCGAGGGAATCGCCTCAAGGACAACGGAAAATGCCCCCGCCGCCTCAACCGCAAGAGCGTCTTCCAGTATTTTTTTTCTTGCATCCGGAGTCTTTCCCTGAACCCTGTAGCCGCCAAATTTGTTGAGTGATTGCGGCGTCATGCCAACATGCCCCATCACCGGGATCCCTATATCCACAAGCGCCCTGATAGTTTTCGCAATCGCTCTTCCGCCTTCAACCTTCACAGCCGCAGCGCCGGTCTCTTTAATAACCGTGCCGCAGTTTTTCTTTGCATCCTTTATGCTCACCTGATAGGAAAGGAATGGCATATCTGCAACCACGAGGGCATAATTCACCCCCCTTGAGACTGCAGACGCATGATAAATAATATCCCTCAGGGTAACAGGCAATGTGGAAGTATGTCCGGCAATAACTGTCCCGAGTGAATCGCCAACAAGAATAATATCCACCCCTGCCTCATCAACGATCCGCGCAAAAAGATAATCATAAGCGGTGAGCATAACAATCTTCTCTCCCTGAGATTTTTTCCTCTCAAGATCAGGGACCTTTATTTTTTTTCTCTTCTCATCCATATATACTAAAAAGCCCTCCCAGACATAGCCGGAGGGCATTCAAAATTCTACAACTTGCCTTCCGTCTCGGTCCGGAACTTCACATCAAGGGGTTCAGCCCCGGAGGGGGCAACTCCCTCACTTCTTCCTTGATCCGAGCGGTATATAATAATGTGTTCCGCTCTTAATCCGCCTTATTTCCTTTACAAGGTTGGTTAAATCCTCCTCATTATTTTCAATGTCTATCTCGGAGGTATTTACCACCAGTAAGGCGGTTTCGTTATAATAAAAGAAAAAATCGTTATATACTTTAACTAATTCCTCTAAATACTGCCCGTCTATACCTTTTTCATATTCTACACCTCTTTTGCCTATTCTGTCAAGAAGAATATCAACATCAGCCTGCATGTATATTACAAGGTCGGGTTTGATAACTCTGGGATTAAGTAAGGCGTAAACCTTTTCGTAAATAGACAATTCATCTTCAGAAAGATTAATATGAGCAAATATCCTGTCCCTTGCAAAAAAGTAATCAGTAATGATCCCTTTGCCGAAAAGGTCCTGCTGCTCCAGTTCCTTCTGCTGCTGATAGCGAGCAATCAGAAATGATACCTGCGTTTGAAATGCATATCGCTTTCTATCCGTATAAAAAAGTGGAAGGAAGGGATTACTTTTAACCGGCTCAAGGACCACTCTCGCATCAAAAAGCTTGCTCAGAATTCCTGCAAGTGTAGTCTTTCCAACGCCTATCGGCCCATCAACAGCGATATATCTGAAGCGCATAACGAGAAAAATTTTAATTGAAAAGGGTTGCATGGTCAAGTAAAATACCTAATAATAGAAATGGAATTGAAGGAGGTTCCTAAATGAAAAACAAAAAACCAATATTCTCTAATATTGACGAAAAGGATGTCACTCGGGCTATTGTTGAAGGGTTTGCAAAACAGTTCACGGAATACGTAGAGAGCGATGTGATAATTATCGGAGCAGGGCCCAGTGGATTGGTAGCTGGGACGGATTTAGCGCAAAAGGGGCTGAAGGTCCTCACAGTGGAAAGGAATAATTACCTCGGCGGAGGCTTCTGGATCGGCGGCTACCTGATGAATAAAGTAACTCTTCGCACTCCCGCAAATAAGATCCTGGATAAACTCGGCATTCCCTACACCGAGGTGATAAAGGGATTGCTGGTCGCCGATGGACCTCATGCATGCTCAAAGCTTATTGCAGCGGCCTGCGATGCAGGGGTGAAGTTCGCAAACATGTCAATCTTTGACGATGTGGTGCTCCGGGAGAATAACCGCGTCGCTGGCGTTGTCATAAACTGGACGCCTGTAGCTTCACTGCCAAGGGAGATCACCTGCGTGGATCCCATTGGATTGGAATCCCGTGTAGTCCTGGATGCAACTGGCCACGATGCATGCGTTGTGAAAAAACTGGAGGAGCGGGGCATTCTAAAGACAAAGGGCTTCGGAGCCATGTGGGTTGAGCGTTCCGAGGACCTGGTTGTGGAACACACATCCGAGGTTCATCCAGGGCTTGTTGTCTCCGGAATGGCTGTTGCAACTACATTCGGTTTACCGAGAATGGGACCGACTTTCGGCGGAATGCTCCTTTCAGGGAAAAGGGCTGCCGAGGTAATTCTTGGTATATTACAGAAGGCGTGACGGCACAAAGAATACAATTTAATTCAATTTTGTTGCAAAGAGCATCTTAGAGAGTAGCGCCACTTCTGAATGCAATTGGCGGGAACAGTGGGAATACCGTATGCAATCTTCGGGTACCTGCAGCGAGGGTGGCAGACAGGTTATCTGTTACCACCAAGCATGCAACGGGTCGCACAAGTGAGAACTGCAGGTATTATATAAAAAATGGAGGTATTTCCATAATGACGGAACTCCGGTTTCTGCATATCTATAATGGATCAAGAAGCAGTAGTCTCAGGTTAGATAGAATAGCGGACTATCTGAAAGACATTCTTCCTGCCCTTGAAATTGATGTCAGGGATGAGAAAATACTTTTTAGCGAGATGGAACGAACAGCTAAAACTTTTGCCCTGCTCAGAGTGCGGGACCTGATGAAGCGATTTGTTCCAGAGGCGCCGTCAGAGCCGGAGATTAACTATGAATTGAAGCGGCTGAGAGATCCCTCATTCACTATTTGGGGAATTCTGTACGAAGGATTCAGGCTCTCCGATGAACTCTCCAGGAGCATTCCCGCAGATGAAAGCGATCCCAGTCATCTTCATATATATTTAACCAATCAGCTATTAGGCAGTTACGACATTGGGACAAGGCGTTATCACGCCAGGTATGCGATATACGCCTTCCCCTGCATAGCATCAACAACTGGCATGGTTGTTGCTCCTGCTAAACCAAAGGAATATTACATGATAAAACAAAAGATAAAGAGATTTGCAGAAGACGAAATTTTTGATACAATGGTAAAAGAAGCTTTTAAGGGAAGATTCCTTGAGCATGATGATGAGAGGATGAACGAGGTAATGAAAGGCGTGATGTTACAGTGCATTTTTTATCATACAACCGGCGATCCATTCTGCGAAAACAAAAACTGCAGGCTTTACAATGCCCATTGGCAGGAGGAATTGCTGTTGAGCCAGACAGGAGCTGAAGCTGGATTGTGCAAATCGCATTCCCGCTCACTGTCGTCTATTTTTAATTTAAGGGCAAAAGGGACATAAGATGACCATCCTGACCTTGTCAAAAAACGGAACAATTCCCGACGAAATAAAAGCCATCGCCCGGAAAGAAGGCATTGATCCCGAAATTCTGAGAACGAGAGTTGCCGATGGGTCAGTGATAGCAGTAAAGAATTCCAGAAGAAAAACACTTATTGCGCCTCTTGGAATCGGAAAGGGATTAAAAACAAAGGTAAATGCAAATATCGGCACATCCGGCGATCTTTCCGAGATTCCGCTTGAATTGAAAAAACTGGAGGCCGCTGTGGAAGCAGGAGCAGATGCGGTGATGGACCTGAGCACAGGCAGCGGAGTGGATGAAACAAGAAGGACAATAATTGAAAACTCCCCCATCCCCGTCGGAACCGTTCCCATTTATCAGGCTGCTTTGGAAGCAGTGAAGCGCGGCAAATCGTTTGTTGAAATGGAACCCGAAGAGTTTTTTGAATGCATAGAAAAGCACGCGGAGGACGGGGTGGACTTTGTGACCGTTCACTGCGGTATAACTATGGAATCTGTAGAATCGCTGAAAAGACATGGGCGGGTGATGGGAGTGGTAAGCAGGGGCGGAGCGCTCATGACAGAATGGATGCTGCGCAACCGCAAAGAAAACCCGCTTTATGAACACTTTGACAAGATGATAGCCATTGCGAAAAAATATGACCTGGTCCTAAGCCTGGGCGACGCACTGAGGCCCGGAGCCATCGCAGATGCGTCGGACAACGCGCAAATCATGGAACTGCTGACATTGGGCCGGCTTACGCTTGAGGCAAGGAAAAGCGGCGTACAGATAATGATTGAGGGTCCCGGGCATATGCCCATGAACCAGATTGAGGCAAATGTGGTGCTGGAGAAGAAAATCTGCCAGGAAGCGCCCTTCTATGTGCTCGGGCCGCTTGTCACCGATGTAGCTGCGGGTTACGATCATATCTCCTCGGCAATCGGCGGCGCAATCGCTGCGGCTGCAGGGGCAGATTTTCTCTGTTATGTAACGCCAGCAGAGCACCTGAGGCTCCCGTCCGTTGAGGATGTGCGGACAGGGGTTATTGCCTCAAGAATCGCTGCCCATGCCGCCGACATAGTGAAAGGCGTTAAGGGAGCACAGGAGTGGGACATGAACATGTCAATGGCGCGCAAAGCGCTTGACTGGCACAAGCAATATTCCCTCTCCATTGATCCGGAAAGGGCAAAGGAACTGCGTGAATCCCTCCCTCCGGCAGACCTTGAGGTCTGCACCATGTGCGGCGCCTTTTGCGCAATAAAACTTCAGAAGGGATAAAATGGATATAAACACTGCGGAGAAAAACGATTCCATCCCTGTAATCCGCCTGCCCAGCGCAAACACCTGGGAGGAGGGCGAGGCAGGCTTTATAATCTCCTATCTGAAAACGCTCAGGCAACTACTCTTTTCACCTACTGATTTCTTCATTAGAACCTCTGGCTTGAAAGGATGGATCATGCCTGTCCTGTTTGCTGTTCTTTGCGATATGACGGGTTTTCTCTTAATAATAATCTATGGACATAACACATTAGAATCTCTTGGTTATTTTAAATTTTATTCAAATATCTCTTTGCCATGGCTCTTTGTTGCATCTCCTCTATTTATTATCATCGGTTATATATTCGGGGCAATAATCCTTCATGCAAGCGTAATTATTCTTGGCGGAAAGGGCGGAATCAACAAAACCCTCCGCATAGTAACATATTCCGCAGCATCCTCCGTTCTGCACGTCCTTCCCTATGGAAGCAACCTGTTCAGCTTCATCTTCAGAATAGCGATAACGATAAAGGGGCTACAAGCGCTTCACAATTTTTCAGCCGCGAGGGCTGTATTTGCAATACTGATGCCATTTATCGGTTTGTTTGCGTTGGGAATACTTATAGTTCTAATACCGCTCTCCATTATCGGAGCAAGCTTCTTGAAGGAACTACTGGAATTCATCAGAATGACCTGATGCTGACGCATTATTAATTCTTTTCAATAATCGTGCAATTCTCCTTGACTTATACACATAGTTGACAAAGATAATTTTTTATAATATAATCAAATTATGGGTTATAACCTGCTAAATAACTTTCAATTGCAACTATAAATTACCAAAGCGTTAATAACGGAGGAATATTATGGGGAAAAACCTTCACATTGTAGTCTTTTCTTTGGGTAAAGAGCTTTACGGCCTTGGGATTGATTCTGTCCACGAGATAGTCCGGGTTCCAGATATCACCTCTCTTCCTGATTCACCAGTTTTCTTAGAGGGGGTAATAAATCTCCGCGGCAAAATAATTTCAGTAATTGACCTGAGAAAGCGATTCAGGCTTGAAGGAACTGCAGAAATAACAGCAGCGAAAATACTCGTCATTGAAAATGAAGGCAATAAAATCGGTATCCTTGTTGACTCCGTGGCTGAGGTTCTCAAGATCCAGCCGGATGCTGTGGAAAAACCGCCCGAAATTGTTTCGGCTATAGGAATTGATTATATAAAAGGAGTAATTAAGGTAGAAGAAAAACTTATAATCATTCTTGAAATAAAGAAGATATTGAGCGTAGAAGAGATGAAAAAATTAGGAAATAACATAAAGATGGAAAATAAACCCGATGGGCCAAAAATGGAAGCCCGATGAAAAACAACCTGCGCCAACACACATTTTATTTCGTGGACACCTGTGCATATCATGCAAGAAAAGCAAATTTAAAAAAACGTTTTAAAAGGAGGATATTACCATGAAATTATCAGAATGGACCATCAGGAAAAAGCTTGCGGTTGCCTTTGGCACAGTTACATTCGGAGTCTTTCTGCTCCTGAGCTTTTTCATATACGCTGCTGTTATCATGGGAGATTTTGATGACAATTTAAAAGATTCCGGAATACTTCGGGAACAAACAAAAACCGGAAGGGACCTGCGGTTAGGAGTTATTCAAATACAGAAGATTGTTACAGATGCTTCTTTAACTAAAAATAGAATGGGCATTGATAAAGAAGCAAGAATGCAGTTAGATATGGCATATAAGAACATTGATAAATTAATTGATATAACAAAGGATCGTACTGAATTACACAAGGATTTAGAAAGAATAAAAAGCGATCTCGGCAGCATGTGGGAAACCGGGGATAAGATGTTTAATGTATACCTTGCTGATTTTCAAAAAGGAAATGCAATTATGAATGAATTTGACAAGATATCCGCAGAAGTAATTCAAGAATCTGAGGACATGGCGGACGCTCTTGGTAAAACGGAAGATAAACTATTCTCAGATATGGACAAAAACTTAACAAATGCAAAGCGGATCACAACGGTTGTCGCCATTATCATCATCATATTGTCATTGCTAGTACTTCCTCCAGTTCCTTATCTAATAAGATCCATTACCGAGCCTTTGGAAAAGATTGTCGGGGTTACAAGACTGATAGCCGAAGGAGATCTCCAGGTAAGTGTTGATGAGAGCAGAAAGGACGAAATAGGCATCCTTTCACAGAATATGGGAAGAATGATTGTCTATTTAAAGGAGATGGCCACTGTTGCCGAAAAAATGGCGGAAGGAGACCTTAACAACGATATAACACCAAAATCAGAAAGAGATGTGCTCGGCAGTGCCTTCAATAAGATGGTGCAGGGATTAAGGGAGATAGTAACGGAGATAAAATCAGGAGCAAACCAGGTTGTCTCTGCATCCGATGAAATTGCATCAACATCCGAACAAGCTGCGAGAAATAATGATTCCTCTGCAACTGCAATAGAAGAGACAACCGCCACCATACATGAAATGTCAATAAATATACAAAATGTGGCAAAAAATACTCAGAACCAGGCATCAGCGGTAACTCAGACATCTTCCTCAATCGGGCAGATGGTATTATCCATCCAAAAAATAGCAAATACATCTCAGGAGCTTGTTGATTTGTCGCTCAAGACAAAAAAAGCGGTAGAAGCAGGGATGATATCTGTAGACAATTCTATAAATGGAACAGATGAGATCAGTCAGGCAATCTCCAATTCCGCAAATACAATATTATCCCTGGGATCGCGGGCTGAAAATATAGGAAAAATCGTTGATGTAATTAAAGATATCGCCGACCAGACGAATCTCCTCGCCTTGAATGCCGCAATAGAGGCGGCAAGAGCCGGAGAACAGGGGCTTGGCTTTGCAGTGGTTGCGGAAGAGGTGCGAAAACTCGCTGAGCGTTCGGCAAAATCCACAAAGGAGATTGCTGAGTTGATCTCTGGAATCCAAAAAGAGGCGCAGGTATCAGTTAAACTCATGGAAAAGTCCCTGGAGATCGCAGACAAAGGAGTTAGCCTAAATAAAAATGTAAGCGGAGCCTTTAAAGATATTGATACCAATGTAATAGAATTAGAAAAATATACGAAAGAGATCGGCTCTGCGACGCGGGAACAGAACAGTGGAAGTGAGCAGATCGCAAAAACAACAGAAAACCTCAGGGAGTTAACCCATGAAATAACATCTTCAATGGAGGAGCAGTCATCCGCTTCAGAGCAAATAGTAAAAACAATGGAGAAGATGAGGGAGATGATAAACCAGAACGCCTCAGGAACTACAGAACTTGTATCTTCCGCACACCAGTTGAACGCTCAGGCTGAAAAATTCCTGCAGATTATCAGCAGGTTCTCACTCAACGAATCCGGGAAAGACGAAGTAGTCTTTCAAAAGAAAAAACCCAAAACTCTTGAAGACGCCGGCGGCAAAGACAAAAGAATTCCCGCGCAGAGAAAATTATCACGCATTGAGGCATCTTGACGCTCACAGACCAGGAATTCAGGCTTTTTAGAAATCTCATCTACGAAGAATCCGGCATACTAATCAAAGAGACGCGAAAGGAGTTTCTTGAAAAGAGGGTTCTGAAGCGTATAAGTGAAACAGGCGCATCAAGCCCTTACTGGTACTACAGGTATATTGCCAGCATGAAAACAGACGAATTATTGGTACTTCTTGATCTCATGACAATCAATGAAACCTCTTTTTTCAGGAACAGACCGCAGATAGATTTTTTCAATAATTCCATCTTACCGGAACTAATTAAAAAAAAAGAAACAGGCGGGAGTAAAACCCTCCGGATATGGTCAGCCGGATGTTCTACCGGAGAAGAGCCCTATTCCATCGCAATGGGTATCTGTGAAACCATTGCGTATTCGCCGAACTGGAATATAAAGATATTTGCGTCAGACATCAGTCTTGCCTCCTTAAAAATTGCAAAAGACGGTGAATACTCAGAAGATAAAGTCCGTGCGACTGTTGACGATCATCTAATTGATAAATATTTTGAAAACAACGGAAACTTTTTCAGAATTAAAGATGAAATTAAAAAACTTGTAGTCTTTGATTTTAATAATCTGAAAAATGACAACGGTCTGCGCAACCTGGATGTAATTTTCTGCAGAAATGTCATAATTTATTTTCCAGAAGATAATCAAATAAAGTTGATAAACCGGTTCTATGAAAACCTTAGCCCGGGCGGTTATCTCCTGCTGGGACATTCAGAAAGCATTCAAGGATGGAATACAGGATTCAATTTTATACACAACAATAAGGGAACTGCTTATAAAAAACCGGAAGAGACAAAAACCAACGAAGATAATTTAAAAGGTGTAAACAGATAGTTATGACTAATGATTTAGAACTCTTGAGCAAGGATGAATTAGAAGAGCTCAAGCGCGCATTCTACTCACAGGCATACGAAATAATAACTGAGATACAGGATTCTGTCATGAAGTTTGAAGAGGCCGCCGAAGATAATGAGATACGCCAATCCATAAAAAGGGGAATCCACACCCTCAAAGGAGACTCCAATTCTTTCGGGTTAACCTCAATCGGAACGCTCTGCCATAAAATGGAGGATGTGTTGTCCTGCGTGGAAAAAAAAGGACAAATAGATCGCGAAACAATTGACCTTTTATTAAATTCCATAGATACAATCAACAAACTTCTTGTTGAAAGCGAGTCAGGCAAGAATGAAACGGATATAAAAGACACCTTATATAAGATAGAAAATTATATCCAGCGGGAAAACATTCCATCAAAACAGGAAAAAAAGCGCAGCGTTTTTACTGAATATGAGAGGACACATATTAAAAATGCATTAAAAAAAGGCCTGAATTTATATGAAATAGAGGCGCTATTCCATCCGTTATGCGGTGAAAAAAACGCCGGAGCACTAATGATAGTACAAAAACTGACGAAGTCTGGTGAGGTAATTGTTTCAAAACCTGATTTTAAAGACAGCGATATTAACAATGCTGAAAAAATAACATTTATCTTTGCAACCAAGCTCAGCATGAAATCACTGGCATCCATCGTGCCAATTGGAGGCATCACCTCTAATGTTAATATAAATATATATGAAGAAAACAAGGTTACTACATTGGAAAAAGCCGAAACATCCGTGGAGGCTGTAACTGAAAATAAAATATCCGCTTACAGAAACAAGATACTAAGAATAGATGTTTCAAAGGTAGATTCGCTGGTTAATCTTGTCGGAGAGCTGATAATCGGGCGAACAATGATAGACCAGATAACAAAAGATATGGAAAATGGCTCTATAGATAATGAGGTAATAAACAGATTATCTGCGGCAAACATATATTTGGAACGGACTGTTTCTGATATCCAGAAGAGAGCGATGAAGATTCGTATGGTTCCTGTAAAATATGCCTTCCGGCTGTTAAACAAGATTGCCAGGGACATTTGTACTGAAAGCGGGAAAAGTGCCCGGCTTTATATCCATGGCGGAGATATTGAGCTTGATAAAAGTATCGTTGACCTTTTAGAAGAACCTATGGCACATATAATCAGAAATATGGTTGCTCATGGGATTGAAGATCCATCTTATAGAAAATCTGTTGGTAAACCTGAAGAGGGGACAATTACAATCAACGCCTACTATGAAGCAACACAAATAGTGGTATCAATATCTGACAATGGAAAAGGAATTGAGATTGAAAAACTCAAAAAAAGGGCGATTGAGAAAAACATTCTGAAAGCGAAAGAACTTGAAAATTTTTCTGATTCAAACGCCATTAATCTTATATTTCAACCCGGGTTGAGCACATCAGATACCGTAAGCGGAACCTCCGGCAGAGGAATTGGTATGGATATAGTAAAATCTGCAATTGAAGGATTAAAGGGGTCAATAGAAGTGGGATCAGCCCCTGGTAAAGGAACAACTTTTAACTTGCGGTTCCCCCTTACACTGGCAGTTATAAAATCCCTTTTATTTGAGATCGGAGACAAAACCTTTGCCTTGCCAATTTCAACCGTTGCAGAGGTCGCGAGTGTAACACCTGTGGATTTAAAAACAATAGACGGAAAGGCCATATTCATTTTAAGGGATGAAATTATTTCGGTACTCCAGATTAATGAGTTTTTCAAAATAAAAGGCGATAGCTTTAAGAAAAAATTTATCCTTATCCTGGACATTGGGAAAAAGAACACAGGATTTCTCGTTGACCGTTTAATTACACAACAAGAGATTGTAATAAAAACAGTTGAACAGAATTATACTCCTTCAAGCCTGATAGCTGGCGCGTCAATACTTGGGAACGGAAAGATCGTCCTCATTCTTAACGCTGCAGCTATTTTTAAAAAGGCTGTAGAGGAAGAAAGGAGAAAAAAAGCGGATATATGAAAAAGATAAGGGTGCTTGTGGTTGACGATTCAGCCTTTATGAGAAAAATCATCCCGCAGTTATTAAATTCAGATCCGGAGATAGAGGTGGTAGGCACTGCAATGGACGGCATTTTTGCCCTGGAAAGAATAAAAACTTTGACCCCCGATGTTATAACTCTTGATATCAGCATGCCAAGGATGGACGGTATTGAAACCCTCAGGCATATAATGAAAGAATTTCGCATCCCAACAATTATTATCAGCTCCCTGACTACAAAAGACGCTGATTTAACTTTTCAGGCTTTAGAAATTGGGGCCTTTGATTTTATCACAAAACCACTAAATGCAATTTCAACCCATATCCATGAAATAAGCAACGAATTAATACAAAAAGTGAAAACATCGTTTAAAAATCCTTCCTGGAGTCAAAAAATTAAAAATGTCCCGCCTCTAATTGTAAAAAATAAAGAGACGGCAACTCTCTCCAGAAAGACCGCGGACAAAGTCCTCGCCATAGGCACTTCAACAGGAGGACCAAATGCCCTGTCTTATCTGCTGCCTCAGTTCCCAAGAGATTTCCCTGCCGGAATACTCATAGTGCAACATATGCCGGAGGGATTCATAGGGATGTTTGCGTCAAGACTAAACTCTATGTGCGAAATAGACGTAAAAGAAGCGGAGGACGGAGATATTGTGCTCTCGGGGAGGGCATTGATAGCTCAAAGCAACAAGCATTTAAAAATCAAACAACAGCCGCTCGGCACAATTGCAGTCATGAGCAGTTCGCCTCCGGTCAATGGACACAGACCATCTGCAGATATACTCTTTAAATCAGTTGCTGCCGAATATGGAGCCAATGCAGTTGGACTAATAATGACAGGAATGGGGGACGACGGAGCAGCCGGGATCGGAGAGATAATGAAATGCCAGGGGCTTACCATTGCCCAGGACAAAGACAGCTGTGTTGTCTTTGGCATGCCAAAAGCCGCAATAGATAAGAAGCATATTCACCATATAGTCCCGCTTGACAAAATTAAAGATTTCTTGTTAAATATTTTTAATAATAACACCGTGGGTACTAATACTTCTGCAGGAGGTGGACAGTGAAACAGCCAAACAGCATAATATTCAACAAGTCCTTTAAATGTATAATTGCTGATGATTCGCAATTTGCACGGATGAATATTGGCAAAATAGTATCCTCAATCGGAGGACAAGTGACCGGAGAAGCAAAAAATGGTATAGAAGCGATAGAACTCTACTTCAGAATAAAACCAGATATTCTGCTCCTGGACATCACTATGCCGGAACTGGACGGTATTGAAACCCTGAAGATAATCATGGACAAAGATAACACAGCAAAAATAATAGTAATAAGTTCTCTGGGTCACAAGAAAATGATGCTGAATGCCATTTCTCTGGGCGCAAAGCATTTTATCACAAAACCGTATAATTCCGAACAGGTAAGTCTGGTTATAAAATCAGTTCTTGAAAACGGAGCGGACCAATGAGATATGAATATATAGAACCATTCATGAAGTCCACGATAGAGGTCATTTCAAAAACAATACAATCCGAAATCTCAAAAGGGGATATTGTACTCATAGAACATAACGAAATTAATGATGATGTTGCTATTGTAATAAAAATTGCAGGCGATTCAGAAGGCGGCATTATACTGACAATGGATACTGTAACTGCAATAAAAATATCCAACAGGATTCTGAAAGAGAACTTTGAAATGCTCACCCCTTTATGTCTGGATTCCTTGGCGGAAATTGCAAATACGATAACCGGAAACGCAATCAGCCTGATTAATGATATGGGATATGATATCAGGACAAATCCACCGTTGATTCTCGTAAAAGACAACGGGGTGAAAAATATCTTTAATGTGGAGATATTCTGCGTGCCAATATTTACACGCGACGGAGATATCACTATGAACATTGCGTTGAGGACAAACTAATGGATACGCCCTTAGGTAAAAAAATTCTAGTTGTTGATGATTCTGCGCCGATGAGAATGCTTGTCTCAATAATTATCAAAAAGGTATTGCCCGGTATCTCAGTAACCGAAGCGGCAAATGGCATTGAGGCGCTTGAAAAATTCAAGCAAAATATTTTTGATCTTATTCTCTCGGATATCATGATGCCAAAGATGAACGGTATAGAGCTTATACGCGCAATACGGAAGGAACTGAATAATAAAGTGCCAATCATTGTCATCACTACAAAAGATGAAGAAAATTACAGGGATGCAGGCATCGCAGCAGGAGCAAGTGGTTATCTTACCAAACCGGTAGACGGCCAGGAATTAAAAAAGATGGTTTATAAATTTCTCACGGTAATATAGATAATAAACTATTTAAACTAATAATTGCCCGAAAAACAAGCTTCACCTCTAATTCTATTGACAAACCTTTATCCATGTGTTAAAGGTAAATCGTGGTAAAAATTATTATTTCTATTTTTTGTCTGTTTTTTTTAAAATTAGCTTCTGCCGAAACAGCACCTGCTGGCAATGTAAACCCTAAGGAATGCATAGATTGCCATAGCAGGTTAACTCCGCAGATTGTAAAAGAATTTAAGAGCGGCGCAATGGGTAAATTCTTCAGGCAGAGCAAAAATATTCCAAAAGAAATAAAAGAACCTGACTGCGCAGACTGTCATGGATCGGATCATACAACGATAACAAAATCCCACGGAAGAGTTCCCGATGAAACATGTGGAAGCTGCCACATGAACGAATACCAGCAGCATTCAAATGGCGGGCACACAAGGGAAAATGCCGGCACATCGTGGGAAAAACTTATGAACTCAAACGACTATCTTCTTCTTCCTGCGGAAATAAGAAATGGCAGTTGTGAATCATGCCATGCTGTATCCGGAGCAACGGACAGAAAATACTGGGATGAAAAAAATAATGAATATACCGACGGGGGCTCACTTTTTTTGCGTAATGGATGCGATTCCTGCCATTTAAGACATTCTTTCAATACTGAGAGGGCAAGAAAACCGGCCGCATGCATGCAATGCCACTCAGGCGGCCATAGTTCAGACTACGAGGCGTATATTCTCTCGCCTCATGGAGAGATATCGCTAAACAATACAAATGAATCAGATGCGCCTGGATGCATTACATGTCACATGCTCAAGCCTGCAGACAGTAAATACACAATTTCCCATAACATGTCCATTAATGGCGATGCGGAATTTATCTCTCTATGCTCCAGATGCCATGAAACCTCTTTTGTTGAAAGAAATTACTCAGAAATAAACAGCTATATAAAATACATAGATAATCTCCTTCTTACAAACAGGGAGTTTAACGAGTTTCTATCATCTACGGGATGGCTGGACAAAAAGGAGAAAAATCTGAAAAGCATTCTCTGGGCAGTTCAGATCAAAGGATTCATTTACCAAATACCTAATACAACAGAAATAATTTCGGCATATAATACCGCCAGAACCGGTATATTTCACCACTCCAATCCAAAAATCTACAGGGATGGAGTGGATAAACTGCACAACAACCTGAACAGCCTTGCAGACTGGAACAAAACAGAGAAATCTCTATCCAGATTAAACTTCTATGTAAAGGTTGCATTTTTAATGGGATTAGCAGCTATTTTTCTTATAATTATTATCCCAAAAAGAAAACGGTCGCGCTCAAGTATTGAATTATAAGAAGAATTACCTGTTGCCATTTCCAGTATGCTCAAGTAAAATATATTAATTATGCTTAAGTATTCATGTCCGGTGTGTCATAAACACTTAAGCGGTAAGGATAATCGCTTCTTCCCTTTCTGTTCGGAACGATGCAAACTGATTGATCTTGGCAACTGGGCAAGCGGGGAATATTACATACCGGGCAAGGACACTCAGAAAACAGACAAAGACGAAGACAATGGAATTAAACAGTGAGGCTCCGCTATTTTCTAATCGTAATTTTAGTAATTATTACGGGAGGGTATATCCTTCTCCACTCCCGTATCGTATCTTCTGTAATCACTGCAAAAATTGAAAATACCCTGAAAACAAAATATAATATTGCCCTCACCATTGAAAGTTTGTCCCCATCCATAATTCCACCCGGAGCGGATATAAATACAATTACCGGAAGCATTCCAGCAACAGGAAGGTTCAATGCTGACAAAATATCAGTCCGGATCGGATTATGGAATCTGATTCTTGGCAAATTGTATATAAAAAAGATCTTTATAGACTCCCCTGTGTTAAAAATTAAAATTCCTGAGATTCCGGGAAAAAATGCGGACAAAAAAATACATCTGCCGGCCGTAATTGTAAAAAGATTATCAATTAAAGACGGCAACATCGCTGTTGAAATGCCCGGTATTCAAAGCACCCTGACCATTGCAAAACTTGACCTTGATCTTGGAATGAATTTAATAAAAATGCGGGCAAACTCAGGGATCGTCCTTGAAAAAGCGGTGTTTAAAAACAACGATAAAATTTATAAAATATCTACCCTGCGCGCAAACATTGAATACGATAACAAGGCGCTCAGTATCTCCTCTCTTGACATAATATCTGGGGATACGCGTCTCTATGTAAAGGGATCCGTTGGCAAACTTGAACGAAAATCTTCTCCGGAATTAAACCTTGATATAAACCTGATAACTAATGCAGAAAACCTGCACAGTTACGCTTCGTTCATTCCTGAGATGGGAGGTGAAATTTCCCTGTCTGCCAAAACAACAGGCACGTTCCCGAATATAAAATACAGTGGCAGCCTGAAATTCACAAAAGCCAAAGTTCTCTCCATGTTTTTCGAAGATATTGAAACAGATTTTTCAGGCAATTACACCGGCTTGAATTTTTCAAATACTACGATTAAAACATCAGGAGGCAAGATTCTCGCTGAAGGTAAAATTGATTTTACCAAAGCAGCAACCTTTTCATGCAGCGCAGCATTAAATAACACCTCCTTTGCTGAACTTCTGGAGGGATTTACGGTCACCAACAGCCATGTTGATTCAAAGGTGAACGGAAACGTAAATATATCTGGATCTCTGTATCCTGTTAATCTAAAGGGCAATGCCGATTTGGTTTTTACCGATTTCCGGGTGATGGAGAAAAGTTTCCGAATCCAGGGGAGCCCAACGATATTTCGAATAAAAACTGATACGGCTGTAAAAACCAGTGTTGAAATAGACATGGAAAAGGTTAAACTTTTTGATGCTGTTGTAAGAGGAGGAACATCGGTAATTTATGCTGACGCAATTCTGGCATTTAACAATTTTATGCAGATCAAATATAACACAGAGAGCCTTGATCTTGGTCTTGTTTTCCCGATGGGAGAGTTTAATCTCTCAGGCCTCGCCGCAATTAAAGGGACAATAGAAGGACCATACAACAATCCTCATGTAAGCGGAGTTGTAGCAGCAAGAGACACAAAAATGATCTTTCTCAACCTCTGGGAAATGGATGTAAGAGTAGATTATTACGATAAGATAATGAATTTTTCAAATATTCAAATATACAAGGACGACTTGCTTCTTGAGGGCGATGGAAGTATAGATTTTTCAAAAACGATAGAATTAACTATGAATATTGATGTTGCATATGCCGATCTCGCCACCCTGATATTGATGCTGGGAATATCAGAAGACATGAGTAAAAATTTTTCCGGTTCAACCAGCGGAACAGTAAAATTATCGGGCATCGCAACTAACCTGGACGGAGAGATCATCCTGGATATGGAGACCCCGACAGTATACGGTATCAATTTCAATAGAGGCAGCACAACTGTAAAATTAGGGGATCAGGGCGTGATTATTGATAAACTAATGCTATCGGGTAATTCCGGTGAGATAAAAATAAACGGGGCAGGAAACTATGTAGAAAAATGGATGCGGGGAGAAATGACTGTAGGAAATCTACAACTCCCCGAATTCCACAGGGAAATTCCTCTCGCAGGAATACTGAATGGAGAGATAAGCATTTCCGTTGATAATAACGGTTATGCTGGAAATGCGAAAATACGCCTTAGCAAAACATCTTTTTCAAGTGAAAACCTTGCTGACACCGAAGTAACCGCAAAATTTCATGAGTACAATCTGGAATTAAATGGTAACTTATTCGGTAATTCTGCAGAGATTAACTCTATTCTGTCACTGACCCCTCCTTATAATTACAGGCTTATGACGCAATTCTATAATCTCCCTTTAAGCGGATTAGCAAAACACTATCTCTCAATAAGTAACCCCATTGGAAACCTCAGGGGCAATTTGAAAGCCGAGGGGAAGCTCGCTAACCTGGAAGATTCTATTGCGCAACTCAGCATAGAAAAACTGAAGATAGGAAATCAAAACATTTTCATCACCAATAAAAACGTGATCGCCATTGAATTTGAACATGGGGATATTGATATCCCGGAGTTCTTTATTACCGGAGACAATGTGTCCTTTTCAATAAAAGGGCATAGAACTGCTACGGGAATTAATTCCTTCCTTGGAAAAGGGATAATATCACTGAAAGTCGTTGATGCCCTCGCAGATTTTATTACTTACGGAGACGGTAATGCAAACATGTTTATTTCAATCTCCGGCACGGACACAAATCCACTCATAGGTGGATTTGTTAGCATAAACGGAGGGACGCTTGCATTCAAGGGTTTCCCCCGCGCAATAGAGGAGATAGATACAGACATAACACTTATTGCCAGAAACATTTTTATAGACGGATTTTCCGCCAAGTGCGGCGGCGGCGACTTGGGGATCTACGGTGGACTCATCCTGAATAACTTTGCTCCCAAAAGCATTAATCTTGAGGGTAAACTATTTAATGTAAAACTGCCATCGCTACTTATAGGAACAGAAGAGGAACTGCCTGGCACTGTATCCGGAAACATCCAGTTTTCTGGCCCGTTATTGAGCCCCACACTTAGAGGTGATCTCACAGTAAATCAGGCAATCTACCAAAAAAATCTCGACTGGCAGGAAAAGTTGTTAAAAATAAGAACAACAAAATATATAGCAAAGGGAGTAACATCAAATGCTTTCAGGCTTGGACTGGATCTTGCAGTTGATATACCTGACAGCATAACTGTAAAAAACAATATGGCAGATATTACACTTGGCGGCAACATCACAATAAAGGGCGTGGTTCCGGATATTTATTTACTCGGAGAGATAGACCTAAGAAAGGGATATATTTTCTTCCAGGCAAACAGTTTTAAGATTACTACGGGGCTTATTTCATTCAAAAATCCTGCCGACATAAACCCCTATTTTGACATATCAAGCGTTACAGAAAAGGAAGACGAGGTAGGGCAAAAATACAGAATAACTCTTAATATTAACGGAACGCTTGATAACTTGAAGGCAGCATTTATGTCCGATCCATCTATAAGTGATAAGGACATTGTTTCCCTTTTAAGATATGGAGTGAAATCTGAAAAACTGGAAATTGCTGGGGCTACATCCAGCGAAATGTACAGTTTAGGGGGAACGGTTCTTATAAGCGAACTCATGAAAAAGGAAAAAGTAAAAGAGATATTGGAACTTGGAATCATTGATAAGGTGGCGATCCATCCTTATACATCAGACAGGGGCAGAACAACAACGCTTTTAACAGTCGGCAAAAGTTTCGGAGACAGGGTGAAACTGGAATATTCCACCGATGTTGGCAGTAGCACACAATATATGTGGGCAACAAGCGAATACAGTTTTGGGAGATATATGTCTGTAATAAGTTCATGGAACAATGAGGTGCTGAATCCATCGGAAAACAAGGTAGGAAATCTCGGAGTGGATCTTAGCCTTCATTATGAATTTTAAAAAAATGAATAGACTTGTCTTATTGATATTTCTGATGTTATTCGTCCTGCCAGGCATGCTTCCTGCCTCTAACAGCGAACTCCCAGTAATATCAAAAATAGTTTTTGAACCCGTGGAAGAATTAGATACAAATGAATTACAAAACATCATAAAAATACAGGCAGGGGAAGTTCTTGATTACAAAAAATTGGATGAATCCATAAGAACAATTTACAAAAAGGGCATATTCAAATCTGTCTCGGTATGGACAAATACAGTTGGAAGTAACGTTGAAATAACATTTGCGCTCCGGATGAAAGACATAATTTCCGCGATTTATTTTACAGGCAATGAATTCGTTTCCACAAAAAAACTTTTAAGAAATATTACCCTAATAAAAGGAACCCCATTTTACCAAAAAGAGTTGCTGAGCTCGGCTGATATTCTCTATGATCTTTATCGCAATCTGGGGTTTTTTAATGTACATATTGCTCCTGGTATCCAAAAAAAAGATAACAAACTTGATATAAAATTTGACATTAAAGAAGGCAAACGAGTAGAAATATCCGATGTGGCAATAACCGGGGAATTGGGTATCTTAGAGGATGAGATACTTAAAATATTATCTTACAGCGGGGAATTTTACGAAACCGGGAAAATAAAAAAGGGAATTGAAAAGGCTATCCTGCTTTTCCATAATTCCGGTTTCTGGTCAGCCATTATCTCTGATCCAAATACCGTATATAATTCTGAGGAGAACACCCTGAAACTTATGATAGATATAAAATCAGGGCCGAGATATCAACTTGATTTTTCAGGCAACAAAGTATTCAGCAGGGAAGAATTACTGGAAGTTGTCAGCTATAAAAACAGCGAGCCCTTTATACTGAATATGATAGATGGCTGGAATGACAATCTTAAAAACTTCTATCAGGCAAATGGGTTTGCCCGCGCAAGCATAACCTATAAGATAATTGAGAAATCCAGCAATGAAATATCTATTATATTTTATATTGATGAGAGCAATCCCGCAAGGATCATGAAGATAGTATTTGAAGGAAATGAATTTTTTACAGATAAAAAACTGAAAAATTTCATGCTCACAAAAACAAGAGGCCCACTTAAAGGAACTCTTGACTTTCTCTATGACTGGGTCTTTGATTACTATCCAAAAGGAATTCTTATCTATGACCGGCTCAAGGACGACGTGGAAAACCTGGAATTTTTGTATAAAAGGCACGGATTTTTAGATGCAAAAATAAAACTCAAATCCATAGAATATCCCTTGGACGACAGTTCGTTAATACCAATTGTTGTTAACGAAGGCACAAGAACTATAGTACGCGAAGTGCAGTTTGAAGGTAATAATATGTTCTCTGAAAATGATCTGAGGAAAAACCTTCCGATAAAAGAGGGGGAAGCGCTTGACCCGTGGAAGATTGACGAAGCGCTCAAATCACTCAAGGAATTTTATAATAATAAGGGTTTCATCTTCGTAACAATAGAAAACATGAATGAATTCATGGAAGACAATAGAGACGCGATCGTTAAATTCTTGATATCCGAAGGCCCATTGGCAATTATCAAAAAAATCAATTTGTCCGGCAACAAGATGACAAAGGGATATGTAGTACGCAGGGAACTGAAATTTCACGAAAATGAAATTATGAATTACCCAAATATAACTCTGAGCCAACAAAAACTTTACAGGCTCGGTTTTATTGACAGGGCGGCTATTGATATAACGAAGGTCCACTCGGACGGCGGCATTGATCTTGAGGTAAAAATTAAGGAAAAACCACCACGACGCATTGATTTCAGGTTCGGATATGGAACCGCTGAGGGTTTAAGAAGTTCATTAGAAATATCCCATAAAAATCTCTTCGGCCGGGGACAAACCATATTTCTTAGAACAGACGCAAGCTACTGGCTGATGGATTTAAACCCATTAAGCGACATATACCGATCCAAGGACAATTATTTTAACACGAGAGTTATTAATCTGGGATTCAGGTGGTCATGGCTCTTCAGACAGGATATAGACTTTTCTGTTAACTACATTAATCAGGAAAGAAAAAGAATATACGAACTTAGCAGCAACGATCTTATTTTAGGGGTTGAAAAGGACTTAACCAGGCATTACCACGGTGGATCCCAGTACCAGGCGCGGCTCAGACACCCATTGACAAATACCCCGGATATCCGGTTTGAGGATAAGAGACGGCTTGGGCTCTTAAGATTATTTCTATTTCATGATACAAGGAATAGCCCCTTTGAACCGTCCAGAGGGCATCTTCAAACCTATCAGATTGACTATGCCTCCAGATATTTCATCCCTGAGGGTGAGTACGATTATCTCAGATTATTTCTAAGGGGTGATTTCTATTATGCGCCATTAAAAAAATTGATTGCCGCTCTATCTGTGAGGACGGGTTATGGCTATGTGATCGGCAACGGAGATCTTCCCATAGAAGAAAGATTCTTTCTGGGTGGAACAACCTCTGTGAGAGGTTTTGAGGAGGATTCGCTCGGATCTTCTGTCATTAATCAGAAGGACGGCAAACTTGTTCCTGCCGGCGGAGATCTAATGTTGGGGTATAATTTTGAATTAAGGTTTCCGCTTACAAAAAACTTCGGATTTGCGCTCTTCACTGATGGAGGGAATGTATGGCAAAAAGCAGACGATACTACAGTTGACGGAATCATAACATTCAGGGACATCCGCGAAAGTGCTGGTGTCGGGCTAAGGTACATAACTCCCATAGGGCCTTTAAGGCTTGACCTCGGCTTAAAATTAGACAGACGGCCTGACGAGCCACTTAATGAGTGGCATTTCTTTTTAGGCAATGCGTTTTAACGCATTTTTAAATTTGTTTATTTCACATTAATTTCTTTTGATTTTACAGGTAATTTTTACTAAACTATTTATATGAATTCATCTATTATTGCTTTTATGCTGCTTATTAGCATGGAGGGAAGTCAATATATCAACGGCATTGTTGCTACTGTAAACTCAGAAATAATCACATACAGGGATACAGAAATTTATTCAGGGCTGAAAATGCTGAAAGGGAACCTGATAGAGCCTGAACAGGCGCTGAATAATCTCATAGAGGAAGAACTCGTTTACTATGAAGCACATAGGTTAGGACTGGCAATCGATGCGGACATGATTGAGGAATGCATTAACAACTATAGCGAAACGATAGCCATTCGTTCCAATCAACTTCTTCAAAAATCAGGGGTTGGTAACGCGGAACTGAACGAACGATGCTTGAGGGAAAAAACTATGGAGGATCTTATTAACCAGAAATTTTTGAAACCGTTCTTTGCTGGTATCAGAAAAGACGATAAAAAAATTCTAAAAGGAGAAAAACAGGATGCAATTGCAAATTATAAAATATGGATTAATGAAATTCTTTCAAAAAGCAACATAGAAAAATATCCTGAAAATCTGAACCCCTGGTAAAAAATGCGCATAGCAATACTATCAAGAAATAAATCCCTCTATTCAACAAATAGGCTCGTGAGAACAGCAAAGAAAGCAGGCCACCGGGTAAATGTCATAGATCCGCTGAAATGCAATCTACTTCTGGGAAGGGATCGCCATAAAGTTTTCTATAATAGTTCTACCGTGGATAAATTTAATATCGCCATAACACGCATAGGCGCTTCAATTACCGACTATGGACTTGCTGTTGTAAATCAGTTTGACATGATGAGTATACCAGTAATTAATGACGCTGCGTCAATAGCGAGATCCAGGGATAAATTCAGATGCCTTCAATTATTAAATAAGCATAACATCAAATTACCCAGAACAATCATGGTTAGAAGTCCGGAAAATCTCGCAACAGCCATTGAGACTATCGGCGGGCCACCGGTAATTATTAAACTGCTACAGGGAACACACGGCATCGGGGTAATCCTTGCAGAATCAATTGAAACCATAGAATCCACCATTGACACCCTCTGGAAACTGGGACAGAGCATCATGATTCAGGAGTTTGTCAAAGAATCCAGGGGTGAGGATATCAGGGCATTTGTGATTGGCGGAGAGATCGTTGCTGCAATGAGAAGAAAAGCAAAAATCGGAGAATTCAGAACAAACATCCACAGGGGTGGTCACGCCTCAGCTATCAGACTGCCAGAAGAATTCAAAAAAACAGCTATAAAGTCCGCGCAGGTGATGGGGCTGAAAATCGCAGGCGTTGACATGTTAAATTCCCAAAATGGACCGATGGTCATGGAGGTCAACAGCACGCCGGGTTTTGAGGTCCTGGAAAAGAGTACAGGCATAAACATAGCAAAAAAAATTATAGAATTTGCTGTAAATTATGCAAAAAATTATTCCGTTGAAGGACCTGGGATAACTTGATATGGGGCAAGAGAAAAAATTCATAATCAGCGATGCAGAAATAGAACCCGGTGAAAACAGAGAAATATACATTAAAATTAGTGAATTTTTCACAGCAACTCCGGCAACTATACCAGTCAGCATTTTCAGGGGAAAGGAAGACGGCCCGGTGCTGCTTGTCACCGCGGCTGTTCATGGTGACGAACTCAACGGGGTCGGCATTGTCAGAAAATTAATATATGAGATGAATCACGAAAAACTCAGCGGGACCCTTGTCTGCGTACCCATACTGAACAGGTTTGGATTTTTAATGCAATCAAGGTATCTGCCAGACAGAAGGGATTTAAACCGCTTCTTCCCCGGTAAATCAACCGGCTCAATGGCTGAAAGAATATGCTATATAATATTCAATGAAATTATTAAAAAATGCGATTATGGAATAGACCTGCACACAGCAGCAGCGGACAGAACAAATACACCGCATATCCGTGCCGATATAAGTAATGAAAAAACAGCACAGATTGCAAGGTTTTTTGGAGCAGAGATAATAATTGACCATAAGGGGGTTAACGGCTCACTCAGACGCGAAGCTGTTGAAGCCGGGATACCATTTATTCTCTTCGAAGCAGGAGAACCGCAGAAATTTGAAAGGGAGCTTATCAGGAAGGGATATGAGGGAATTTTTAATGTTCTCGCTGGGCTTAGAATGATTGACAAAACGGTAAAAAAGCCACAACATCAGATTATTATCAAGGAATCGGAATGGATCAGGGCGGAGAAAGGAGGCATGGTGGACATACTTAAACATCCTGGCGAATTTGTTGAAGAGGGGGAAGACATTGCGGTGATAACCAATCCCTTCGGCAAAGAAATACATCTCCAGAAGGCTCCTTTTGCAGGTCTTTTTTTAAGCGTAACGACCACTCCCCTGGTAAGCCCGGGTATGCCTCTGTGCAATCTCGGAAAATTTGAACGCTCAATGCATCTAATTGAAAAATACGGAGAATAAAACAGGGGAAATACAAGTGGATACTGAATGGGCAAAGAAGGTTTATAATTTTTATTCAGGATTTTATGATGCAGCTTTTTCATGGGTAGTTAAGCCGCATTTGAGAAAAGCATTTCGTGAGCTCAATCTTAAAGGAGGAGAAAAAATACTTGAAATAGGTATAGGGACAGGACTCTCACTAAAATATTACCCTAAAGACTGTTTTGTAACCGGGGTTGACCTTTCGCCTAATATGTTAAAAAAAGCAGAAGACAAGGCAAATAATAAAAATCTTGCAAATGTTAAACTTCATGTAATGGATGCAACAGACCTCGTTTTTAACAATTCATCCTTTGATTATATCATTGCCGGCTTTGTTATATCCGTATGCTCTACGCCACACCTTGTTATAAAGGAAATGAAAAGGGTTTTGAAGGATAGCGGGAGGATAGTCTTTATAAATCATTTTATGAGTAAAAATACAGTTGTTAAAAAAGTTGAAAAAACCGTAAATCCACTGACAAAAAAAATAGGATGGAGAATGGATATTTCAATTGACGATATTTTTAACGATACAGGCATCACCTTAGAAAGGGTTATAAAATTGAACAAGATTGCCCCCTGGTCCATTGTAATCGCCAGAAAAGATTTTTAGTTTTTTTATGGAAGCCGCAACTAAAAATCATGTTCCCAAAAATATTTTTCTGCTCGGGCTTACCAGTTTTTTTACCGATGTTCACAGCGAGATAATCCTTCCCCTTCTTCCGCTCTTTCTAACAAATGTCCTCAAAGCAAGTACCACCTATATTGGATTAATTGAAGGGATTGCCGAATCAACATCAAATATAGTAAAGGGTTTCTCTGGATATTTATCCGATTTAACAAATAAAAGAAAAAATATTATTGTATTTGGATACGTATTTTCTTTTATCTCAAAAGCAATTCTGCCAGCAACAACAAGCGTTTCACATGTATTGGGGCTGAGATTTGCAGACAGGATCGGGAAGGGAATCAGGACTTCTCCGCGCGATGCCCTCATCGCAGACTCAACCCATACCAATTCATACGGTTACTCCTTCGGCGTTCACAGGGCAATGGATACCCTCGGCGCTATAGTCGGCGCAGGACTTGCAAGCATACTCATGCTGCTTCTGGCTGGGAATATAAGGGCCGCTTTCGCAATCGCAGCCATACCAGGGATATTCGCTATCCTATCCCTCTTTTTTGTAAAAGAAACAAGGACAGCACCCTCAATCAGCAAAAAGATTACCCCTGTTACAGATGAAAATAACAAAAAACCAACTACCCTTGTATTTGCCGGTTTAGCATTATTTTATTTATCTAATATAAGTTATGCCTTTTATATTCTGAAACTTAACGAAATGGGATTTTCACAGAAAGCAATACCCATTGCATATCTTATTTACAATATTGTTTACGCTGTCCTTTCCATTCCCGCTGGCAGGCTTTCTGACAGAATAGGAAGAAAGCGGGTAATTATTATGGGAATCATCAGCCATGTTTTCTTATGTTTTGGTTTTGGATTTGCCAAAAATACTTTTTACGGGTGGATGCTTTTTGTCCTGTATGGCATTGTCTCTTCAATTGTAGAAACGGTCCCAAAGGCTTTTATCTCAGATATATCAAAAAAGGAAAAGCGCGGGAGCGCCTTCGGGGGATACAATATGATCATCGGAATATCAACACTCGCAGGAAATTTTTTAGCCGGCTATCTCTGGGATAGTTATGGAGCCGATACCACTTTCTTTTTTGCTGGGTTTATTGCATTTCTGAGTATAATATTTTTTGTAAGGAGCATAAAATGAAAACAATTGACCAACTTGGCGAATGGGTATTCAAGAACAGGGATATCCTGCCTGTTCCATTTATAATAATTGCGGTTGCAGGTCTTACATCCTACAAACCCAATTTCGTTTATACAAATAATGCCATAAAGTATTCAATTTACTTTCTTGGTTTTTTCTTTGTGATAAAAGGTGAACTTATCAGGATCTGGGCTGTAGGGCATGCCGGGTTTATCACCCATAGCAGGTCAAAAAAATTGAGGGCAGAAGATCTTGTAACAACAGGACCATACGAAATTGTGAGGAACCCTATCTACCTTGGCAACTTTTTGCTTGGGCTGGGATTTGTATTTCTAACTCTAACCTGGTGGTTAGTTATTCTGTATATTCTGTTCTTTTCTTTTGAATACGGATTGATAATCAGGGCAGAGGAGCGGTTCCTCAGGGAAAAATTCAGCATAAGGTTTGAAGATTACGCCAAATCAGTGCCCAGAATTATCCCAAGTTTATCCCGATTTTCGTTTAAAAATTTAGGTGGATTTCACCTTAACTATCTTTATCCCGAACGATGGACTATCCTCAACTGCATCCTGGCAGGGATTGTCCTTTTGCTATTAAACATGTTTAGAAAATAGTTCTTGTATTCGGGATCTTCCCGGGTGATTTTTCCTCACTGGCAAAGAGTTCCCTGTTTATCTTAATTTCCCCTGACTTTTTTGCATCATCAATGAGTTCCTGTATAAACTTCCCCACTTTTTCTTCTATGTATTCATCCCTGAGTCTGTCAATATTTTTTTCGAACTCATCCCTGGTTGCTTGTTTTTTATCCTTAAGCCAGTATATATAGTATCTTCCCATGAATTCATATGGCGCAGACGGAAACCGGTTTTTTAAATCGAGTTTGAGAGCATTTGTAAAGAAAGATGGAGCAAAACCTATTCCCTTTATAAAACTTGAGTCCGCTGTTACATAGCCAGTATCCTCAACCTTATAGCCTTTTTGTTCAAGGGTTCGTCCAGGGTTTGAGCTCTTATGAAGTTCTGAGAGCAATTGCTCTGCTCCGGTTTTTACTACTTCCCTGGCAAGAAGTTCCCTCAAATTTTTTGAAACCGATTCCTTTGCTTCCGAAAAAGAAAGAGAAACTGATGTATCTGTTTTGACAATCTTTGCTATAACATAAGACTGGTCACCCTTGATAACCTCGCTGATCTTTCCCTCATCCAGTGAATTGAAAACTCCGGCAATTGCCCTTTCAGCTGCAGATGATTGTTTAAGTTCCCCCTCACTTATCGGACCAATTGTACTGTTTAGAACGCCCAGCTCTTTAGCAACTTCGGATGCGGGGTTTCCTTTGAGAAATAATTCTCTTGCCTTCTCAGCATCCGCTCTTGCTAATTTATTGATTTTTTCCGTTTTCAATTTTTCCTCAATTTCCTTTCTTACCTCGTTAAAGTGTTTCAGCTGCTTTCCGCCATTGGCATCAACCAGGAAACTTTTCCTGTTTGCATTGTAATAATCACTGATTTCAGAATCATTCACAATTATCTTATTGGCATAGTCCGAAAAAGATACCTCTATGTATTCAACGGTCTTTTTACTTCCTGCCTTGAATTCATCCTTATGAGCATCATAATATTCCTTCATCTTGCTCTCCGGAATAACAACAGATTTTTTAAAACGTTCAGGTAAAACAGGCACCACGCCAAAATTAAACTGCTCATTTTTAAGTCTGTAGTACCACCAGAGGTCGGCATCCGTTGCAACTACAAGATTCCGGGCAAATTTATGGAATTTTTTCACCAGGAGGTCATGCTTTATCCTTGATTCATAGTCAGCAGGGATTATATTGTTTTGCGCAAGCACTTGATAATATATTTTTTTATTGAACACTCCATTGTTGTCCTGAAAAAACTTTGTATTGGCAATTTCATATGCAAGTTCGTCGTTCGTAACTCTAAAACCGTATTCTTTTATCATATCCAGAAGGAGAATGCGATTTACCATCTGCATCACAATAAGATCTCTGAGATATGGATTCCCCTGTTCGTCTCCGGAAGCCTTCATAGCCCTCTCAAATTCCTGAAGAGTAATGCTTTCCCCGTTAACATCAGCAACAATGTTTGGAGCCAGTCCACCCGTGCGGATATAGGAAGTTACTCCAGAACCTATAAATACAGCGAACCCAAGGAGAAAGGAGAGTGCAATAAGTATATAGATAACTTTTACACCGAAAGATTTTGAGTGCTTCCTGACAAAGTTGAACATAAATAGAAATTTAGCAAATATGGCAAAAATTGCAAGATAAAAATCAATCTATAGCCACCCAAACTTTACAAGGGCTGTTAAAAATTTTATATTGTGTGTAAAATTAAACACTCACAGGAATCCTGAATGCCTTTGCACAAATTTTAAGCATTGTGCGAATGACTGTTTTTCTTATTCCAAATGGAGCAAGCCACCACTGCTCAAACAAAACCTTGCCAAGATGCCATGCCCGTCCAATGTTGCGGAGTTCAATATTTGGGGATGGTGTGGCAAAAAAGTCGCCAAAAGCAAACCCAGCAAGACCCTCACCTGCTTCAAGCATACAATATCCATCACCACAGAATTCCGCCCTGGACGTAATCCCGTTTATTTCATCTGCAATACGTTGGGCTACAACCTCTGCCTGAACATGGGCAAATACACCTGCTTTCGGCAAGTTTAGTGGTATATCGGGCTTCCAGCGACCGGGGATACTGATAGCAGTAATATCACCTATCGCATAAATGCTATCGTGCTTCGTCTTAAGCGTAGAACGGTCAACAGGAACCCAACCTGCTTCATTTGCTAATCCTGCTTTACGAACAATCTCTGGCGGACGATGCGGTGGGATTGCTATGAGCAAATCATAGGTGACGGGCTCTTTTCCCTCAAAAAGAATCTGGTTGCGCTGTGGATTGACTGAAGTTACTTTGTGAAGTGGATGAAATGATATTCCTTTGGATGCCAGCATTTGCTTTACCGCTTCTCCTAGCTGAAGACCTGCTACAGGCATTGGTTGTGTCTCGGGCGTATAAAGATGAATATCAACCCTGTCTCGTAATCCCCTGCGTCTAAAATAATCTGCGATGAGCATTGCTCCTTCGTGGGGTGCGCCAGGGCATTTATAAGGAAGTGAGCAAACAACAATGTCAATCTTACCGCTACCAAATTGAGTGAGCGCTTGCTGAAGTTTTTTTGCCTCGTCAAGGGAGTAAAAAGAATAAGCATTTTCTTTAAGTCCGGGCACAATCTCAGATGCGAGTTCTGTTCCAAAAGCAATCACAAGGTAGTCATAGGTAAAGCGATTTTTTGTAGTGATAACTGTGCGATTTGGAAGATTAATCTCTTTAACCTCTCCCTCAATAACCTCAACACCTGGACGAACAAGGGAACGAATTGATCTGGTAATCTCGTCCGGCTTACGGTCTCCAACCATTAACCAGAGCAATGAAGGTGCAAAGACATGATTAGGGTTCTTTTCAACAAGAATGACCTTATGCTCATGCGATAATTTGCTCCGTAGTTCGTTAGCGGTAACAAGCCCACCAACTCCCCCACCTAATATGCAAATTATTTTGCCTGCCATCTTCATATCTCCTTTAGCATCTAGCAATTCCAATTTTTATTAATCAATAACTTTCAATTTAACCTTTCGTTCAAAGTAGTTGCCTATCATCCCTTTCTTTGGGTTGCCCTTTATAGAGTCACCTTTTGTGAGCATCACCTGGAGGATAAGTTCTGAATCACGGGCAGAATCTGTAGGTCGTATTGACATGGGTAAAATAGTAATTTTAGCGCCCTCATATTCCTCTAATTTATCGCCGACAATTCTGCATGCCATCGGTAAATTCACATCCCATCCTGGAGCAAATTTTGATAACGAATTTATTTCTATAGAACTGGGATTAACATAAAGCCAAGCATTTCTGTATGGTGCTTCTAAGGTATCATCCTTTATTCTACCGATTACAGTAAGAACAGTTTTTATTTCTCCCCTCTTTACTTCAACAATAAAACTTCCATCTGATTGTCTGAATAATTTTTTTGTTTCCTTATCAAGGATATCAATAATGATTTTCCCGTCATCTTTCCATGCTCCATTGCTCACATGACAGGCAAGGCAATTCTTTGCCTTACCAAGGATACCCACAGCAGGCGGGTATGCGAACACCTGCCCAAAGGAAGTTATAAAAACCAAAAGCATTAAAATCTGGGTAATTTTTAATCTCACCTTCCTTCACCTCCTTTAATATTTTATCATTTCTAAGGTGTTCATTATCTCTGATTCTTCAGTCCCGGGATAGTGGTTTGCGTATAAGATTTTTCCCTCTTTCCCTATAATAAAAATATTCTTTAAGGGACAGGTTCCTGGATAATATTTTCCGCTGAACAATTCCGTCACTCTTCCTTTGGGGTCATACAAAAATCTCAAAGTGATTTTGTTTTGCTGGATTGCATTCTCTACAGTATTTCTGTCTTCACCCAGTACACTTATTGCTACTACTTCAATCCCTTTTTTCTCATATATATTTTTAATTTTTTCCATTTCGGGTATTTTCCTTTGACACCCTTTGCAAAGATTGGTAAACCATAAAAGGACTGCTTTGTTGTTTTTTAATTCACGAGAGAGAGAAAACTTTTCCCCACTAAAATCATTGAGAGAAAAAACAGGAGCATGCTCTCCAACCTCAGGAATGGATGTCTTGCCACTTTTACAAGATAAATAACTCAACAGGAGAGTTAAGCTTATTGTTCCCATTATTACGGCAGACAGCGGGTGAATGTGTTTTCTTTTTATTTCTTCCCCAGAATTCATCTAATCTCCTTTTCTTAATTCTAACAATTGCATAATTCTTCTTCCTTTTCAGAAAGTTATCGTCTTATCCGCTTCCTCAATCCATTTAACAAGGTCTGACATTCCGGCAAGTTTTGCCTCTGAAATTATCTCTCCCTTCTTGATTCCACAACGATTCACACAGGTAGTGCATATCTTTACCTTTGAGCCTCTCTTAGTACTCTCAATCAACATATTTGTCAAATCAAATTCCGCTCCCTCAGGTTTTGAGTCCCCGCGCACAACATCCACAGCATCATTCATTACAAACACATTAACCCTGTGCCCTTCAACAAGCGCAGTGTCAATTAAACGAATCGCATTCCAGATAACATCCGTCCCGTCATATGGACGGGAGCTGAGAATTACAAGCAACTTCATCCTTTATCTCCTGTTTTTTCAAATTTTGACCAGAGACGCCTTTCTCTTTTTATTCTCTCCATTAAAACTTCCCTCATCAGATTACAGGCTCTGATAATTTTGGGATTGGATATTTTATAATAAATATTTCTGCCTGCTCTTCTTGCAATTACAACCCCCTGTATCCTTAATACCGCAAGATGCTGGGAAATGTTTGCCTTTCTGATTCCGACCTTCTTTACAAGCCCGTTCACTGTAATTTCGCTGCCCCTCAAAGCATCAAGAATCTCCAGTCTTTTGGCGTTGGCAAGAGTTTTGCAAATCTCGGCATGGATTTCAAAAATCTTATTTAGTTTCATAGTTTCAATACTCTGAAACAGTATAGAATTAAACTGCAGAATCTGTCAAGTTAAAAATTACCGGGATCTAAAATTAAAAAGCCCCGGTTTGAAAGCCGGGGCTTTATTTTAATCCTGGCATCGACCTACTCTCCCAACCCCGGTAACGAAGCAGTACCATCGGCCCTGGAGGGCTTAACTTCCGTGTTCGGTATGGGAACGGGTGTATCCCCTCCGGTATGGACACCAGAAAATTTATACATATGAAACAAGGGATTTTAATCTACCTTTATTATATATTATTTTGCGAAATACTATTACACCGGCCAAGCCGCACGGCCTATTAGTACCGGTCAGCTCAACGCGTTGCCGCGCTTACACCTCCGGCCTATCAACCTCGTAGTCTCCGAGGGGCCTTTAGGTGGCTTACGCCACGGGAAACCTAATCTTGGGGTAGGTTTCTCACTTAGATGCTTTCAGTGATTATCCTTTCCGGACTTAGATACCCAGCGATGCCCCTGGCGGGACAACTGGTACACCAGAGGTCCGTCCATCCCGGTCCTCTCGTACTAAGGACAGCTCCCCTCAAGTTTCCTCCGCCCGCGACAGATAGGGACCGAACTGTCTCACGACGTTCTGAACCCAGCTCACGTACCGCTTTAATGGGCGAACAGCCCAACCCTTGGGACCTACTTCAGCCCCAGGATGCGATGAGCCGACATCGAGGTGCCAAACCTCCCCGTCGATGTGAACTCTTGGGGGAGATCAGCCTGTTATCCCCGGCGTAGCTTTTGTCCGATGAGCGATGGCCCTCCCACGTGGGACCACCGGATCACTAAGGCCTGCTTTCGCATCTGTTCCCCTTGTAGGGGTCACAGTTAAGCTCCCTTCTGCCTTTACACTCAACGGCTGGTTTCCAATCAGCCTGAGGGAACCTTTGCACGCCTCCGTTACTCTTTTGGAGGCGACCGCCCCAGTCAAACTACCCACCAGGCAGTGTCTTCTCTGATCCACTCAGAGAATTAGGATCTCAGTGCAATCAGGGTGGTATTTCAAGGATGGCTCCCTCTCCACTAGCGTGGAGAATTCTAAGCCTCCCACCTATCCTACACAGATTGAGCCGAAATCCAGTGCCAAGTTATAGTAAAGCTGCACAGGGTCTTTCCGTCTTGTCGCGGGTGTACGGCATCTTCACCGTCACTACAATTTCGCCGAGCTTCTGGTCGAGACAGCGCTCCAGTCGTTACGCCATTCATGCGGGTCGGAACTTACCCCACAAGGTCTTTCGCTACCTTAGGACCGTTA
>DATBWZ010000090.1:0-18554 GCA_036514535.1 bacterium
GGTCCTTATGCGGAAGAGATAAAAACAATTCTTAACAGATTAGGGAGGTGAAAATGAAAACTTCTAATAACAGGTCTTTTGTTCGTATTCCTGTAAAGGTAAGAATGCTTGCGAGGTACGAAGGGGAAGAGTCAGGACAACTTTACTTTTTTTCAAAGAACATCAGCGCCGGAGGCGCATTTCTTGAGTCTGACCTGCTTCTTGAGCGTGGCACAAAGGTATATCTGGAGTTTACATTGCCCAATACCCAGAATCTTATTATTGTAAAGAGCTCTGTTATATGGATTAAAGAAGATGGGGACGATCCATCAGTTTCAGCCTCAGGTATGGGAATAAAGTTTGTCAATCTTGACGACGAAAGCCGAAAACTGATAACCCAGTATATCCGGGAGCATTTAAAATAAGGAGACTGAAAAATTATGTCAAAGCGTATTGAGGAAAAACGGACGAGTGGCAGAAAGCACATCAGGGTTCAGATTACTGTCCATGATGGAGAAGGATTTGGAGATATATACTTTGAAAGCAACGATTTAAGCTCAGGTGGAATATTTGTCATTTCGGATATTCTCCTTGATATTGGAGAACGCCTTACGCTTGAGTTTATGCTGTCAAATTCTTCAAAGCCTGTTCATGTAGAAGGAGAAGTTGTCCGGATTATCAAGTATCCTAAGCAATATGGTGAAAACTTGAAGCCCGGAATGGGAATAAGATTTACAAATATCGTCAATGAGGATAAAAAGAATCTGGAGAAATTCCTCCGATCTATGGAGTAATATTTAACAGGACAGGTAAATTTTAACCTTTTTTAAGATGCAGTTTTTTTGTTGAATTTCTTATATAATCCTTAAAAATCTGTTATAACAGCGGGTATTTTTTGCCTATTTGCGCTAATTTCTTTTAAAACCACTAAAATACCGTTAAAATATCTCTTATAAATCAAGTAGTTACCAAATCATAAAAGTTTATTTGGGAATGGTTATTGCGGTAATTCCTATGTGTGAAGATAAAAAAAGAGAGAAGAAGATGGTTAATAATGCTGTTTTTATCAATCTGGTTGTCTGTAAACGCTGGTGCAGATGAAATAATTTACAGGTATCAGAAAATGCTTCTGGATGAAATAAAAGAAAATAGTGTAAATAATAAGGAAGTAAAGGACCGGGCATGGCGCCAGGCAAAGGAATTAGTCGCTCCTTATGTTTCTGCAGATAATATAAAGCAACCAATTACGCTTGTTGTAGACAAGGAATATCTGGATTACCAGAGAAGGATAAAAGGAATCTATGAACCGGATTTAAATATTGTTATTGCAACTAATTTTGATGTGCTTGTTCACGAATATATTCATACAATGCTGTATGCAGGCGGAGAGCAGGCTCTTTCAGCCAATGAGAGTTTTATCCGGCAACTCTGGAATTTCAGGGATTAATCCTCTAATTTAATTGACAGCCGTCTCAATCTTATATTGTTTTCATTGCAGAACTTTTCAATCTTTTCTGTTTTTGCAGTCTCCATCTTAAAGGTTGAAATGATTATCTGTGTTATATTGTGTTTTCTGATAATATTCGCAAGGGCTTTCTGATTTGAGAAAATCGGATAACCATGGATCCGTTTGCTCCATTTTGTTTCATCATCATCAATGAATCCCACAGGACTTAGATTCATATCTCTGTTATTTAGTATTTCCCTCAAAAGAAGTTCTCCTCCATCGCCTGCTCCGTAGATAAGTATTTTTTCTCCTTCCCTTCCTTTCTGTCTAATCAGTCTGTCCATCACCCTGAAGGATAATCTTGCCCCGGTAAGAAAGAAAAACGTAAGCATAAGATCAGATATGAACACTGCCCTGGAAAAACCTTCCAATCTGAAGATCAACGATATTGCAACAATTATCAGTCCAGTTCCGAGGCATACCCCTTCAAACATTCTCACAAGATCAGTAATACTGAAATACCTCCATACCCCGCCGTAAATTCCAACCATAAAAAGCGAGGCAAGTTTGAATATTATTACGAGTGGCAGGGTTTTAAGAAAGTTTACTATGAAGAATTGAGGAATTGTTCCCTCAAATCTCAGCAGGTAAGCAGAATAGTAAGATAGCGTGATAAGTGTGAAATCCAATGCAATCTCAAATAGTTTTCTTTTGAATGCAATGTCAACAAGTACAGGGATCAGTGGCACATTATTGAAAGGTTTTGAAGGATGTTCAATGTTCCTTATTCTGGCTAAATATATGCCAAAAAAGATAACAACCAGCAATAAAAGCAGAATGAATACGATACTTATGTTGAGAGAGTAGCGGTATACAATGTAGGCAATTGTTCCGGAAGCGAGGGCGATGGAGTAAAGTAAAAGCACTGCCTGGCGTTCTGTTAGTCCTATTGAAACAAGTCTGTGGGATGTATGATCCCTTCCGCCTGATGAGACCGGCTTTCCTGACAAGATTCTTGTAATTGTTACAAAGGTCGTGTCAAAAATAGGAACAAGAAGGAGTAACACAGGAATTACCAGAACATAGAAGATGCTTGAGGTATGCGGGAATTTTTTGATAAGCGATAGTCCGGAAATAAAAAATCCTATAAAGAGACTTCCGGAATCGCCCATAAATATGGATGCTGGCTTGAAATTGTGTATAAGGAATCCAAGCAGTGCACCGCCCAGTGCTATAGGAACAGGAAGTAAATCAGATTCGTTTATTGTTACAAGGAAGAGCGTGAAAAATGCGCAGACGATAAGGGCTATTCCTCCTGCAAGGCCATCAATATTGTCAAGCAGGTTAAAAGCGTTAGTGATTCCCACGATCCAGAAGAGTGTAAGAATGAAGTTAAGAATAAAAAAATCGCTGAAGTCCATTAAGAAACCAAAATATATAAGGATCAACGCAATCAGAATCTGTAGTAAAAACTTTGCCGGCGGCGTGATCTCAAAAATATCATCCAGTAGTCCGACAAGAAAGATCAAAGTGCCCGTGACTAAGAGTATAGTAACCTCTCCATCCACTCTGATTAATATGAGATAGGCAAGAAGGAATGATACGAATATACCTATGCCTCCGAAGACGGACGTTGGCCTTTTGTGCCATCTGTCCGGTCTGGGTTTAACTGTATATTGAAATTTCAAGGATATGCGCTTTATTAATTCATTTGCGCCAAGGGAAATAAGGAACGGTAATAAGAAACAAAGGATGTATTTCAAATAGATATTCATTTTACCTTATATCGGTTCTGTAATAACTTATCATTTCCTTTATTATGTCGTCTGTAGAATATTCAGGGTAAAAGTTTATTGCCCTCTTTATTTTACTTATATCAGGAATTCGCCTGCGTATGTCCTCAAAACCCTGCTTGTATGCTTTTTCATAGGGTATGCGGATAATTTCCGATCTGCTGTTTGCAAGGACTTTAACTCTTTCTGCCAGTTTGCCGATAGATATCTCTTTATTGTTTCCTACATTAAATACCTCTCCTGTGGTTTTTCCGGATTCAGCGAGCAGCCTTAATCCGGTAACAGCGTCCTTTACATGGCAGAAGCACCTTGATTGCTTACCGTCTCCGAATACGGTTATAGGTTTATTAGATATTGCCTGTCTTACAAAATTCGGAAGAACCATTCCATACCTTTCACTCTGTCTGGGCCCAACTGTATTAAACAGTCTTGCAATTACCACCGGAAGGGCATTTTCGCTGTAATAAGCTAATGCAAGGAATTCATCTATTGCCTTGGAGCAAGCGTAACTCCACCTGCTTTTTGTGGTTGGGCCAAGAAGCAGATCGTCGTTTTCACTGAATGGGCATTTTGCGGATTTGCCATAAACCTCCGATGTTGAGGTCAGAAGCACCCTCTTTTTATACCTGTTTGCCAGGCATAGGATTTTTTCAGTTCCGATAATGTTCGTTTCAATTGTTTGGACAGGCTTTTCAACGACGAGCCTTACGCCCACTGCTGCTGCAAGGTGAAAAATAACATCTGCTTTTTGAATGTATTTTTTTATCAATGCGTAATCAGTTATAGAGCCTTTTACAAATTTGAACCTTCTCCCCATCATCAGGAGATTGCTAAGATTATATTTATTGCCTGTTGACAGATCGTCAACCGCAATTACCTTTTTATATCCGTTTTCCAGGAGGTGTTCTCCGAGATGTGAACCGATAAACCCTGCGCCGCCAGTAATAAGAGCAATCATTCTAACCCCCTTTTATGTTTGTAGAATCTTCTTAGCATCAACGCCAGGCCATAACCGCATAGCCATCCGAATATGCTTATCACTACATCTTTTATATCCGCATTTCTATCCATGCTGAATGTCTGCAGAAGTTCAAGGGAGATTGCAAAGCAGATTGTTGATAAAACTCCCGAAATAAACCCAAGTCCGTTAATAGTGAAGAGGATACCCATAATTCCATAGAATACGAAATGAGTAAAATCTAGAATCCAAATAGTTGATTTTCCAAGGTAAAAATAGTACTGGTTAATAAATTTAAAATTATAAATAGATGCAATAATTGCAATTAAAATCCATGCAACCAAAGAATAATATGAGAGTTTTTTAATCATAATGCTCCTCGCATAATTTCTCCGAACAGCTGGTTAAAGGATTCAATCATCCTGTCTTCTGTAAAATTATCCTCAATTCTTTTTTTTGCTCTGTACCCCATTTCCTTGAGCATTTCTGGATTTTGAAGTAGAAAAAGCATCGCATTAGAGATTGAAACTGGGTTTCTTTCTTTTACGAGTATACCTTCAGAGCATATCCAATATCCAGGTTTTTCTTCCTGAATGGTGAAAACGTCCCTTATTCCCCCCACATCCACAGCAAGTACTGGTTTGGATGCATACATCGCTTCGAGACAGACAAATGGAACGCCCTCGCTCTTTGATGTGATACACAAAACATCAATTGCAGGATAAACATATTCCATGTTTTTGATCCATCCGGGGGAAATTAAATTGTTTTTTAAGTTGAGTTGATCTGCTATTTTTTCAACAAAAGGTTTCTCCGGACCATCACCTGCGATCAAGAATTTGACTCTGTGCCTTTCCTGGTTCATCCTTTTTAAGAGGAGGTTTGCAGAATCAAGAAACAGCCCGAAATCTTTTATTTGGACAAGCCTTCCAATTGCAGCGAAGATAAAAGTGTTGTCGCCGACCCCAAACCCGGATTTTGCTTCGCCGGACGAAGCAAACTGCTTTGATTCCAAAAACCTAATCCCGTAGGGTATTACAGTCAATTTGGAATCCGATGAAATTCTGTATCGTTCCATTGCCTGTATTTTAAGAGCCGGGCTTACGCAGATTATTCTTGATGTGATTTTGGAAAGGAACCTTTCTGTCAGGAGAATCAGCAATGATATAGGTTTTGAAAAGTATTTTTCAAAAATAAATCCATGATAGGTATGGATTACATAGACTTTTTTTCGCAGAAGTACCCTAATGAATATTCCGGCAACCCTTGCTAAAAAACCTGCTTTTGCGGTATGGGAATGAATAATATCAGGCATTTCTACCTTGAGCATTAGAAGCAATCTTATAAATGCTATAATATCCTTTAAGGGATTTAATTTACTGCTAAGCTCCGGGATTATCTTAATTCTTATGTCTGATTTCATTGCCTCTTCAAGGATGGAGCCCTCTTCCTTTTCCGCGATCCCTGTAATCAGAAGCGTATCCCAGCCCTTTGTTTTCAGTGCCTTTGTGATAGCAATTGCATGAAAGGATGGCCCGCCAATATTCAGTCTTGTTACGAATTCCACGATCTTCATTGTATGTGCATGCTATCATAAATTTTTTGGACTTCGGCGACGTATTTTTCAACAGAGAACATCTCCTTTACAAACTGCCTTCCCTTCAAATTAACCTCGTTCTGGATTGAAAAATCATTATAAAGATATTCCAGCGCTCTTGCGAGTCCGTATTCGTCGTTCGGCGGGATAACCAGGCCGAGTTTTTTCTCCCTTATTATTTGCGTAAGTCCACCGTTCTCTGTGACTACCACCGGTTTACCAAGCGATATTGCCTCCAGTATAACTCTTCCGAATGGTTCAGGTCGTATTGTTGGATTAACTACAACATTCACTGCGTTCATTATGTCAGGAATGTCTTCGCGGTAGCCGAGAAATTTTATAAAATTTTCTATAGAATCTGTTCTGACAATGGAGCGGAGAAATTCCTTGTATCCCCTGTCCCTGACGGTATCATAAAGTTCATCTCCTACGATCAGTACCCTGATATCAGAAATGGTTTTGGAGAGTATTTTAACAGCTTTTATAAGAACCCTGTGTCCCTTCCATTCCGTGAACATGGAAAATATTCCGATAATGAATTCCCTGTCATATCCCAGATTTTTTCTGATTACCTCTGGAGGCAATGTGGGGGTAAACTTTTTGATGTTAATGCCATTGTACACTCTGAATGTTTTTTTATCAGTTTGCTGGTTTTTAGAAAAAATTTCCTTAACGACATCAGAGTTTACTATGATTTTGTCGGGGAAAATATACGCAAATACGGATATCAACCATCTCCACATATTCTCTGCCGGAATATCCCTGAAATGCCACAAAAGTTTAAAACTAATAAATGGCTTAAGGAGTGAACAAAGAAAATGAAACTTAATCCCGTTTGTATGAACGATATAAGGTTTTTCCTGTCCGATGATCGTTCCTATGCGGTATACAACTAAAGGGATTAGCGCTGGGAATAGCACCATGTTAAGGATATTTACGAGGTTCATTCTCCGTGCCGATATGAATACCGGTCTTGGAATCTTGATAAGCCTTACCTCAATGTTTTTGGCTTTCAGGTAATCGCTTAACGGGCCATCCTCAGGCAAACATACAACGGGGCTATACCTGCGGCTGTCTATATTTTCTGCCAGATCCAAAAGGCTTTTTTCAGCGCCGCCGATCTTTGAAGAAGGATTGAAGTATAATATCTTAATCATCGTAGATAAATTACCACAATATTTATTGCTTCATTCTACCATAATTTTATTGTTTTATTAAAAAAATTAGCAGATACAATTAAAGATCGCTATCAGGGCAGGGGACTCTAATTACAGACAGTAAGGCTATCCAATTTTTGTGACACTGCTGTCATTTTTATGTATATTTGAGAAGTGAGAACACAGGGACGGACTCAAGTTTATCCCTTCCCTTTAGCCCCTCAAGTTCAATTATAAAGACGCATTCCTTAACCTTTCCGCCGGATTTTTCCACGAGTTCTACAGTGGCCGCAGCAGTCCCTCCTGTGGCAAGAAGGTCATCAACGATTATCACACTTTGTCCCTTTGTTACAGCGTCCTGATGCATTTCAATCTCATCAGCGCCATATTCCAATTGGTATGATGCCCTGATGGTCTTGTAGGGAAGTTTTCCCTTTTTTCTTACCAGCACCAGACCCTTTCCGAGTTTATATGCCAGTGCTGCGCCTATGATAAAACCCCTTGCGTCGATGCCCACAATGAGGTCAATCTTCTTATCCACATACCTGTTGCCGAGGATGTCAACGATCTTCTGGAATGCTTTTGCATCCTTAAGCAGTGTTGTTATGTCGTAGAAGAGGATGCCCTTTTTCGGATAGTCAGGGATTTCTCTGATAATTTTTTTTAAATCAATGATTTTCATGTCACCTCCCTACTTTGGTAATAAATTTAAAGGATCAACTGGTTTCTTCCCTTTTCTTATCTCAAAATGGAGATGGGGCCCGTAAGCCCTGCCAGTTTTTCCAACTAATCCTATTATCTGTCCCTGCTTTATATAATTGCCTTCAATAACCTTGTTTTCTTTATTATGTGCATATACTGTAAAATAATTATCCGCGTGCTTGATGATGATAATATTGCCATACCCCCTGATCCCGCTTCCGCTGTAGATTGCCCTGCCGCTCTTAGCAGCTCTGATCCCTGTTCCCTCCGGAGCTGAGATATCAATGCCGTCGTGTCTTCTCTGCTTGCTGTCTTCAAACCTTGAAAATAGTTTGCCTTTTAATGGCCAGATGAACCGTCCCTCATCCTGTGTCCGCTCGTGAACAATATTTCTATCCTTTTGCCCATTATCATAAACTTGCGGATTTTCTGTTGTTACCGTAACCATTTCCAGTTCCTTTTCAGCGCCAGGAATAAATATTTTGTCCCCGATCTTCAGCACAGTGGGATCATCAATTTTATTTATTTTCATCAATTCTTCCACAGAGACATTATATGTTTTTGATAATCTGTAGAGCGTTTCAGTTGGCTTAAGAGTATGGTAGATTCCATAGGGCGTCCCGCATGCGGCAAGGATTGCTAATATTGTAAATAGGCTGACTGTCTGTAATAATCTTACAAGCATTTCAGAATCAGAAACCCGCCTATTAGCAATATAGTGAATAAAATTGTCAATAAATTGAAATACCTGTCAATAAAATATTTTATTCTTTCGCCATAAAAATACAGCAACCCGCTTACAAGAAAGAATCTGGCAGACCTGCTTATTGCTGATGCAAGAACGAATATCCAGAAATTTATCCCGAATGCGCCGGCAGTAATGGTAAAGAGTTTGTACGGTATCGGCGTAAAACCGGCAATTGCTACTGCCCAGGCATCGTATTGTTGATAGATCTGCTGTATGTAATTGTACTTATCGGTAAAGTGATAAAATTCAATAATCTTGAAGCCAAAGGCCTCCATGAATAATAGTCCTATTATATACCCCAATATGCCCCCCAGGACAGAACCTATTGAGCAGATGGTTGCAAAACTGAATGCTTTGCCAGGCTTGGATATGCATAAAGCAATAAGCAAAATATCAGGCGGAATCGGAAAGAATGAGGATTCACAGAATGCAAGCAGGAAGATCGCTGGATTAGCATAGGGTGTATACGCCCAATGCAAAACCCAGTCATATAGCCTTTTCAGCATTTAGGAATCCTATTCCTCCGGCGTCCAGCCGTATTTCCCGATAAGCTTCACAAACCTGCAGCCACCAAGATCCTCTATCTTTTGGTCATTTTCAAGGCGGGTGATTTTTATCAGGGATTGCGAAAAGTTATTTCCAACAGGCGACACTAACTTTCCGCCCGTTTTTAACTGCGGCAGCAATCCCTTTGGTAATTCCGGGGCAGAAGCGGAGAGGATAACGCAATCAAATGGCTTCTCCTCTTCCCATCCCATACTGCCATCGCCAATCTTATACTTTACGTTTTTATAGCCAAGGACTTCCATTTTTTGCTTTGCTTTTTCTGCAAGGGATGGTATGCGCTCCACTGTGCATACTGTTTTGCATAATTCGGCAAGGAGCGCCGTCTGGTAGCCAGACCCTGTTCCTATTTCCAATATCTTTTCATTACCCTGAAGTTCCAATGCTTCAAGCATCAGTGCAACTATATAAGGTTGAGAAATGGTCTGCCCCTCTCCAATAGGAAGAGGGAAATCAGAATATGCCTGGGATAGCAGCGCGCTGTCAATAAAGAAATGCCTGGGGACCTTCTCCATTGCCCGCAGGATTCTTATGTCCTTAATGCCCCGTGATGCAATCTGTTCTTCTACCATTGCGAATCTTGATTTTTCGTATTCCTTAAAGATATTTTCAGGTTTTGCAGGCATTGGTTCCGTCGGACTCAAATGAATTTTATGCTCTTAATGAATTTTTTTTCCTTGTAGTCCGTCATATCAAGGGTTATGGGGGTTATTGAAATATATCCGTTCAGGACTGCCGCAATATCGGTATTTCTTTCATTTTTTACCGGCTCTTCATTTCCGCCAATCCAGTAATAACTCTTGCCCCTCGGATCTGTTTTCTGGATCACCACTTCGCCGTATTTGCGCTTTCCTTGTTTCGTTATCTTTACCCCCTTTGCTTTTGAATGGCCATTCAAATTTGGGACATTGACATTCAGAACAAGATTATCCGGTAATCCCTTTGCGAGAAGTTTCTGCGACAGTTCTCTTGCAAAAATAGCAGCAGGTTTAAAATTGTGCATAGTTTTTGCCACAAGCGATATAGCGAATGATCTTATGCCCAGCATTGCTCCTTCCAGGGCAGCACAGACTGTTCCTGAATATGTTATGTCATCTCCAAGATTCCCTCCCTTGTTTATTCCAGAAATAACAAGGTCTGGTTTGCTGCCATTCAGAAGTGTGTAGTATCCGAGGATTACGCAATCAGTTGGTGTACCGTCAATTTTATAGGCATTCTTTTTGACCTTTTCAACCCTGAGCGGTCTGTGCAATGTAATAGCGTGTCCAGTTGCGCTTCTTTCACGGTCAGGCGCCACAACAAATACGTTTCCCACATCCTTGAGATGCTGTTTTAAGATCCAAATCCCTTCTGAATTGATACCGTCATCGTTTGTAATGAGTATTGTTTTTTTTGGCATAAGGAACTTAACCCTTTCATAACAATTATAGATTAGGTATTTGAAATGTCAAAAACAATATAAGAGGTTTTTTGCCACAGGTTGTATCTATTTTTAAATTATATGATATAATAAAACATTAAAATAAACGGAGTTGAAAATTTGAAGAAAATGCACGATAAAAAGCAGGGGAAAAGAATGGATAAATTAAAAGAAGAGCTATTTTATAAAACCGTTGCTCTTGAAAAGGCGAAAAATAAGATAAATGACCTTACCAAAAACCTTTCCCTGAATCAGAAAATTATCTCCAGCACTATAGGTAGTAAAGTATTGCGGTCTGCAACCCAAAATCTGCTGATGTTTCTCCAGAAAAGCATGCGGCTTGATGAGATTGCCATTATGCTCTATGATCCAGCCAAGGATATGTTAACGCACTTTGCATCAGTAGGGCTTAGCGCAAGAAAGAAGGATGCGAAGTTTTTCCCTGGCAATGGAATCACCGGGTTTGCTTTTGAAAAAAAGAAGAAAATTTTTATTGAAAGGGTGGGTGAACACATAAAATTCAAACATTGGGGTGTAAGGTCTGATTTTTACAGGAATAAAACCTTTCTGTCGATTCCCATGATGGAGAAAGAGCGTCCTATTGGTGTGATTAACATATGCGGCGATACAATACCGTCTGAGTATGTAAAGAGTTTTGAGATACTCGCAAAAACACTTACTCCGCTTCTGAACCTCAGGATGATAAAAGAAAAGCAAGAGCATGATTTTTATCTGATGATAAGGAAGATAATGGATTTTGCAGAAGCGTTAAATCCATATACATATGGACATTCCTTCCGCGTTCAGAAGTATTCTTTTTACATTGCGGATATTCTTGGTCTGAAGCAGAAGAGGGATACTCTTTCCAGGGGTGCCAGGCTGCACGATGTAGGAAAGCTGGCTATAATGGATGTTATAAACCGTGCAGAGAAATTGAGCGAAAAAGACATAGATATTATCCGGTTGCATCCTGTTCTTGGAGTTGAATTTGTGAAGGGGTTTAGCTTTCTCAGAGATACAATTCCTATAGTTAAATACCATCATGAGAGAATGGACGGGAAGGGATATCCAGGGGAGCTGGAAGGCATGCGGATTCCGTTGCTGACTCGTATAGTATCAGTCGCAGATACATACGATGCTATAACGAGCGAGAGGTTCTACCGGGGTGAGCAGGAGATAGATTATGCGGTTAATGAATTAAAAAGGGTCAGCGGAACCCAGCTGGACACTGATATTGTTACCGCATTTTTAAAAAACGAAAATTATCTTTCAAAAATTACAGCTGAAACCCATAAAAATGTTAATGAGGAATTGAAGCAGGAACTGAAAATTGTTTAAGAAAAATATTAAAATATGCTTGCCGGAACAATAATCAGATCGCCCGATTTTATCGGAATGTCAAGCTCCGTTTTCCCCTTCTCTGTGATATCGCCGATTTTAATATAGAATGTTTGCCGAGTTTTGCCTTCTCCGCGTATCAATTTGGTTCTGTTTGGAGATGCGTATTCAGTTATACCCCCTGCGTCAAGTATTGCATTCAGTACTGTATATCCATTGCGATATTCGTAACTGCCAGGTTTTTTTACTTCACCTACAACAAAAAATATATTCATTTCCTTTTCAAAGAACCTGCTTGTTATATCCCCCCGGTCCCTTCTTGACATGTAGATAATATCTCTGTCATACAATTTGACGTTCTGTGTCATATCGCCATGTATAAAAAGTTTAGTCACATTTACCGGGATGTGGGTCAGGTTTTCCTTGCCATCAGCAGATTCTGTTCTCAGGATGGAGAGAAGATCCCCAGCGTTATTACTTGGTCCGCCGGCTTCCAGAAGTATATCCATAATGGTGTTTTTTTCCTTAAGATGATATGTCCCTGGCTTGGACACCTCGCCAAGCACATAGATTTTGTGGCTATTGTACTCCTTAATAAGGACTTTAACCTGAGGATTTCTGATATAATCTTTTGTTAGCAATGTTCTAAGTTTATCTGCGATCTCTTCAGTTGTTAGCGCCGAGACTTTTACATCTCCAAGGAGAAACATTCTTATGGTGCCTTTTATTGTGACGGGGTATTCACCTGTTAATTCCGTTTCATCAAGGATTTCTATCCCGAGAATATCCCCGGATCCAACACGGTATTCCGACGCAAGAGCGCAGGGTGAAATGAATACAACCAGCAGAAAGATTGCCAAATTTTTCATATAATATTTATTATAGCATATATTTATAATTTATGAAATTTCTTGGGAAAGTGGCGGGGGAGTTACCAGATCTCTTTTATTGCTTCGTCCAGCTTTTTGGAAAGCGTCTTAGCTGCGATTTTTAAGGCAGCGGTTCCGGCCCTTCTCATATCATTGCCGGCCCCTTTTTCGTTTATGTTATAAGAAAGCAAGGTTTTTTTTGATGATGTGTTTAAAAGCGTCATCCTGCCCTGTGCATAGGCAAATACAAAATGTCCGGATAATTCGTTTGATGATTTGGTCTGTACCTCCACAGTAAGAATATAAGCCGCTGCTGGTCTGTCAATGATTGCGGGGAATTTCTCCTGGTTTTTATTAACATCTTGAATGTGGAAGGAATATTTTTTGAGTACATCATATATCATATTTCTTACGAATCCGGATTCAATCTCTCCGAGATTTTTTTCCTCAATCAGTACTGCAATGCTCTTTTCCTTTGCTTCAATCTCCCGTTTTCTCTGTTCAATTTCTATTAAAACAGGTTTAACTTCAGGATCATTCTCAAATTCAGAGAGCATTTTTTCGTAATCGGAGATTTCCTTCAGGGCATCAATTCCTGATTTTTTTGAAATATTCTCCATCCCGGCTTTTGCTGCTTTTATTGATTCATCCCTGCGTTTGGCCATTTTTTCAAGCGCCTTTTCAATGTCCGATTTCCTGACCTCAAGCAGAACCCACACATTGTAGTTGTAGAGCATCCTGTTTTCAGTAAAATTCTCATATTTTTCCCAATATACACTCTTCGTTTTTGTGCCGAATATCTCTCCTCCGCCTGTTGCCTTTATTTTGTCAAGATAATCGGTTTCAAAAGTTCTTCTGATTTTTGTATATTCTATGGTTGTTTTGAGTCCGAAAAATCTCTCCAGGATTTTTCTTGCTCCTTCCATTCTTGCGTCAGTTTCTCCGCCTTCAAGGGTGGGGGATTGCGTCCTCGTCCCTACGGAGTAGATAAAAACATCTGTTTCCCCCGGGATATCCGTTACCCATTCCGGTTTTGCAGAATGGGAACGCTCCACGATATTCTGACTTCCGGAGATAATGGGACTGTGGGAACATGAAAAAGAAACAATCAAAAAAATAACATAATAAGATTTCAGGTAATTCTTAATGTCCATTACTCGGATTATATAATAAAAATCTGATAAACTCAATTAATCATGATGTCTCATGGATGGCAGCGCTGCAATTACTCTTTTGCGAGATTCAGGTACATTGCGGATATCTTATCCTCAGGCATTCTTTCCAGGGATTTGATAAAATATTTTTTTGCTTTTCTTTTCTCGCCTGATTTAAAATAAACAATGCCAATCTCCCTGTAGAGGGTAGGGTATAATTCAATGACCGGATGAAATTTTCCTTCCTTTAATATCTTTTTGTAAAAATGAATTGCATTATTATAACTGTTGAAGGATGCAAAAAGGTTTGCTGTTTCATATAGCGCAGGGACATAGTGGGGCTCAATGTCATATGCCCGGGTAAGATGATATAGTATTTCCTTGGGTTTTTTCTCACCCCTTCTTCTCATAATGTATGCCATGGAGTAGTGTGCCTTGTAACAATCAGGATTTATTGCCAAGCTCCGTTGCAATTCGTACAGGATTCTGTCCGCCGGGAACTCTTTCGCGATATAAAGGGGAAGTTCCTCTATCAATTTTTCAGGATTTATAACTTTTATCTCATGTTTATTTATAAAATCCTTGAACTCCGGAATTCTTTTGACCAGGAGCATTGAATAGTCGCTCCAGTAGAGAAGAGCCCATGCATCCCTTTTGAAAAAACCGTCGGTCAAATAATAATAATGGTGTTCTACGATGGCAGAATTTATCCGGTATTTTTCAAGCATGTTTTGAAAAACCTGCGGATTATTCTCTGCAGCGCGGATCTCCTTTATGGTATCTTCATTTACCCTGACTCTTGTGTCCACAAATGCTTTTACCTCCGGATAGCCTGCAAAGATTATTCCACCGCCGAGATTGATGGTGTTGAAGATCCTTACATTTAATCCTGATTTTTTTATGAACTCTACTTCGCCGGAGGGGTAGTAGAATTTCCTAATACCAATGCCGAAGTTATAAAGAGGGTCATTTGATATTTTTATATATACCACCGCTGTGGAAAAAAACGCCGCTAAAATGACCATTACGGCAGCCGGAATTTTGATAATATTCTTAACTTTATTTAAAAGTGCGTTCAGGCTTATTGTCGCTGCGGGCAGGGATATCAGAATATCAAAAAAAGCAGTTGTTTTCGTAAGCGCGCCCGGAACCGATAATATAAACGCGGGCAGAAGCAGTGACAGAGGCACCCTTCGGAAAGAGGTCAGAAGGAATAAAAACAGGGCTGCTACTATCAAAAAGATATGGAAATTACCGGCTGAAAGTGTGGGTCCGAACTCCGGTATCTCCGGGATATTTTTAATACCAGGTTTGTTGAACAGGAGGCTAAGGCCTTTGTAGCTTACAGGTGAGACAAAAAATAAAGGCAGGATTGCCAGCCCATAAAAAATCAGCGGCGCGATTTTTTTTATATTCCCCGCAATGGATTCGTTTGTTTTCAATGTGTTATAGATTATGGTAAATGCTTCCCCTGCAATGAATGCTCCAGCAAGAATGATTCCGAAAAAAGCCCCTTCGGCGTGAAAATTACTCCAAAAGGGCATTATAAGGGGCAGCAGGTATAACTGATTACGGGATCGGAACTTGTACTGGTTCAGTATCCAAAAGTAACATGAGATAAACAGGAAGGATATAATATCGGGATGGATAAGCATCCGCTCCCGTAAGACGGCTGCGGCTGGCAGAAGTATAAAAAAGCTCAGCATTTCCGATGCTCCGGCAACAAGAAGCGACGAGTAGAGGATCACAAATGTTAATCCGCAGATTATGGATTTGAAAATTACCAGTCCCGGTATTTTTGAGATATGATAAACTGCCCAGGCAGTTGCTTCAAACAGCCAGCCGGAATTTATCCATTCCTTATCCGTATGCGTAAGGGTAAAAGGATCATAAAGCGGAACATTTGTTTCTTCGAGTATTACTTCGCCGGCTTTCAGATGCAGAAAGGCGTTGGGTTCATAAATTTTAAAAAGGGATAGAAAAAATACCGAAAGAAATATAATCACGGCAATAGAACGGGACATTATCCGGCTATTATAGATTGTTTTGTCTGACTTGACAATACTTTGCAATTCTGCCAGGATTTAATATACCTGAAGGATTTATCCGCTTTTGGCTGCCGGGCTGGATGAGAGCATCTTGATAAATTCCTCTATCAATTCTCTGTCAGGATAATCGGGATTTAATTCAAGTGTGGTTCTGAAGTGTTTTAGTGCCTCCTCAGGTTTTTTCAGTTTGACATATAATCCACCGATTATGCGGTGAAGTTCTGCCGGGTCAGGGTGTCCATCAAGTGCAGATTGGAAATACTTGAGCGCGCTTTCATACTCGTTTTTTTTAAGGTGCAATGTCCCTAAATTCCTCAAAGCGTAAGCCCTTATATTTGGCGTAGCAAACGAAGAGTTTAAAACAGACAGAAACTCATTTTTAGCCCCTTCCTCAAGCCCTTTTTCCGCGTATGCGCTGCCCAGGTTCAGGTGTGCCAGCCCTGCTGCCGGAGAAGACGAAACTGTATGCTTCCAAAGGGATATGCTGTCCTTCCAGAATGTGTTTTGCCTTATGGTGAGAAGTGTTAGCGATGATAACAGCAGGATAATAAATAGGGGTATGTGGCGGCGGGGCTTTAAAGAATCAGCTGCAATGCCGAGTAAAAGGCATAGCCCTAAAGATGGAATAAGCATATATCTTTCCTGAACAATATATCTTCCTAACCCGGTAGCATTTAAAACGGGAAATAAATTGAGAATAAAGAAGGAAATGCAGAATAAATACATTCTGCTTTTTAATGAAAGGTATACATACCCCCCAAGCAATAACGCAGACAGGACAGTTGTCGTATCGGCAATTCCAAAGTATTCCGGCATCGCGCGCACCGGATTCAATCGTTGCGGAAACAGGAAATCCGTTGTGTAGAGCCTGAGATAGTTTAATCCGGTAATCATGCCCGGTTCAGGTGATTGGATAGATGGTGAGACTCCGCGTATGAAAAAAAGATTGAAGTAGGCAAAGGAGAGCATGATTATAATGAACGGCAGCAGTTCAAAAAAGATTCTGGATATTCTTCTGTGTTTTACAGGCAGTAAATATAACAGCATAAGGGATCCGGGGATTGTAACGGCAGCTGTTTTTGAAAACCATGAGAGAATGGAGGCGATAAAAGAAAAAACATAAAACAAATATTTTTTACCCGGCAGATTTTCGTTCAGGTATCTGAGAAAGCACATATTGGAAACAATAAAAAACAGAGCAAACAACAGGTCTTTTCTTGAAGATGCCCAGGCTACGGATTCTGTGTGAATGGGGTGGCAGGCATAAATAAGGGTGGCAAACAGAGCGGTTTCCGTTTCCGGTATTATCATTTTTATAAAAAGGTAAATAAATATACAGAGAATCAGGTAAAGCAATAAATTTGTAAGATGGTATCCAATTGGATTTTCACCCCATAATTTGTAGTCTATCCAGTAAGAAATGTCCCGTAGAGGCAGGTATTCGCTGTTTTTAAGCGGAATAATGCCTCTCATGACGGGTGTGGGATTAAAAAGTTTAACAGCATTAATTATTCCTTCTCTCGTAATCCTTTCATTTTTGAGTATATTTATTTGATCATCATAATTAACCAGTTCGTTTGGAATAATATTGATGTAAGAGATCAGGCAAAATAAAAAAATCAGTAAAATATGCAACGTGCTTTTACCGGACATAATTGAAAGGATATATAAAAATGCGGCGTTATGCAAGCGGAGTCCAAAAGATTTGACCTTTGGAATTATTTATGTCATGTTAAATACTAAATGAAAAAAAATCTGAATAAAGATATTCAAAAATTTAAAACCATTTCCGGCATTGAATTAAAAAATGTCTATAAACCTGCTGACGGGGTATTGAACGATCATTATAATGAAAAATTGGGAGCTCCGGGCGAATACCCCTTTACACGCGGAATACAGCCGGATATGTATCGCGGCAAACTCTGGACCATGCGCCAGTATGCAGGATACGGAACAGCCGCGGAGACAAACTCAAGATTTAAGTATCTTCACGATCACGGCCAGACCGGTTTTTCAGTAGCCTTTGATCTTCCAACACAGATGGGGTATGATTCGGACCACAAAATGGCAATGGGGGAAGTCGGCAGGGTAGGGGTTGCCGTGGATTCTGTGGATGATATGATGCGGCTGTTTGATGGACTTCCGCTGGGAGAGATAAGCACTTCAATGACCATAAATGCCACGTCGCCTGTTTTGTTCTCCATGTACGCTGTGGTTGCAAAATCTCAGGGAACAGGCATGGATAAACTCAGAGGAACAGTACAGAACGATATTCTTAAGGAATATTCATCAAGGGGAACATATATTTTTCCTCCGGAACCGTCCCTGAGATTGACAATTGACCTTATTGAATTCTGCGCCAGAAATATACCTCAGTGGAACCCCATAAGCATATCGGGCTATCACATGAGGGAGGCAGGCGCAACCGCTGTGCAGGAGGTTGCCTTTACTCTTGCCGATGCAATTGAGTATGTGGAAGCATGCCTGAAACGGGGGCTTGGGATTGATGATTTTGCTCCAAGGCTCAGTTTTTTCTTTGCCTGCCACAATGATTTTCTGGAGGAGGTAGCAAAGTTTCGTGCTGTGCGCAGAATGTGGGCAAGGATTGTAAAGGAGAGGTTCAAAGCAAAGAATCAGCGGTCAATGATGCTCCGGTTTCATACCCAGACCGCCGGATGTTCCCTTACTGCCCAGCAGCCGTTGAACAACGCCATCCGTGTTGCGATCCAGGCTCTGGCTGCGGTTATTGGCGGCACTCAGTCGCTCCATACGAACTCCTA
>DATBWZ010000091.1:0-5246 GCA_036514535.1 bacterium
GCAGTCGCTGAAGCAACTGTGCCCAAATTTACAGTAATTGTCAGAAAAGCATACGGAGCGGGATATTACGCAATGTGCGGCAAGGCATTTGACCCGGACCTTATTGTCGGATGGCCAAAAGCCGAGATATCCGTTATGGGCGCGGAGGGAATGATCAGCATATTTGCCAAGAAAATGCTGGATGCGGCGGAACCAAAAGAACGGCAGGAAATTATCACAAACATGGCAAACACTATAAAGCCCTATTTAAGCGCCTATAAACCGGCATCGCTCGCCTATATTGACGACATTATAGACCCGAGAGAGACAAGAAGTGTCTTATTCAGGGCGCTGGAATTTACAAAAGATAAGGCGATCTACAGACACCCGAGAAAACACGGCGTATATCCGGTTTGAGGAGGAATAACTTATGTTTGAAACAATAAAAACAGAAACAAAAGGCAGGTCAGGCTGGATAATTATCTCGCGCGAGGAAAGGAGAAACGCATTAAGTCCGCGGATGCTGCAGGAATTAATTTCCGCATTGAAGGAATTTGACCAAACTAAAGATCTAATCACTGTTATACTGACCGCTGCGGGTGAAAAATCGTTCTGTTCCGGGATGGATGTAGGCGGCGGAGAGGCATTGGAAATGAGTTTTCTGGACAGACACGAAACCCAGAGGGATTTTGTTGAACTTCTTAAGGTTATAAAATCACTCAAAAAACCGGTCATCGGAAGAATACAGGGAACAGCCCTGGGCGGAGGCTTTGGATTAATGTGCGCATGCGACATTGTCATAGCGGCAGAAAATGCGCAGTTCGGAACACCGGAAATTAACCTTGGCTTATTCCCCTACATTATCATGGCAATCTTAATCAGAACCGTCAACAGTCCGAAAGCGCTTCTTGAAATGATGCTTACAGGAGAAAGAATCTCGGCCGACAGGGCAAGGGAGCTGGGTTTTGTGAATTACGTTGTAAAAAGAGAAAATCTGGACTCAATGGTTGAAGAGATTGCGGAAAAAATTAACAAAAAAAGCCCTGCTATCCTCCGGCTTGGACGGAGGGCGTTCTACACAATGAGGGATATGGAATACGAAAAAGCAATGGAATACCTTAACTCCATGTTATCCTTAAACATGCAGGCAGAAGACATGATGGAGGGCATTATGGCATTCATGCAAAAAAGGGAACCGGAATGGAAAGGTAAATAGGGGGAGACAATATATGGGGCAGAAAGACAAGGTCGTGGTAACCTGTGCGCTGACAGGTGTAATGGCAAACAGAATGCAGTGCAAGCATATTCCCTATACGCCTGCCGAAATCGCAGAAGAAGCCTTAAGGGCATATAATGCCGGCGCCTCGGCTGTCCACATTCACGGCAGGGAATATGACGGTTCACCCTCAATAAGGGTTGAAATATTCAAAGAGATAAAAGAAGAAATTGAAAAAAGATGTCCAGTGCTTATGTGTTTTTCAACCGGAGCAATCGGCGTCCCGGAGGAAATGAGAGTCGCCCATGTAAGGCAATTAAAACCTCATATCGCTGCATTGAATATGGGAACGATGAATTATGCGAAATACAGCGAAAAGAGAAAAGACTTTGTTTTTAAATTTACATTCACCAATACCTTTGACGAAATTATTTATTTTATAAAGGCAATGAACGATGCAGGGACAAAACCAGAATGCGAATGTTTTGATATAGGCCATCTGGAAAGCATTTATCCCCTTATGGATATGGGGCTTCTTAAAAATTTTCAGGTGAGCCTGGTAATGGGCGTCACAGGAGGTATAAGAGCAACAGCAAGAAACCTGACATATATGTCAAGCCTTGTTCCTAAAAATATCGTCTGGCAGGTAATAGGAATCAGTCAGGATCAGTGGCTTTTAATAGCAACGGCCCTCTCGCTTGGCGGACAGATCAGGGTCGGACTTGAAGATAATTTCTACCTTTCGGAAGGCTTAATGGCCGGGGGCAACGGCCAGCTGGTTGATAAAGCGGTAAAAATGGCAAGGGATGTGGGCAGGGAGCCGGCAACAGTAGAGGAAGCCAGACAGATATTGAAATTGAATACATGAATTCTGATGAGAGGAGGAGAAAATGGGCCAGGAAATAAAAGCCCCTATTACAGGTAATGTATGGAAAATAGTTTCATCTGTTGGAAACGAGGTAGCCGAATTTGACACAATAATGATTCTGGAATCCATGAAAATGGAAATACCTGTGGAGGCGCCCAAAAACGGAAAGATAGTTGAACTAAAAGTTTCAGAGGGGGCTTCTGTTATTGAAGGCGATGTAGTGGCAATCATTGAGTAATCTTTATATGGTTTAACAGCGGCAATAACCTGAACAGTTATGGTAAAAATTAGATTGAGCGGGCAAGTTCTTTCACTTTTTTAAAGAAAATCCCACCGGAAGAATCTATATCAGCAAAAATTTTGTTTCCTTCGGATACCTCGCCATTCAGGATCTTCCTGGCAAGCGGATCAAGGATCAGCTTCTGCATTGTCCGTTTGATCGGCCTTGCACCCAGAGCATTATCATATCCCTGCTCAAGTATAACATTCTTTGCTTTATCGCTTAAATCAATAACAATATTTTTCTCTGCAAGCCTCTCGCCAAGTTTCTTTAATTGAATGTTGATTACATTGTACAACTGCGGTTTTGACAGCGGCCGGAATATGACTATTTCGTCAATCCTGTTTATAAATTCAGGCCTGAAAGTATTCCTGAGGTTTGAAAATGCCTTTTCCCTGATACTGTCAAAATCTTCTTTATCCTTGGTTGAATCATAGATTAACTGGCTCGCTATATTGCTGGTCATGATAATAACCGTATTTCTGAAATCTACAGTTCTGCCCTTGCCATCTGTAAGCCTGCCATCGTCAAGCACCTGAAGAAGTGTATTGAAAACCTCATGGTGCGCCTTTTCAATCTCGTCAAAAAGAATTACCGAATAGGGTTGCCTTCTCACAGTCTCTGTGAGCTGTCCGCCTTCTTCATAACCAACATATCCGGGCGGTGCGCCAATTAACCTTGCTATTGAATGTTTTTCCATGTATTCAGACATATCAATTCTGACCATATTTCTTTCATCGTCAAACAGAAACTCAGAGAGAGCTTTTGCGGTCTCAGTCTTGCCAACGCCTGTTGGGCCCAAAAAGAGAAAGGACCCGATGGGCCTGTTTGGATCTGAAAGTCCCGAGCGGGATCTTCTGATGGCATTACTGATTAAGATTAAAGCATCATCCTGCCCCACAACCCTCTCTTTTAAACGCTCCTCCATTCTAGTGAGTTTTGCAATTTCACCCTCCAGCATCCTGGATACCGGTATCCCTGTCCACTTTGCAACAGCGTCAGCAATCTCTTCAGTTTCAACCTCCTCCTTCAGGAGTTTTCTATCTTTTTGGATATTTTGCAGGTCATCAAATTCCTTTTCCAGATCTTTTTTCAACTCAGGAATCTTTTGATACCTGATCTCTCCTATTTTTTCAAGGGCGTTCTTTTCTCCGCTTCTCATGAGTTTCTGCTCTTCTATCTTCTGTTTCTCTATCTCCTGTTTAATATTGCTTATTTTCTGGATTATGCCCTTTTCGCTTTCCCATTGCAGTCTAAGGTTTTTATTTTTCTCTTTCAGTAAATTAATTTCCTTCTTAATTTTTTCCAGCCTGCCTTTGACAATCTGTTCATCCTCTTTAAGAAGCGCCTGCCGTTCAATCTCCAGTTGCGTAAGCCTTCGCTCAACCTCGTCTATTTCGCTCGGAACACTGTCAATCTCCATGCGCAACCTGGACGCTGCTTCATCAATAAGGTCTATTGCCTTATCCGGAAGAAATCTGTCGGTTATGTACCTGTTGGAAAGCGTCGCGGCAGCAATGATAGCGGAATCGGCAATACGGATGCCGTGATGCACCTCATAACGTTCCTTAAGCCCCCGCAGTATGGCAATTGTATCTTCTACGTTTGGTTCCTTAACCATCACAGGCTGGAACCTCCGCTCCAAAGCGGCATCCTTTTCAATATGTTTCCGGTATTCATCCACGGTCGTTGCGCCGATGCATCTCAGTTCACCACGCGCCAACGGAGGTTTCAGCATATTGGATGCATCCATGCTGCCCTCTGCCCTTCCTGCTCCCACAAGATTATGCAATTCATCTATCAACAAAATTACCGAGCCATCGGATTCTATCACTTCTTTAAGGATAGATTTCAGCCTTTCTTCAAACTCGCCCCTGTATTTAGAACCCGCAACAATGCTACCAAGGTCAAGAGCAACCAGTTTCTTACGCTTCAGCCCATCAGGAACATCTCCATTTACGATTCTTTGAGCAAGCCCTTCCACGATTGCCGTTTTTCCAACGCCGGGATCCCCAATAAGCACCGGATTATTTTTTGTCCTTCTCATAAGAACCTGTATCAATCTTCTGATTTCATCATCCCTTCCTATTACAGGATCAAGTTTGCCCTTGCGTGCAAGTTCTGTTAAATCCTTCCCATACTTCTCAAGCGCCTGGTATTTATCCTCAGGGTTCTGATCCGTAACCCTTTGAGTTCCTCTGATAGATTTCATAACCGAAGAAACCTTGTCACTGGTAACACCGTTTTTTTTGAGAATTTCCCCTGCGCCAGAAGAATCTTCGGAAAGAGCCATAAGGATATGCTCCGTGCTTACAAATTCGTCCTTCAGGACATCCATCTGTTTTAGAGACTTTTCAAGAACGCGCTCAAGCGCAGGCGAAACATAAAAGCCATCCGGTGTATTTCCGTAAACCCTGGGAATTGATCCGAGGGATTTGTCAATTTCAGAGATGACGCCTTCCGGCAGGACGCCAAGCCTTTTCAGGATCTGCGGGGTAATGCCATCTTTCTGCAGAATAAACGCCTTAAGAAGATGCTCATTGTCCACGTATTGATGTTTAAGTTCATCTGCAATCTTCTTCGCCTCCTGCAGGGCATCCTGAACTTTTACTGTAAGCCTGTCCGGAGAAAACCGCAAATCAGCCTCCCGATCTCAACGCAACATAAATGGTTGTATTGCCTCTCTTGATCAAAAAGAGCACGGTTTTGCCTTTTCCGACTTTTAAAATCTCCCTGTTGAACTCATTGACATCCTTAACCGGCTTTCTGTTAATCTCAACAATCAAATCGCCGGCTTGAATACCCGCCATGTCAGCCGGGCTGCCCTGTTCAATTTCTGTGACCAAAACGCCCTGTTTGCTTTTAATACCGTAACGCTGCGCTATTTCAGGTGTGAGATCCGA
>DATBWZ010000092.1:0-7413 GCA_036514535.1 bacterium
GGATTTAAAAGCACACCCACTATCGGAGCCATGAAGGTTTTCCCTTTCATCTCCAGCGACTCCCCCGATGTATCCCCGGCAAGCGTAGTGTCAAATTCAACCTCAGCAGCCGCTTTAACCGATACATAAGCGCCTGCGCCCACAAACACGCCCTTATAAGCCTCCAGTCCGACTGACGGTATCAGCAGCATCTGCCCCCTTCCGTATCTAAGGAACTGGCCTGATTCAGACCCCTTATCAACAATTGTCAATAAGCCCTGAAAATTTTTATCAACACCCAGGATTATTCCAAGAGAAAGTTTTTTATTGAGGGTTGTTATATTGCTTAAGTTGATCTTTAACCCCAAAATGCCAACCTCGTTGGGTCCTGAGAAAGCAACTGTGTCGTTTATTTTTAACTGCGGTTTTGCATAGATATAATCAAGGCTCAGATGATTCTCGCTGTTTTGGGCAAGCCCTGCCGGATTGTAATACGCTGCTGAAAAACCGTCCGCAAAAAGTGAAAACGCCTTTGCAGTCCCTGAATCAGAAGAATGCATTCCGTAAGTATCCGGAATATTCAGCATGTTCGCAGATGAGATTCCGTGAAGAAAAAGCACTACCAAAATAATAATGATCTTTTTCATAAACTTGCCCCTCCTTTCTGTTTTTAAACGGACATATGTATTATCATACATTTCCATAAAAATGTTTATTTATTTTTCCAACATTATCATTATTTATTAGTTTGTCAAGAAGATTTTTTTAATGTTATTGTAAAGTAGAAATGTCTTGTTTTTACAGTCGTTTCAGTATTTATTTATAATAATTTTTGAATATTCAATGCCTTGACAATAAATACAATAAAGGTAAAATCAAATGGGGAATAATTTATGACAAAAAAAGAATTCTTAAAATCAGTCAGCAATGGGAAAAAAGATATATTACAGCAATTGCTGGATTTGCTGAAAAAAACAAAAAGTGATTATTGCGTGATTGGTGGGCTGGCGGTCAACGCCTATTGCGAGCCAGTTGTGAGTCTTGACCTGGATTTAGTCATTGCAGCAAAATCCTTTGAAACCTTTATCAAGTCAGCACAAAAAATCTTCAAGATTAAAAATTTCGCTCACAGCGTGAATTTAAGCAGCGCAGAGTCAGATTTGCGAATCCAGATTCAAATAGATAAACGCTATCTGAATGTTATACCCCGAGCTTCAACAAAAAAAGTCCTGGGCTATAAAATGAAGGTTGCCGCTGTGGAGGATATTCTGCAAGGCAAAATATGGGCATATTCCGATGAAGGAAGACGAAAAAGCAAACGACAGAAGGACCTGGCTGATATTTTCCGTTTGGTTGAATCTCATCCGCGTTTAAAAAAACTGCTGCCAGAACCGCTAAAAAAAATTGTTTCTTAAATTTACCGCATAAAAATTTATCAAACGCTTCAATTCTGTCTCAAATGTCCGCTGTCCAGGGAATGCAGTCCATATTTTAATTAAGCGAGTTTCCGGATTGAATAATTGTCGGTCAATTTTTTCAGAAGCGCCGACACATCTTCCTTAATAACCGGGTGAACAAAATCGGGCGCAATCTCTGCCATCGGGACAAGGACAAATCTCCGTTTGTGCAGTTCAGGGTGAGGAACCACAAATTCGCCTGCATTTATTATTCTGTTGCCGTAAAACAGTAAATCAAGGTCAATGGTGCGGTCCTTATTCATTTTTTTTGCATACCTGCCCATATGCTTCTCAATCTCTTCCAGCATAGAAAAAATTTCTTCCGGAGGCAGCGTTGTATCCAATTCAGCGGCACAGTTAACGAACCATCCGGTAAACACATCGCCCACAGGTTCTGTGTGATAAAAGCTGGATATTTTTGTAACCTTTATACCGTCAACTTTTTTTAACTGTTCAATTGCACTCAGGCAGTTTTTTGTTCTATCGCCTTTATTTGAACCTATTCCGATGTACGCCCGGATGTAAGAGGCATTACTCACAGATTCTTCTTAATCCTGTAAATTGCCTCTTTGAGATTTTTGGTGTCCGTGGTCAGCGATATGCGGAAATATCCCTCGCCGTATCTGCCGAATCCGTTGCCTGGCGTTACAGCAACCCCTGCCTCAAGCAGCCGGTTCGCAAAAGCCTTGGATGTTTCGCCATCCGGAGTTCTTGCCCATATATAAAATGTGGCATAAGACTGAAAAACATCTATTCCGATCTTCTTCAGCCCATCTGTCATGACTTTTCTTCTCTCTCTGAAAAGCGACTGCTGCTGTTTGTTGACCCGGCTATACCCCTTCAAAGCGGTAATTCCAGCCATTTGAATAGCGGTAAACACCCCCGAATCCACATTTGTTTTCACCCTTTTAAGCGCCTGGACTACCTCTGCATTCCCTGCAGCAAAACCAATACGCCAGCCAGTCATATTGAAGGTCTTGGAAAGGGAATGAAACTCAATTGCGCATTCCTTTGCCCCTTCAACCTGAAGAATGCTTGAGGGCTTGGATGCCTTTGATGTAAAAACCTCGGAATAAGCAGCGTCATGACAGAGAATAAGTTTTCTATCCATTGCGTATTTTGTCGCGGTTTCAAAAAATTCCGGAGATGATGTTGCAGACGTGGGATTGTTTGGATAATTTAAAAAAAGCAGTTTTGCATTCATAGCCAGATCCTTCTGGATCAATTCAAAATCCGGAAGAAAATTATTTTCCCTGAGCAGAGGCATAATAAACGCTTTCCCGCCGGCAAAATGGACGCCTATGTTGTAAACAGGATAGGCAGGGTCGGGAACAAGCGCTATATCCCCTGGATTGATTACCGCAAGCGGAAGATGCGCAATTCCCTCTTTTGAACCGATCAGCGTAACCACCTCGGTCTCAGGATCAATGTCCACACCGAACCGGTTTTTATACCACTGCGCTACTGCTCCACGGAATTCAATAGTTCCTTCATACGAAGGGTACCTGTGGGTCAACGGATTATCCAGCCATTTTTTCATCTCTTTAATAATAAATCCCGGGGTAGGCCTGTCCGGATCGCCTACCGTAAGATCAATAATCTCCACCCCAGCTGCCTTAAGCTCCCTCTTTTTCCTGTCAATATCAGCGAATAGATAGGGAGGAAGGTCCTGAATCCTATTTGAAAATTTAAATCTCATAACTTCTCCTAAAATAGAGGTTCTATTATAACAACAAATTTTAAGCGGTCAAATAAAAACAATAGTGCAATAGATACTGTTTGACAAAAAGCCCTGTTTTAGTTAATATCCAATATAATGGGTATTGAAAAAAATGCAATAAACTTTAGATGGCTGGGAACAATTCCCTGCTTCGTTACAATATTCATGCTGGCAGGAAATATCATGACAATGCCTGCATGGGGAGCATCTGCCGAAAGAGAAACCGTGGAAACCCGGAATTTACTGCAAAAAGCTGATGACCTTTGGAATAATAGAGCAAACCAGGAGAATCTGGAGGCAGCGATAAAAGCCTATGAAAATGTGATTGCTGAAGATCCGGATAATCTTGAAGCGCTTACAAAACTTGCAAGAGCGCATTATCTGCTTGCGTATGCCTACTTGGAGAACAGTGACAAGAAGCGGCAGATTGAAACATATTATAAAGGTGTTCAATACGGAGAAAAAGGAACGGCGCTGAACCCGGAATTCAGGAAAATGATTGAAGCAGGTAAAAAAATGGAGGAGGCAATCAAGGTTCTCGGGAATGAATATCTCGGCGCAATCTATTGGACAGCATCAAATCTTGGGAAATGGGCAAAGGCAAAAGGCTTCTTGAGCATTTTAACACATAAAGATAAAGCAAAAAAAGCAATGGAGCGGATAATAGAAATTGATGAAAGGTTTTTTTATGGAGCGCCGCACAGGTACCTTGGCGCCTACTATGCTTTTACTCCCGGCATTATCGGTGGAGATCTGAAAAAATCCGAGGAACACTTTAAGAAGGCACTTGAAATTGAACCAAACTATCTCGGAACCTGGGTGCTTAAAGCTGACTCTCTTGACACAAAACTCAAAGATAAAGATCTCTACAGAAGGGACATCCAGCATGTCATTGATGCGCCGGTGGACAGCATCCCGGAAATCATACCGGAACAGATTATTGAAAAGCAAAAGGCAAAGATGCTTCTTGAGCAGATTGATTCCCGGTTTTAAAAACAATTCAGAAGAAAAATTTTAGTTAACTTAAATTTTCCCTTGACATCCCCAATATATTGTGGTATTATTTTTTTATTATACAATATATGCACAAAATAAACACAGGATATTCACATGTTGTTCACATATCAGTTTTTATTTAAAGGAGCCTAAAAATGGGAGTTTTTTTTGATTCTAAGGAAGTGGTTCTCTGGAAGAACAGGGTGATTGATGCGCTGATTCAGGATGCAGCCCTTGAAAGGGATTTCGCAAAACAGGTAGCTGACGATATTGAGTTGGAAATAAAAAACCTCGGCGAATCTGCTGCCAATCCTCAAAAATTATCACAAACAATAGAGACTAAACTTATGGAACTGGGTTATAATTTCATGATTCCAAAGATTGTCTTCAAAAAATCACTTGTCCTTGAAAAATTAGAACTTACAGAGAATGCGCTGGTTGTCCTCAAAAAGAGATACCTTAAAAAAGACGAATCAGGAAATGTCGTTGAGACACCAGAGGAGATGTTCTGGCGAGTAGCAAGGACAATTGCTGAAGCAGATAAATATTATGATAGCAATGCTGATTTAGATGAAGTAGCAGCTAAATTTTACAACATGATGGTTAAATTGGAGTTTCTTCCTAACTCCCCCACCCTAATGAACGCAGGCAGGGAACTTGGCCAGCTCTCTGCCTGCTTCGTCCTTCCTGTCGGCGATTCCATGGAAAGCATATTTGAAGCAATAAAGTACACCGCGCTGATTCATAAATCAGGAGGAGGAACCGGTTTTTCCTTCTCCCGCATCCGTCCCAAAAATGATGTAGTCCGCTCAACAAAGGGCGTAAGCTCCGGACCTGTATCATTCATGCAGGTTTTTGATGCCGCTACGGAAACAATAAAACAGGGAGGAACAAGAAGAGGCGCAAACATGGGGATACTACGGGTTGACCATCCGGATATAATGGAGTTTATAACAGCAAAACAGGACAAGAAAAAATTGAACAACTTCAATATATCAATAGGCATAACAGAAAAATTTATGGAGGCTGTTAAAAACAATAAGCACTACGACCTCTTGAATCCCAGGACAAAGCGTATCATTCAGGGACTAAATGCAAAAACGGTCTTTGACAAAATTGTGGAAATGTCCTGGATGAACGGTGAACCCGGTATAGTCTTTCTGGACAGGCTGAACAGGGACAATCCGACGCCGCTGCTCGGCGAGATTGAGAGTACAAATCCTTGCGGCGAGCAGCCCCTTCTTCCTTTTGAATCCTGCAACCTGGGGTCCATCAATCTGTCAAAATTTGTCAAAAACAAGGAAATAGATTTTGAATCATTGCGGGAAACCGTCCGGACAGCGATCCACTTCCTTGACAATGTAATTGATGTGAACAAATATCCATTGCCTCAGATTGAAGAGATGACAAAGAAAAACCGGAAGATCGGACTTGGAGTAATGGGTTTTGCGGATATGCTTATACTCCTGGGTGTCCCATACAATTCCGAAGATTCACTCGCTATTGCAGAACAGGTAATGAGTTTTCTTCATAAAGAAGGACGAATAATGTCCCAGGAGATTGGAGGAATCCGCGGTGAATTCCCAAGCTTTAAGGGAAGCATTCATGATACTAATTGCAAAAAAATGAGAAACGCAACCGTTACAACAATTGCACCAACTGGCACAATATCAATGATTGCCGGCTGTTCAAGCGGAATTGAACCATTATTTGCTGTTTCCTTTATAAAGAATGTTCTTGATAATACTGAATTGATTGAGACTAATATTCATTTTCTCAAAATTGCCAGGAGAGAAAAATTTTATTCGGAAGAACTAATAAAAAAAATTGCCAGAACAGGCAGTATCCACGGCATTGCTGATATTCCTGAAAAATGGCTGAAAGTATTCGTCACAGCGCACGACATCACCCCGGAGTGGCACATCCGTATGCAGGCAGCGTTTCAGAAATACACCGATAATGCTGTTTCAAAGACCGTAAACTTCCCTAAAGACGCTACGGCAGAAGACATAGCAAAGGTCTATCTTCTGGCGTATTCCCTGGAATGCAAAGGGGTTACTGTTTACAGGGACGGTTCACGGGAGGAGCAGGTGCTTAATATACATAAAGTAAACAAAGAAAGCGGCGCCGAAAAAAGTTCGTCCTCTTCCAAAATTAATTTAACTCCGCGGCCGCGGCCCGAGGCAATTCAGGGCGCGACAAGAAGAATGACCACCGGATGCGGAAATTTATACATTACGATAAACCGCGATAAAACCGGGCCATTTGAGGTATTCACCTCTATGGGAAAGGCTGGAGGTTGCGCAACCTCACAGGCGGAAGCTATAGGAAGGTTGATCTCCCTGTCGCTCCGCGCTGGTGTTGATCCTGATCATATCATCAAACAACTTGCCGGTGTCCGCTGCCCTGCTCCAGCCTGGGAAAACGGAGAAATGGTCCTATCCTGTGCCGATGCAATATCCAAAGCCCTCCATAAATTTCTTAAGGAACATGAAGGGGGAAACGGGAACAATCCTTCTCAAAAAAAGGCTGAGAATTCCAACTATCTTAATGCACTCCCTGTTTCCACCGATGGATACAGGCCATGTCCAACCTGCGGTTCCCCCCTTGTTTTTGAAGAAGGATGCTTCAACTGCAAGGCTTGCGGATATTCCAAATGCAGTTGAAAATAGGCAGGAGTTGTCTCTAAGTTAAACTTGACATTAACATTGTTGGTAAATACACTTTAAGCTATGCAAGTAAAAATTATTTCAATTTGTGCAATGTTTCTTTTATTGAACGGCTTGATCCGATAACGCTAAAAGTTGGAACACTGGCTCCAGCGGATACACCGTGGATCAAAATTCTCTACGACAGAATAGTTTACGAAACAAGTGCTGGGATCAACGGCTTTTTGAAGATTCAGGTCTACGGCGGCGGGGTAATGGGCGATGATGAGATTGTAGGAACAAGTTTTCCCCGTGTTTTTTACGATAAGATTCTGAATGAATTAGAATCTTACCGTAAAAAGTAAAATCTTATTCTTTTTCAAAATCAACCCTTGTCGCTCTGTCCACCTGCTGCAGGCACCAGTTCCATCGCCAGTACCTCAGATGCCCATAACCGCCGACAAAGTGCAGCCACTTTATCAGTCCGGGTATCGCCGCATCATAACTCTTCCACCCCTTGAACTGATATGGATCCCATGCATGATATATTATCACCTGCCCGGGCCTAACTGCCGCAGATATCTTAGCGCGAACATAGAAGGTGTTGAAATCA
>DATBWZ010000093.1:0-16154 GCA_036514535.1 bacterium
TAAGTCAAAACAAATTAGACGCCGCGCCATCTGCGGAACAGTTTATGTTCTATCTCCAGCATGTCCATGACCTTGCCAACCACAAAATCAATAATGTCACGGATGCTGCTTGGGCTGTGATAGAATGCTGGCGTTGCCGGCAGGATGCATGCGCCTGCATCCGCAAGCCGGAGCATGTTTTCTATATGGAGTCTGTTCAGCGGCGTTTCCCTCGGGACAATTATCAGGGTGCCGCGTTCTTTGAGTATAACATCCGCTGTGCGTTCTATGAGTGAAGATGATATTCCTGCGGCGATCCTGCCCATTGTTCCCATTGAACATGGAATTATAACCATATCTTTTATGCCGGATGAACCGCTTGCGGGCGCTTCGGAGAGATCATCATCATTTAAAATGATCAGATTATTGCTGTTTTTGAAATGTTTTTTAAGACTCGCTGCCGGGTCTTTCTCAAGGTTCAGTCCGGCTTCCTCCTTTATTATTCTCTTTGCCCATTTTGAAATTATGAGATAAACGGTATGGTTGCTCTGCAGGAGCACCTCTGTCAGCCTTATGCCGTATATAACGCCGCTTGCGCCGGTTATGGAAAGAACAATGGCTTTTTTCTTCATACAGCCCTCCGTATAAATATGTCCGTTGCAGTAAATAAAAACATGGTGATGCTGACGGCTGCATTGACATTGAAGAATGCATGCTGAATGCGGCTCAACTCATTGATTTTCAATATTAAATGTTCATATAAAAGCATCAGCGCGATTATGCCCATTCCAGAAAAATAGACCCCGCGCAATGGAAAAAAGATGGGCAAAGATGCAAGGAGAATAAAAAAAACGAGATGGCAAGCGCGGGCGAAGAAGAATGCGCCCTGAATTCCAAATTTTTCAGGAATTGAGTAAAAACCAGCCCCTCTGTCAAAATCAATATCCTGGATTGCATAAATAATATCAAATCCGGCGACCCAGAAAAGCACTGCTCCGGCAAGAACAAATGCTGCCGGCGGAGGCAATTCCCCTGTTACGGCGATCCATGCTCCCGCCGGCGCCATCCCGAGAGCGGCACCGAGGACGAAGTGGCTTAACCTTGTAAATCGCTTGGTATATGGATAGATTATAAATACAATCAGCGGGACAGGTGCCAGCGCAAAACAGAGCCAGTTGAGCATGTAGGCAGAAGAGAGGAATATAGTTGCGCAGCAGATTGCGATGATAATACTGTTTTTCAGATCCACAAGCCCAGCGGGAATTGCCCGGCCTTTTGTCCTGGGATTAAGGTTGTCAATTTTTGCATCTGTTATGCGGTTGAAAAGCATTGCGGTTGTCCTGCCCGATGCCATTGCGAGTAGTATGAGAAGAAATGTCATCATTTCCGGAAATCCATTTGCGGCAAGGATCATGCCTGTCAGGGCAAAGGGCAGCGCAAAAAGCGTGTGCGAAAATTTAATCATTTCCAGATAAATCTGTGTTTTCTTAAGGATGCTTTCGTTTCCGGAGATTGCTGAAATTTTATTCATATAACGCCAATGCAAATTTATAATCCATAATCCTTCCACCTTCTTGTCACAAGGTCTGAAATTTCAGGATCCATCTTTATATCTTCCGGCCATTCCCGCTTAAACCCGTCCTCCTTCCGTTTTCTGGTTGCGTCAATACCCATCTTGCCGCCAAAACCGGGGATGTCAGATGCGTGCTCCAGAACATCAAGCGGTCCTTTTACAATCGTAATATCCCGCGCTGGATCAACATTGTTTCCCCAGCGCCAGAGGACCTCGCCGATATCGTGCACATTTACATTGCTGTCAAAGACAACAATATTTTTTGTAAACATCAGCTGTCCGGTCCCCCAGATAGAGTTCATTATTTTCTGGGAATGACCGGGGTATCTTTTTTCTATGCTTATGAATGCAAAATTATGAAAAATGCCTTCAATTGGCAGATTGATATCAATAATTTCAGGAAATACCTTTTTTAGCACAGGAAGGAATATCCTTTCTGTTGCCTTTCCCAGATAGCAGTCCTCCATGGGGGGTTTTCCTACAATTGTTGCAGGATAGATCGGATTTTTCCGGTGCGTGATCGCCGTCACATGGAAAACAGGATAATCATCTGCAAGGGAGTAATAGCCTGTGTGGTCGCCAAATGGTCCTTCCTTCCGCCTCTCCCCTGGATTTACATAGCCCTCAATTATAAACTCTGCATTCGCAGGAACTTCAAGGTCAACAGTCAGGCATTTTGTCAATTCAACCGGCTTTCTGCGGAGGAAACCTGCGAATATAAATTCGTCAAAATCCTCGGGCAGCGGCGCTGTGGCTGCATAAATGGTTGCTGGATCAGAACCGATTGCAACCGCCACCTCAAGCCTTTTCCCCTGCTTTTCTGCATCGTAGTAATGTTTTGCTCCGCCCTTGTGCCAGTGCCAATGCATGCCGGTGGTAACTTCGTCAAAAATCTGCATGCGGTACATGCCGGTATTCCGTATTCCTGTTAACGGACTTTTTGTCGTAACCAGTGGTAGAGTGATAAACCTCCCGCCGTCCTTTGGCCAGGTCTTGAGAATTGGCAGCCTGTGCAATGACAGCGGGTCCATAACAACCTCCTGGCACTGACCCCCCTTTACCGTTTTTGGGAGGTAATCTGAAAACTCTTTCAGTTTTGGCAGCATCTTAATCTTTTCTATAATGGTCTCAGGCGGTTTTTCATCAAGGATTGCTCTGATTCTTGTCGCGATTTCGTCAATGCTGTTGACCCCAAGCGCCATGCAGGTTCTTTCCATTGTTCCAAACAGATTCATGAGCACCGGGAAAATTGATCCCTTTGGCTTTTCAAAAAGAAGAGCAGGCCCTCCCTGCTTTATAGCTCTGTCAGCTATCTCCGCCATCTCCAGTTCCGGATTGACTTCCGCGGAGATCCTTTTTAGCATCCCGGCTGATTCAATTTTTTTAAGAAAATCCCTCAGATCTGTAAAACCCATAAGAGATTTTTATCATTTTATACTGAATTTTGCAAGTAATAATAATATACAGCAAACCTGTTTTACCTTCCTTATTGCAAAATTTCAATAGATTATACAAATTACTTGACATATATTAGTTATTATTTATTCTATATACAGAATAAAAGGAGAATAATGAACGGAATATCTATTGAAAAAATACCTCCGCAAGGGGAGCGGTTTTTTTCCACTATAATTTTCCGTTTGTTGAAAAGATTTTATTTGATGGCGAAGAAATACATATATAGTTATTTAAAAAAAACTAAATAGAAGGAGGTTGTGTAATGAAGCAAACAAATAGGTTTTTATATGTCATTTATTTTCTTTGTTTTGTTTTTGGCATCGTAGCTATGGGTTGTCAAAGAACAATACCGAGTAAACCCCCGGTGGGCGGGCAGCAAGAGCCCAGACAAGGCGCTAAAGAAGCGGCAACAGCATTTAAGAATCTTTATCCGACAGCCGCTATTAGTTGGAACGAAAGCAATGGGTATGTCCAACGAATTGCAAATTTTCTCGGGCCAGCAACTCTACAGAAGGAACCCGCGGCGGCAGCAAAAGAATTTATCAATGCTAACGCAGCGCTGTTTGGTTTAAAGCCTGAGCATGATCAGATTGCATTACTCCATATTGATGAAGCCAAATCAAAGGATGGCAAGCAGATCAGAAGCCGATTTGTCCGGTTTGAACAACGTCGCGAAAAACTTCCTGTGTATGAAGGAGAGATTGTTGTGCATCTTACCACCTCAAACAGACCCTATACGGTAAACAACTCTCTGAAAGTCATTGATGAGCGTATAGAAGGTCAAATGAAGCTCAACTCAGAGGAAGCAATCGTTTTAGCCAAAAATCTTGTAAAGAAAAAGTTTAAACTTTTTGATGAAGTTAAGGCAACCCCCATTATCTTTCCTATGCCTGATTACGGTGTCTTTGCCTGGCAGGTGGACGTTGGCCAATGGCGAGTCATAATTAACGCATTTAATGGCGATGCCTTGCTTATCCGTGATATGTCTTATAGTCAGAATGCCAGGGTCTATCTGGAAAATCGTGAAAAGGATGGTGGGAATACAAGCGTAGTCCCAATCGGCAACTTAAACGCTGGTGCAACAACTTTAACCGGAACAAGAGTAACTATCAACAATTTTGCCGGAGCACTTACGACTTCTGCTGCCCAACAGTTTTTAGATATGCCTGGCGATATAAATTTTGACGACCAGATGGCTTACACTCATACAGACTCTATTTTCACTTTCTACAATTCATTAGGCATTGCGTTGCCGAATAACGCGTTAACAGCCAACACCAACGCCAACTTTTCGTGCAATGCTTTTTATACAAGAACAAATGATTCTTTTACCTATGGTGTCGCTGGCGGGGGTTGCGATAATAAAGAATGTCAATCTGCTGCGCATTTCGCTGAGGTTATCTTTCATGAAACCACGCATCGTGTGCTGAATGTTGATGCAGGGCTGACAGGCAATTCAGATGAAACCGGAGCAATTCATGAGGGCACTTCTGACTACTACGCAGCCTCTGTAACCGGTAATTCCTGCATTGCCGAAGAATTCTTTAAAGACGAAGATTGTTTGCGCAATATAGAACCAAATAAAAATTATCCGTCGGATATGGAAGGGGAATCTCATAATGATGGATTAATCTGGGCATCTACTCTATGGGATCTCCGAAGTCTTATAGGTAAAGAAACCGCAGACAGGATTGTTCGTGAAGGCATGCGAGGTTTGCCTGCTAATGCGATGTTTTCGGATTATGCTGGAAACATCATTGCACAAGGTACGGCTTACTACATGGATTTTCTTGGTGACAATGCATGGGAGAATTTTTTCAGGCTATTGCATATTGCCGCTGTCATAGAGGGTTCCAGGCAGACCTTCTGCAGTCATGGTATTGCTGCAACATATGGTAGCTTCGTTGAAAGAACAATCACAACCCCGGGCAGTGGTGATACCGTAGATGTAACGATTACGGTTCCGGCTGGAGAAGTCGTTGATAAAAATCGCGGATGTAAAGGCGGGTACGATATAACATCAATAAATGGCAATAGATGGGGGGATTTGAAAGAATTCCACGAAAGAAAGAACGATCTTGAGATTTACGAAGAAACCTTGAATAACACCTCATTGAGGATACGCATGAGGGCTCCTGGCGGATGTGGCAGTGTCCCACAGGCAACTATAAGATACATTGTCTATCACAAAGGGCCATGATAACAGGTTTGAGATTTATAAAAATTTTGTAAAAAAATACGGAACAAGAGAAGCAATTTAACATGTTCCCTTATATTGCAATACCTAAAATAACATTGGGTTTTGCAACAATCAGCATATTTAACCTGATGGTTATTCTTGCAGTTTGTGTGGGATTTTTGATTGCATGGGTTCGGGCTTCACCCCTTGGTTTTAACAACAGGGCTAAATTTTGGATAATCAGCGGTGTTATCCTTTCAGGATTTATTGTTTCTCATATAGTTGAAATTGTTCTCTATAATCCGGAAGTTTTACAATATCGCCCGGCAGAATTGTCCCGGGTTTGGGGCACCATGTCTTCCTATGGTGGGATAATGGGTGGATTATTGTATGCGGTAATTATAATGAAATACCTTGGATTACCGGGAAATACGCAACTGAGATTTATTGACTGTATTGTCTTTGCATTTCCCTTTGCATGGTCGTTTGGCCGTTTAGGTTGTGCATTGACGCATGATCATCTCGGGATTAACACCAACCACTGGCTTGCCGTTCAGTTTCCAGGGGGATCCCGATTGGACTTAGGGTTGTTAGAGTTTTTATACACACTCTTGATCGCAATACTATTTTTGTTTCTTAACTCATATAAGTGGCATCCCGGATTCTTTATCTCGTTGTTTTTCATTTTATATGGTCCGGTGCGCTTTATCATGGACGAATTCCGAACTCGGGATCCACGTTACTTTGGTCTGACACCGGGACAGTATGGTTCCATTGTTTTAACATTTACAGGAGCTTATCTGATGATTTATATAATACGTCAACGAATCAACAAACCAAGCGCTTGATTGTGCGGTTCATGGTCTTGACTATTGAAATCATAGTCAAATGTTAAGGCGAGATGCCCCTTATGTTACGCAGTCCAAAGATTATTGCGTAATGATATATTTATTCTTCCAGAATAAATGTAATTTTCATCTTGATGCGGTATTCGGTTATTTTTCCGTTATCAATCTTTGCCTTTTGTTCTGTGATCTCAAGCCCTATCAGATTTCTCAATGTTTTGTTTGCCCTTTTCAGTCCGTCCTGAACCGCTTCCTGCCATCCCTTTGAAGATGAGGATACAACCTCTGTAACCCTTGCGACTGCCATGACACCCTCCTTATTTTTTATTTAACCGACAGCATATATTGGAAATAGAGTTATGTCAATAGAATTTTTTATTAACACATTGATTTTAATAGCGGCTGTCTTTTGACAAACTAAAAATTTTTTGTTAACCTCTTTAATGAACTAAATTGTTAATCGCGGAGAATAGAGATGAAAACAGGTGTGATTGGGGCGGGCAGCTGGGGGACGGCGCTCGCGAAACTTCTTGCTGAAAAGGGCATTGATGTAACCCTCTGGGTCTTTGAGCCCGATTTGTGCAAGGAGATGAAAAAAACCAGGGAGAACAAATATTATCTCTCGGGATGCAGCCTCCCGGACGGGTTGAGGTTCACCAATTCACTGGAGGAGGCGGCAGAAGGCAAGGAAATTATTGTTTCTGTCACCCCGTCCCATGTTGTCAGGCAGACGGTAAAAAAGGCTGTAAGTCATTTTAAAAAGGGCTGCATAGTAGTTACCGCCTCCAAAGGAATTGAGAACGAAACGCTCATGACGATGTCCAGGGTTATTGAGGAGGAGATTCCGCGCAGTCTCAATGCCCGCATAGTTGCGCTTTCGGGCCCGAGCTTTGCAAAGGATGTTGCAAATTATCTTCCCACTGCAGTGGCGGTTGCGTCTGGCGGAGATGCAGAGTCCAGGAAGATTCAGAATATTTTCAGCGCGCCGTATTTCCGAACATATACCAATAAGGATATTCTTGGCGTTGAGCTCGGCGGTGCGCTTAAGAATGTAATTGCAATTGCAGCCGGGATCTCTGACGGGCTGGGGCTGGGGTACAGCACCAGAGCGGCATTGATTACGAGGGGACTTGCGGAGATTACCAGGCTTGGAATAAAGCTGGGCGCTGATCCAACAACCTTTATGGGGCTTTCCGGAATGGGTGACCTTGTGCTGACATGCACAGGAGATTTGAGCAGGAACAGGACGGTGGGAATCAGGCTTGGAAGAGGGGAAAAATTGAGCGAAATACTATCCAGCATGCGTATGATTGCCGAGGGAGTAAAGACTACAAAATCTGCATATGAATTGAGCCTCAGGCATGGTGTTGAAATGCCAATAACAGAAGAGGTTTACAAGATACTCTATAAAAATAAAGAACCTAAGCGCGGGGTTGGATCACTTATGAAACGGGAGCTAAAATCCGAGATGGAGGGTATAGTTTGACCGGAATTCAAAAAAAGGAGGAAAAAACGCTTCTTATCCACCGGGAGGAATGGCTTTCATCTCTGAATGTGGATGGTAAAGAAGAAAAACTTTTTGAACTTGAGATGCTTTTGAAGGCTACCGAAAGATATTTCAATCTGGATAATCTCACCATATCAAGCAAAGATAATATTATGGCAAGGAATTTTTACTACGAAATTAAAATTCTGAAGTCTGTAGTCCACCAGATCGTTGCACTGATACAGACGCTTTTTAATCCGGCAGAAGCCAAGGCTTTCTATTTTCAGTCCTATGTGGAAAGCAAACTGATAAAGGATTATGCGAGGGATAAATTTGCAGATATAACTTTGCGCCAGGAGGACCCAAAGAGCAGTCTCTTTGTCCTGTTGAATTCGTTTGTTAACATTATGGAGGTGCTCAATGGCGTTTCCATGCTGAAAAAAGTTCCGTATACGATGTATTTCAATCTTGGACAGATTGTCAGCCGGGAGATTTATATAAACCGTTATTTTAATCCATTCAAGCTTTCTGCGTTTTCCCGTCTTTACGATCGCGTTACCTCAGAAAAACTCCAGTCAATTCTAAATTCAATCAAGGACGAACCATTAAGAAAACATCTTACTATTCCCATACTTGCCTTCTTTAGATTCATCAGATACCTTAAATATGTCCGGAGCGACATAGAGGACCTAGAAAATTTAAAATCCTTTCTGCCTGTATTTTCCCTGATAAATTCGGAAGTTCGCTCTCTTTGGATTTATATTGAAAAGGAGATCCCTGAAGAACTTGAAAAGAAAGCATATGATAAACCTGAATTGAAAGTGCGCAGGGCATATCTTCACCTCCTTGATTCCTTAAGTTTTCAGATAAATATGGAGCTGAAGAAAACCTTTATGCAGATTATGAAAGATGCATCCGAGATCAATTATATAAACAGGCTCCGGATTGCCATTGATAATTCAAAGGGGCTGCTTACCAATTTTTTTCAACAGACGATTGTCTCAATTATACATCTGATCAGGTCGGGAGATCTTAATGGCGCGGATATTTTCCCGGATTTTGTTTCCAGACTGGAACAATCAATGAGACTAAGGGAGGATATCTGGATATTTCATGAACTCGCCAGAGTATTTGAGAAGGACATTTTTACCGAGCCTGTTTCTCCGGAAGATGCAAAAAAATCTTTTAATTCTCTTGCAGAGTTCATCAGGTATTTTAAAAATCTCAGTTATAATCTGATCCGCATAAGCGACATTGACGCGTTTGACGAATTCTTTCAGCATATTGACGAATTTTCAATCAAGGATTTTTCCGATAAATTGAAGGTTGAGGAACTTAAAAGGCCGACGCATATATTCAGGATATTTCTTTCCACTACCATTTCGCACATCAATCACCGCCAGGAGCTGAAGAATTTTAAGCTTGACGAACAACACGCACTGGATCTGATGAAACAGTTCTATTGAAATTTATGAAATGCTTTCAACATTTAATTTTCTGATAGAAGATTTTGTAAAGAATAAAAAAACAGGTTTGTCCTGTGCGGGCGGCTCCTCCCGCGCGCTTTTTCTTGTGCTTTTGTACAAAAGAGTCCGGAAGCCGTTGGTTATTCTAACGCACCAGCAGAGAAGAGCTGAAGAGATTTACGATGATCTGACATTTTACTTTGACGGGATTACATCCGGATCAACGGATGTATGCATTCTTCCTCAATGGACCAGCATTCCCTACAGGGTAGTTACTATTCCTCCGGAGATAATTGCGAGAAGAATATCCATTCTTTCAGCCCTTGCTGCCGGCGATATTCCAAAGGTGCTTTTAATCCCGCATAAATCCTTCATCCAGAGGGTTATACCTCCGGCTTGCCTTAAAAAATATAATTTGCTTCTGAAGAAAGGAGATGAAATTGAACGGGGAAGGCTAATTGACCATCTTCTTTCTTCTGGTTATACTAAATCTTTCACAACAGTGCAGACCGGGGAATATTCAATTCGCGGAGGATTGATAGACATCTTCTCTCCATCAAAAGAGTATCCCTGCAGGGTTGAGTTTGATGGAGATACGGTTTATTCAATGCGACTCTTTGATCCTGAATCACAGCGAAGTCTTTCAGAAATTCCCGAAATCAGAATAATACCTGCAAGCGAGTTCATCCTGCCCGGAAATTCAATGGACAACGCATTAGAGCGTTTGAGAAAGATCGCCAGTGAGCGCGACATTAAAAAACAAAAGAGAAAAACAGTTGAAGCCCAACTTCTTTCAGAAGAACATTTCCCCGGGAGGGAATACTTCCTCCCATTATTTTACGACACTGTTCCGCTTTCCGAATACTTGCCTGAAGACGCAGTGATTGTTGCAGATGATGCTGCTTTGTGGAAGCAGGAGGCAGAAGACTTCGGGCGGAATCTGACGGAAATATTTGAACTTCAGATTAAAGATGAACAGGCATTTCCCAATCCATTGGAACTTTATATTGAACCCTCGGTTGCTTCTGATTTTATCAAAGATAAAGTAAGTTTATTTTTAAACATCAGCGCAGAAAAACCTTGTGATGCCGCATGTTTTTTGGATGCGGAGGGTTGCGAGGATCTGAGAGCCCTCATAATTCCCGCCAGGGAACTTCCTTTTGAAAAGCTCGCCGAAATGCTGAAGCGCCAGATTGAGGATGGGTGGAGGCTTTTCATTGTTATGCCTTCGGATATTGATATTAACAGGATTATAACGATCCTTTCTCCCTACGGGATAAATATGAAATACTACGATGGCAATTTTCTTGAAAATCTTTCTATGCCCTTTGCGCCTGGAGTTCTTGTAATTTTAAAAGGCTCCCTGAGAAAAGGATTCAGAATTAGGAGAGAAAAATTTGCTGTTATCGGTGAGGCGGATATATTCAGAGAGAAGAAAAAATCTATCGCCCCGGTGTCTTTAAGGGGCGATGAGGTGTCGGATTTCAGCGCGCTCAAACCAGGAGAATTTGTTGTGCATGAAAGACATGGAATCGGAATATTCAGGGGATTAAAAAAGATGAATGTTGAGAACAGCGCTGGGGAATTTATAACGGTAGAATACCAGGGTGGCGACAGGCTTTATATCCCCATATTTGGACTTGGTATGATTCACAAATACAGGATGGTTGGCGGAAAACAGCCATTGGTTAACAGGCTGGGTAGCCCCAGGTGGGAGATTACAAAGAAAAAGGTGCGGAATGCCCTCAGAGAACTTTCGCAGGATCTGCTCCGTCTTTATGCGAAAAGAAAGGTTCTCAGCGGTTTCGCCTTCCCATTGCCGGATTATATCTACACAGGGTTTGAGACCACCTTTCCCTATGAGGAAACGCCGGATCAGATTAAGGCTATTGAAGATGTTTTAAAGGATATGGAATCGGAAAATCCTATGGACAGGCTTGTCTGCGGCGATGTGGGGTTTGGAAAAACTGAGGTGGCTATTCGTGCCGCTTTCAGGGGCGCCATAGCAGGAAAACAGATTGCCTTGCTTGTTCCCACAACCCTTCTTGCCTACCAGCATTTTAACACCTTCAGCGGCAGGTTCAGAAATTATCCGGTTGAGGTGAGGCTCCTTAGCAGGTTCAGAAAAAGGACGGAGGTAGAAAGTACGCTAAAAGATCTGAGGGAAGGGAGAGTTGATATGGTTATCGGGACACATATGCTATTGGGAAACGATATTCAGTTCAAAGACCTTGGCCTGCTTATAATTGATGAGGAGCACAGGTTTGGGGTTAAGCAGAAGGAGAGGATAAAGCGGCTGAAAGAAGGGGTGGATGTGCTTACCCTGACGGCGACACCGATTCCAAGAAGCCTCCAGATGTCCCTTTCGGGAATAAGGGACATGAGCATTATTTATACCCCGCCGCCAGACAGGCATTCTGTGAGGACATTTGTCTCATATTTTAATGAAGAAACCATTGCGGATGCCATTGTTCTTGAAAAGATGCGCGGCGGGCAGGTTTTTTTCATCCACAATAGAATAGAGGACATTGTTTCCGTTTCTGAGTACATTAAAAAACTGGTCCCGGAGGCAGCGATTGGAATAGTCCATAGCAAAATGAGAAAGGATATGATTGAAAGGGTAATGGTGGATTTTGTACAGAAAAAGATGGATGTCCTTGTCAGCACATCCATTATTGCCTCAGGGCTGGATATTCCTTCTGCGAATACCCTGCTTGTAAACAATGCGCACCTGTTTGGACTTACTGACCTGTATCAGCTCAGGGGCAGGGTGGGGCGTTCAAAAGAGATCGGTTACGCATACTTCATGATACCGGAAAACACGAGGATTCCGGCGGATGCTCAAAAAAGATTGAGAGCAATACAGGAATTCAGCGGGCTGGGAGCCGGATTCAAGCTGGCACTGAGGGATCTTGAGATTAGAGGGTCAGGGGAACTTCTCGGGATCAGACAATCAGGACATATTGCCTTAATAGGATTTGATCTCTATTCAAGATTGCTTGAGGATACGATAAATGCATTAAAGGGCACGGTTGTATCTGAGGAGGTAGATCCCGATATTAAGGTGGAGATGGAAGCATTCATCCCGGATGATTATATCCCTGATGTTGAAACAAGGCTTGAGATTTACAAGAAATTAACCCTCGCAAGAAAGGAGGACGATATATTTGCGCTGAAGGATGAAATAGAGGACAGGTTCGGCAGTATGCCAAAGGCTGTTGATACCCTGCTGGATGTTTCAAAAATAAAGGTACTTCTCTGCGGTATAGGAATCGTGTCAATGGTTGTTTCAAACGAAAGGGCATCGTTCTCCATAAATGAGGTTCCGAAGACTAATATATCCGGTTTCATCAAGGCGTTTAATGCTTCCGGAGTACATTTTGATTATCTGGGGAAAAACCGTTTTGCTATCCCGGGCAGGTTTTCGGAATTAAAAGAATTATACAAAATATTGAAAAAAATAAATAACGCATTATAATAATAAGTTTAAAGGAGGTGCTTATGAGATATATTGTAGGATCGGTTTTAGTTTTACTTCTGATAGTATTTGCATGCAAGAAGGATGATGGTAAGGTGGTCGCAACTTATAAGGGCGGCAAGATTACAATGAAGGAACTGGATCTGGGAATAAACAGTATGCCCCCAAATCTGAAAGCGAGATATGCGACTCCAGAGGGGAAAAAATTGTTTCTTGAACAAATGATTGACAAAAAATTGATTCTGAAGAAGGCTGAAGATGAAAAATTGGATCAAGACCCCCAGATGCTCCAACAGATAGATGAATACAGGGCTAATCTTCTTAGAAACCGCATTCTTCAGGAAATTACATCAAAAAAAGTGGAAATAACGGATGCGGATGTCAAGAATTATTATGAAACCCATCCGGAGGAGTTCAACCAGCCGGAGAAGGTCTGCTTCAACAGGATACAGAATAAGGACAGAAAGCAGGTTGAGGCTGCTTTAAAAAAATTGAGAAGCAAGAAAATTGCATTTATTGAGGCTGTTAAAGAATATTCCGATGATCCGGTGACCAAAATGCGAGGCGGCGATCTTGGCTGTGTGGCGAAGGGGCAGCGTCCGGATTTGCCCGAAGAGGTATTTTCGTTAGCGCAGGATGCAATAAGCAATGTCCTTTCTGTTATGGGGCATTATCAGATAATTCATGTGAAAGGACGGGTCCCTGCTCAGAAGGTTAATCTTGAGAGCTCTTCTCAGGGTATAAGGCAGAGGATCATCAATGTAAAGAGAAGAGAAAGCTATGAGAATTTTCTAAAAGAGCTGAAGGCGAGCTCTGATATTAAGATCTATTCGGAAGCCCTGGGTCTTGAGGAGAAGACGCCTGAAAACAAATAGTTTAATAATATACAGCATGATACTGTTGTTGTCTCTCTCTCTCTCTTGTAAAAAGGATAAGCAGAAAAAGAATAATGTTTTGCTTGGCAGAGTGAACGGAGTGGATATACTGCTGGAGGATTTTGAAGAAGAAAAGAGAATGATGGCTTTTGTCCACAGCATGGAATCCCCTGAGTCAGAGAGGATAATAACCCGGAATATTCTTGGCAAAATTGTGGACCGCGTGTTATTGCTTCAGGAGGCGGGGAAAAGGAATATTTCTGCTGATCCGAAACTGGTTGAAGAAGAGATAAAAAAAATAGAAAAGGATTATTCGGAGAATTCTTTTTCCGCATACCTGAAGCAGAACGGAATTTCCTATGATAAATGGAAGGTCAGGCTGGCAGAGATGCTTGTTTTTAAAAGTCTGAAAGAATCAATAACCGGAGCCAGCAATCCCCCCATAACGGACGAAGAGGTATATATACATTATAAAACCAATGCTGAAAAATTCAGGACTGATTCAAGTATATTGCTGAGGCAGATCCTTGTAAAGGATATAGAAAAAGCCAATGAAGTAATGAAATTACTGAGCAAGGGCGAGAATTTTGAAAAATTGGCACGCGAATTGTCAATTGGATATGAGGCTAACAAGGGGGGATTACTGTTGTTTTTGACAAAAAACGAACTTCCGAAAGAACTGGAAGCTGTTTTTGATATGCCAATAGGAGGGATCTTTGGCCCTGTGAAAAGTAACTATGGCGTTCACATTATCAGGGTGGAGAAGAAAACAAGAGGAGTCAATCTGGATCTGAAAGCTGCGAAGCCGGAAATCATCAAAATAATCAAAACGGAGAAGAAGGAAAAAGAATTCCAGGATTGGCTGAGCTTGCTCAGGGAAAGCGCGCAAATAGAAATATATTCGGTTTTTGATTCAATTGAAAGAGTAGAGCATGAAAATAAAAGATAGAAAATTTCTGGCGGCGATTCTGCTTTTCCTGCTGTTCAGTGGCGTTGCTCTCCCTCGGGCATTGATCGATTCCGTTGTGGCAAGTGTAAATGGAACTCCGATAACATTGAGCGAGCTCAAAACAGCAATGAAGTCCATACTTGAAAAAAATAACTGGAAAGCGCTTAAGGCTGAGGATAAGAACTCGCTGCTTGACGAAATTATATCCAGAAGGCTGCTATATCTTGAATGCAACAGGATCGGGATTAATGTAACTAACGAAGAGATAGAAAAATCTGTCAACGAAGTTTCGTCGGTAAATTCAATGACCAGGGAAGAATTAAAGGATACGTTGAAAAAAAAGGGAATATACTGGAAAGAATATCAGCAGGAGATACGGTTCCGTATTCTTAAAGAAAAAGTCCTTCAGAGCATTATATTCCCCAGGATTGGAGAAAGAAGGGAGGCGCTTGAGCAGTTTTATTTGCAGAATAAAGATAAGTTTAAAACGGCGGAATCTCTGCATCTTTTGCATGCTGTCATACCTGTCCCGCAATTTGGCGAATCACAGGCCGCACAGAAAGCAGGGAAAATATACAAAGCAGTGAAAGCAGGCGAAGGATTGTCTGATGCATACAGAAGAAATATCGGCGCGCCTCTGGACAGCAGTACTGCTGATCTGGGCTTTGTTTACAAGGAGGAATTGCTTCCGGAATTGGAAAAAGCTGTTTTTAACCTGCCCGCCGGAAGGATCACTCAACCTTTAAGAGCCAAGGGAGGATATCATTTATTTTTTGTGCTTGAAAGAAGATCTTCAGCGATAAAAAGTTTTGACGATGCAATGCCGGAAATAAAAGAATTATATTTTAAAGAAAAATCAGAGGAGCTTTACGAAGAGTGGCTGGAAGGACTGAAGGGAAAATATGTAATTAAAAAAATAGAAGAGCAACTATAAGGAAGGAGGGACAAATGGAATTACCAATTATCGGAATAACAATGGGCGATCCCACAGGCGTGGGCCCTGAAGTGATTATAAAGGCGCTTAAAAATCCAAAGGTCCGGAGTACTGTGAGGTGCGTGATACTTGGGGATAAGAATGTAATTGTAAAACACTCAAAGATGTTTAAGATATCCTTGCCCCTTGTTGATGTGACCGAACACAGTATTAACTCGTTTACTAACAAGAATATAGGTATGCTTAAGGTCTCAAACCTTGATCCCGACAGACTGCAGTTTGGCAGGCCAGACAAAATATGCGGGAAAGCAATGGTGAATTACCTTAAAACCGGTGCGGATCTTGCAACAAGGGGGTTAATTGATGGAATGGTTACTTCGCCTATTAATAAAGAAATTATAAATGAGGCAGGCATCCAGTATCCCGGACAGACAGAGCTGCTTGCTGATTTAACGCATACGGAAGATTATGCGATGATGCTTGCCGGTGAAAAAGTCAAGGTTGCGCTTGTTACGACGCATTGTCCTTTGAGAGAGGTGAATATGCTGATTACACCAGGAAGGGTTTTAAAAACCATAAAACTGTTTAATACAACCCTTATTCAATATTTTGGAATCAATGAGCCGAGAATTGCTGTGGCTGCACTTAATCCCCATGCCGGAGAAGGAGGACTTTTCGGACTGGAGGAGAAGGAACTGATCCAGCCCGCAATCAAAAGGGCCCAGACCCTTAAGCTGAATGTTGATGGTCCGTTTCCTTCTGATACACTGTTCCACTTTGTGTTAGAGAATAAATTTGACGGAGTCGTATGCATGTATCATGATCAGGGGCTGATTCCGCTTAAGATGCATCATTTTTCTGATGCTGTAAACATTACGCTCGGCTTGCCGATTGTGAGGACTTCTGCTGATCACGGGACAGCGTACGATATT
>DATBWZ010000094.1:0-19745 GCA_036514535.1 bacterium
TGTTTCAAGCCGGTGCGGCAGCGCCGATGTTCTGAAGGAATTGGGGGTGAATATAGAATGTCCGCCCGATATTGTTGAGCGCTGTATTAACGAGATAGGGATTGGTTTTATATTTGCGCCGCTTTTTCATCCAGCAATGAAGCATGCCATAGGTCCGAGACGGGAAATCGGGATCAGGACAATATTCAATATTCTTGGGCCGCTGACCAATCCTGCAGGAGCAAGGTACCAGCTCCTGGGAGTGTACGATTCCAAACTGACCGGGATACTTGCAGAGGTTCTGCGGAGATTTGATTCGGAGAGGGCAATAGTTGTAAACGGCGACGGACTTGATGAGATTACAATAACAGGTCGCACCGAGATTTCAGAATTGAAAAACGGCAAGGTGAATTCTTATTCCGTTTCTCCAGTGGATTTCGGAATAAAGGAACAGAGTTTATCCGCACTTGCAGGCGGAGATCCTGCGTACAATGCCAGGATTATGCTTGATACCCTCCGTGGAGAACCTGGCCCTATCAAGGATGCAGTGATTCTTAACGCTGGTTCAGCCCTTTATGTTGCAGGCGCAGCAGGGGATATAAAACAGGGAATGGAACAGGCGGAGGGATCCATTAGAAGCGGCAGGGCGCTTCTAAAATTGAACCAGATGGTTCAATTAACAAACAAAAAATGACACTTAATAAAATCCTTGATTTCAAACGGGAGCGGATTGATTTGGCAAAAAGAAGTGCGCCCGTCCGGAAATTGAGGAATCTGGCGGACGGGAAAAAAAATGACCGCAGGGATCTTCTCAAGAGGCTGTCGGCAGATGAAGAGGGGAAAGCGAATATTATCGCTGAATTCAAAAGAGCCTCCCCTTCAAAGGGAGTAATTGTCCGTGACGTAACACCGGAGGAATTTTTCGGGATTTATGAAGCCTCAGGGGCAGCGGCAATTTCAGTGCTTACTGAACAAGATTTTTTCAAAGGAAGTATTGATGACCTTACTTCTGCCAGGAGCGCAACCAAACTGCCGGTTCTCCGGAAGGATTTTATAATTGATGAGTACCAGATTTATGAATCGGCATCCTGTTCTGCCGATGCTGCCCTCCTGATAGTTAAGATTCTTGAGATCTCAGTTCTTAAGGACTTTTATCAATTGGCGCTGGAATATAATATTGTCCCGTTGGTAGAGATCCATTCCCTACAGGAACTGGATGTTGCCATGAAACTCTCGCCTGGATTGATTGGAATCAACAACAGGAACCTTGAGACACTTAAGGTGGACATAAATACAACAGAAAGGCTCGTAACCCTTATTCCCGATGGAATAACCGTTGTCTCCGAAAGCGGCATATCTTCTCCTGAAACCATCCGGAAATTCAAAAAACTCGGGATAGATGCCTTTCTGGTCGGCGAAGCCCTGCTTACTGCAGGGGACTCCGGGAAAAAATTAAGAGAACTGATGGGCATTTGATCGGCAAGGGTATTTCTGGTTGACATAACCGCAATTACTTCCCTATAATGATAATCAATGCTGCGAGGGTGGCGGAACTGGCAGACGCTCCAGGCTTAGAACCTGGTGGGAAACCATAAGGGTTCAAATCCCTTCCCTCGCAAATATTTGCCCGGGAGGACACTGAAAAGTCTTAACTTAACGCTTGATAATTTCAGGTTAATAAATTAAAATAAATAAACATGCTGGTTGGTTACAATCAAAACATAAACTATAAAGGTATGGTCTTTCACGTTCAGACAGAGGATAATGGTGTAAAGAATCCATTTATAATAACACATGTGTTTGTTGGCGGAAATATTGTTGCAAGCAGGAAGACGGGATACGACGATATTGTCAAGGTTGAGAGTCTTGAAAAGATCCTTCGTGACCTTATGGAGGAACAGCATAAGGCGATAATTCAGAAGATTATGAACGGAGAATACAACGATCATCCTCTTGTCAGAGAACATCTCAGGTCTTCGGGAAAGGGTGATGAAAACGGGGCTTTTGAAGAACTTGAACTGAAAGATAATGGCACGAGTCTTGATGAGGTGATACTTGACTATCTTGATGAGGAGGACATTGAAAGAAAAGGCTGATATTGTTTCCGGCAGATATACGGTTCCGGAATTGGAAGAGATAGCGCGCAGAGTAAGGGTTGACATTTTGAAAATGCTCAATCATGCGAAATCCGGGCATAGCGGCGGTTCTTTATCTGCTGTAGAGATCCTTGTTTCGCTTTATTTTTCTGTGATGAATCATAAGCCCGGAGATCCCTATTGGAAAGAACGGGACAGGTTTATTTTGTCCAAGGGTCACGCTGCTCCGCTGCTCTATGCAGTGCTTGCCCACTGCGGATATATACCGAAGGAAGAACTGTTCACCCTGAGGCAGATTGGCAGCAGATTGCAGGGGCATCCACATGGAGGCTCCATACCAGGAGTTGATGTGTCCACAGGATCTCTTGGTCAGGGATTGGCAATGGGCAATGGAATGGCTCTGGGATTGAGGCTTGACTGTAGCCCAGCCCGCGTGTATGTGCTGCTTGGCGATGGTGAGATACAGGAAGGAATGATCTGGGAAGCGGCCATGGCTGCGGCGCACCACAAGATTGATAACCTTTGCGCGATTCTGGATAACAATGGCTTGCAGATAGACGGCGCAGTTGCTTCGGTGATGTGCATTGAACCAGTGGCGGATAAATTTCGTTCCTTTGGCTGGGAGGTTTTGGTGGTTGATGGGCACGATATTGCTGAGATCACAAGGGCACTTAAAGACACAAAAGCAGTCAGGGGAAAACCGAGCATTATAATTGCAAAAACAGTCAAGGGGAAAGGGGTTTCCTTTATGGAAGGAAAATTCCAGTATCACGGTCTGCCGCCAACGGATGAGGAACTTGTCAGAGCATTGAAGGAATTAGGGGAAAAATAAAATGGAAAAAATGGAAGCGACAAGGGATGCATACGGCAAAATACTTTTAAAACTGGGAGAAATGGATGAGCGAATAGTGGTTTTGGACGCAGATCTCTCATCTTCAACTAAGACGGGCGTTTTTGCTAAAAAATTCCCGCACAGGTTTTTTAACATGGGTGTTGCTGAACAAAATCTTATGGGAACTGCCGCAGGTCTTTCCGCTGTCGGGAAAATCCCCTTTGTCAGCACCTTTGCTATTTTTGCTTCGGGAAGGGCATGGGAACCTGTCAGGCAATCAATCGCCTATTCTAAATTTAATGTCAAGATTGTGGCAACTCACGGAGGGATCACTGTTGGTGAGGATGGCGCTTCTCATCAGGCGCTGGAGGATGTTGCCCTGATGAGGGCAATACCGGGCATGATTGTTATAATCCCTGCGGATTCTGTTGAAACTGAGAAGGCAATAGATGCGGTCTACCGTTACGAAGGTCCGGTGTATATGAGGCTTTCGAGAGCAAAGTTCCCTGTAATATTTGACGAAAATTACAATTTTAAGATCGGAAAAGGCATGGTGTTAATGGAGGGCAGGGATGTGGCAATTCTGTCTGCCGGGCTTATGGTGGCCAATTCCATGGCGGCTTGCGAAATTCTGAAAAGGGAAAATATTTCTGCTGCTGTTGTGAACATTTCCACTATAAAGCCCATAGATGTTGAACTTATTAAGAATGTTGCAGCGGGAACTGGCGCGGTGGTTACATGTGAGGAACATTCAATTATCGGCGGACTGGGATCAGCAGTGGCAGAGGTGCTTGCGGAAGAGGTAAATGTGCCGCTTGTCCGCGTTGGGGTACGGGACAGATTCGGTCTTTCGGGAACAGCAGAGGATCTTATCAGGTATTTTCACTTTTCTCCGGAGGACATAGCAGATGCAGCCAGGGAAGCAATAAAAAAGAAAAATGCCAGAAAATGATTCAATTCTTCCATGTTAACAAATATTTTCAGAATATTCCCGCTCTTGAGGCTGTAAATTTAAGAATAGAAAAGGGAGAATTTATCTTTCTTACCGGACCCAGCGGCGCAGGAAAAAGTACCCTCCTCCGGCTGCTGTTCTGCGCAGACAGCCCTACTTCGGGACAGATTCTTATTGATGGCAGGAATATTGCCAGAATAACCAGGAAGAGCATTCCATACCTGAGGAGGAATATCGGGGTTGTATTTCAGGATTTTAAACTTCTCCATTCTCTGAATGTATTTGACAATGTTGCCTTTACATTACAGGTACTGGGTGCTGGCAGTTCGGAAATAAAAAGGAAGACCTTTTCCGTTCTGCAGGCTGTTGGACTTCAGCACAAGATAAATCTTTATCCCAGAGTGCTTTCCGGCGGCGAGCAGCAACGGGTTGCAATCGCGAGAGCGATAGTCAACGAACCGGCAATCCTTCTTGCTGACGAGCCAACCGGCAACCTGGATATGGATCTGACTTATGAAATTATGTCTCTCTTTATGAGAATAAATGCGAGGGGCACGACAGTCATTATTGCCACTCACAATACCGAGCTTATAAAGAATTACAATAAGCGGGTAGTATTTCTGGAAAAGGGAAGGATTATAGATAAGTAGAAGGGATATGGGAAGGCTTCAATATATACTTAAAGGGGCAATGGGACATGTGAGGCAGAGTCCGGTACCTGTTATTCTGTCAGTCATTACTCTTTCAATTTCGTTTTTGATATTAGATTCAATTCTGTTGTTTTTCCTTAATTTTAAAGGCGTTACAAAGAAATGGGATAAGTCTTTTGTGATTGTAGCGTATCTTAAGAGCGATGCAACAGATGAAGACGGGAAGAAGGCTTTTGAAATAATAAACAGTATGGAATCTGTGCAAAAAACTGAATTTGTGAACAGGGAGGATGCATTAAAAAAGTTCGGTCAGGAATTTGGAGAGAATAGTTACCTGCTTGAAGGCCTGGAAGAAAATCCCCTGCCTGCGTATTTTATAATCACTCCGGAATTGGATAGGGATAATATGGGGAAGTTGGACCAAATGATTGAAAATATTAAAAAGATTGATGCTATTGATGATATTCAATATGAGAAGGATGTAGTTTTAAAATTTATCAGGGCAATTTCAGGGATAAATATTCTTTTCTCAACCCTGGGCATATTCATTCTTATTGCTGTTTTGTTTATCGTTTCAAATACAATCAGGCTTTCTCTTTTTTCAAGGAAGGACGAGATAGAAATAATGACACTTGTAGGCGCATCGGATGCTTTTATCAGCGCCCCATATATTTTAGAGGCTGTGTTCCAGTGTTTTACCGGAGCGGTGTTCTCATTTATCATGCTTTATTTACTATATATCTATGTTTTCTTTCCTGTAACGGATTCCATGTTATTCATATTTGGCATACATGGGTTCAGGTTTTACAATATTGAGGAGATTTTGTACATAACAGGCATATGTATTGCTGCTGGATTAGCAGGAAGTTATATGTCATTAAGGAGATTTCTTCGGGCATGAAGATTTTAGCCGGAGTTTTTTGTCTGTTGGCGTTTCTTTTCCTTCCGCTCCATGCGGATGAAGTGAATAGTTCACTTCAACGCCTGGAGGAGATCAAAAAGGAGTTAAGGGAAAAAAAGAAGGAAATAACCAAAGCAAAAAGAAGAGAAAGTACAATCCTTTCTATAGTTGACGGTTTGGATGCAGAGATTTCAAAACTTTCCAGCGAGGAAATGGGTTTGAGCTCCAGAATAAAGGAGATTAACGCAGAAATTAATCAAACCAGAGAAGAATTGTCCGGTATAGACATTGAACTTGGGAAGAGAAAAATGCTTTTCAAAAAGCGCGTGTTAAGTTTATTCAGGATCTCCCAAACGGGTTATTTACCGGCAATTATTGGTGTAAAAGACTTGCGGGAATTTATGATTCGTAACAAGTTTCTCAATATACTGATAATGAGGGACAGAACGTTGATTGACAGAATGGAGTATGATTATAATGCCCGGCGGAACGTATTGAAAAAAATGGAAAGCCTCCAGGGTGAACTCGCATTGCAGAGTAATGAGCTGAAAGACAAAAAGAGCGTTCTTATCTTCAAAAAGAATGAAAAAAATGTTATACTTGTAAAAATAAAGAACGAGAGGCTTCTCTACCAGAGGACAATAGAAGAATTAAATGAGTCTTATAAAGAGATGGAAAAGATGATAAGTACCATTAAATTTCAGCCGTCAACGACTGAAGACGGAGATTTCATAGCGAGAAAAAAGGCTCTTCCTTTACCTGTGGACGGGATGGTTGTCAAAGGTTTCGGACGGGAGGAGGATCCTAGATTCCATACTGTTATTTACAGAAAGGGTATTGTTATTGCAGCAAGAGAAGGGGAGGATGTTCGTTGTATTTATTCTGGAGTTGTCGTTTTTGCAGGAAGGTTTGCCGGATATGGAAATCTTGTAATAGTTAAACATGGAAATAATTTTTATTCAATCTATGCGCATATATCCACTGTTGCAAAAAGGGTTGGGGACAAAGTTTCAGAAAATGAGGTTATAGGATATGCCGGAGATCCATTATCTGCGTTAGAAGGCGGGTTGTATTTTGAACTGAGAAATGGAGGCACCCCGCTCGATCCGGCGGAATGGTTGAGTATCAAATAAAAAGGAGGAATTTATGACTACAAGAATATCCAAAATACTTATTGCACTACCGATAATTATCTTCATTGCTTTGATTATTACGGGAGGAACGGTATGCAAAAACAAAGCTCAGGCAGGGAATCCCTATGAAAGCATAGGCCTGTTCACGGAGACGATGAAGAAGATCCAGGACCTTTACTGGAGAGATGTGGATACAAAGGAATTAATCTACGGGGCAATAAAAGGGATGGTATCTTCTCTGGACAGATATTCCAGTTTCATGACGCCAGATCAGTATAAGGATATGCAGGCTGATACAAAGGGCAGTTTTGGCGGAATTGGAATAGAGATAACTGTAAAGGACGGTGTTCTTACTGTTGTCTCTCCTATAGAGGATACTCCTGCTTTCAACGCAGGGATTCTTGCAGAGGACAAAATACTGGAGATTAACGGGGAATCAACGCAACATATGAATGTATATGATGCGGTTAAAAAAATCCGCGGGCCCAAAGGTTCAACTGTTATTCTTACGATAATACGCGAGGGCTTCAAATCTCCTAAAAAGTTTACTCTTTCCAGAGAAACGATAATAGTGAAAAGTGTAAAATATAAATTACTTGAGCCCGGATACGGATATGCGAGAATTACCCAGTTCCAGGAGAGAACGGATACGGATCTTAAAAAGGTCTTGGATGAGATGATGGGTGCAGGTGCATTAAAAGGACTTATTCTGGATCTCCGGTCAAACCCCGGAGGTCTGCTTGATCAGGCACTTAAGGTTTCGGATTTGTTTCTCTCTTCAGGTTTGATTGTTTATACGGACGGCAGACTGGAAAACCAAAAACAGCGTTTTGAGGCTAAAAAAGGCGATGATTTTTCGGATGGTAACATGATTGTTCTGGTGGATGGCGGCTCTGCAAGCGCTTCAGAGATTGTGGCAGGCGCATTAAGGGATAACCAAAGGGCAGTTTTGCTTGGGACAAAAACATTTGGAAAGGGAACTGTTCAAACCATATACCCAATGCAGGATGGTTCTGCTATCAGGCTTACAACAGCACATTATTATACCCCCGGAGGCGAATCAATAGAAGAAAAGGGAATTATCCCCGATATTGTGGTCCAATTGGAAAAAACTACTCAAGCAGAAGTCAATGGGGAGCAGAAAAGCAGCTATAAGGAAGTGGATCTGAAGAATGATATTCAATTGCAGCGCGCCCTTGATTATCTTAAGAGCTGGAATATCTTTTCAACTAAATCAAAAAACGGCAATAAAGTGGAGGCGCGAAACTGATTCAGTCTGACTAAGATAGCAACAATAGATAAATTATCTGTAAAAAAATTTCATTTTTAAACATTCTTTTCATTTTGCTACATTTGAGGGCAAAGCATTGGTGAATTTTTAAGAAAAATAAAAGGATTATTGTATAAATTGTGGTATGTTTTTTGCAATTAAAGATAATTACTTATGACAAGAAAAAACTGTTGGGAAATATTAAAATGCGGGCTTGAGCCCGGGGGGCAGAACGCGGACAAGCGCGGGGTTTGCCCTGCAGCGATTGCCACTGCCCTATCTGGTGTTAATTCAGGCAGGAACGGCGGAAGGGTTTGCTGGGCGGTTGCTGGCACAATGTGCAACGGCGAGATTCAGCGAAGCTTTGAGGATAAAGAATTTATGTGCCTTGACTGCGCCGTTTTTAAGAAGATTTTAAAAGACGAGGGGCTGAAGCAAATCCGGCTTTTTCCAAAAATTCAGGAATATGCCTGAATTTGAATCGCTGATCACTGATACATCATCATAAGATAAAGTGCCCGCAATTTTCTTAAAAATTCTGTGGGGGATCTTGTTAACCTCAGGATTTTAACGATATAACTTTTCCGCAGATAGAATCTTTGAAATGCCGATCTGACAAGTTTTGCAGTTTCCTCTCTGGATAGTGAACCATTAAGATATATATCCTGATATTCCATTGCGGGATCAAGGGTGAAATTTTTGAAGATATCCTCTGTTTTCCCGTCTCTCAGCGCATCATTGTATAGTTTCGTTCCCGGTTGCAGGGAAAGCGGAAGGAACTGCGCGTAATCAGGCTCTGTCTTTATGGCGAAATTTATTGTATCCATAATCTCTGCTCTTGTTTCGCCGGGAAATCCTAATATAAAAAACGCAACGGTAATAAATCCGTATTTTTTTGAAATCTCTATTGCTTTTCGTGCTTCATCAACAGCGAATCCCTTTTGCATCATGCCTAAAACCCTGTCAGTGCCCGCCTCAATTCCGAACTGGATCCGACTGCATCCTGCTTCCCGGAGTGCTTCTGCCATTTCCTTATCAAAGGTTTCAACCCTGCCCATAAAACTCCAGGATACACCTATTTTTCTTCTTACTATCTCCCTGCAAATTTCCAAAACCTTTGTCTTGTCAACATTGAATGTATCATCCACAAGATTAATCATTCGGAACCCCATACCACTGCATTCCTCCATTTCTACGGCAATGCTTGATGGAGACCTCTGAGTAAAGACTCTCCTCGCAGGTTTGCAGAATGTGCACCCGAAAGGACATCCGCGGCTGGTGAGCAATGATGTTGCTGTGCCGGGTTTGTCAACGACTATATAATACCTGTCTTTTGGAACAAGGCTTCTATCGGGAAAGGGCAGTGCGTCGAGGTTTCTGATTATTTTGTAATTTGTATTGCCGGCAATCTCGCCGTTTTTTTTGTATAGCACCCCATCCATTTCACCGGTCCAGTTTCCTGAATCTATTGCACTGACCACGCGTGTGAATGATTCTTCCCCCTCTCCTGCAACCACTGCGTCTATAAAATCCATGGAGATGACCTCTCTTGGGTAAATGGAACAATGCGGGCCTCCGAATACCACATGGATATTCCTGTTGAACGATTTGGCTATCCGAGCAAGTCTGTAAGCGCGGTGCAGGGTCGGTGTGAATGCAGAAATTCCTACCACCTGTGGATTTAACCTTGAGATTTTTTCCCTGAAAGCATCCTCAGTATTTTTATAAAGCTGTCCGTCAAAGACAGCAATGTCCGTGTATCCGTGTTTTTTCAGCATAGAGGCTAAATAAAGCACACCGAGTGGCGGATATGATCCCTTGCCTTCGGTTATTAGTTTAGGCAGGTAGAGCCTTGGATTATTTTTGTATGTTGGCAGCGCAAGAAGAATTTTCATAAGATGATTTTAACACAGTATGGAAATTTTATGAAGACTCCGCTGTGTAATCTTTATAATTTAACCTGCCATTTCATAAATATAATTTGGTATTATCCCTTATATTTATAGTTGACATAAGTTGGGGGTTGCGGGATAATAGATGCAGTGAGAAAAAATATTATCCTTTTTTTGCCCCTTTTAATCCTTTCGTTGGGAAATTCAGCTTATGCAAAAGACAAGGGTGATGTCTATTATGAAAGGGTGAAAACGGAATATCTGGAATTTTTCCGCTCCGGAACAAAGCAAAAAAGTTCATCTGAATGGGATAAGATTATCAATGAATTTCAGACCGTTGCGAATGCTTATCCAGGCAGTGGCAAAGCGCCGGATGCCCTTTACATGACTGGCGAACTGAGCCTTGAAGCTTATAAGCGGTTTAATAAGGACAGGTTTCTTGAAAAAGCGATTCTTGCATATTCAAAATTATCAAGAGAGTACAGCAAGAGCAGCCTTGCAGATGATGCCCAGTTAAGGGTTGCGGATATCATGAGGTTATACAGAAAGGATTATAAACGCTCAGTAATAGAATACAAGCGGTTGATTGATAAATTTCCAAAAGGGGATCAGCTAACTAAGGCAAAATTTTGGCTTGATAAGTTAATCCGGACTGCGGGTGTCTTCAAACCCGCAGAACAGAAACCACCGAATGTTTCTGTTACCGGTATAGAAACCTGGTCAGGCGAGAATTACACAAGGGTTTCGATCACTCTTTCAGGAAATGCTGAATTTGATCACTCTATCCTGCAGGAGGATGAGGGATCTGGCCGGCCCAAGAGAATAATGGTTAATATCAAAAATGCCGTAATTAAGCCCGACCTAAAAGAGCCTATCCCGATAAAGGATGACCTTCTTCAGCAGATTCGATCGGGTCAATTTTCTTCTGACGCGGTCAGGATTGTGATGGACCTCAGGTCTATCGGAGAATACAATCTCTTTTATTTTGATTCCCCCTTCAGAATAATTGTGGATATATTCAGTGAAGGGAAACAAGTTTCCGATGTACTTGATAACATTCTGCGGGAATCTGATAGTGTCGCTGTTAAAAATGCTACCGAAGAAACAAAGCAAGGTGTTTCCTCCCTGGTTTTAGCAAAGCCAATGCCTCATATCTTTATTGACCCTGGACACGGAGGAGAGGATCCGGGAGCGTTAAGCTACAGCAGAAAAATAATGGAGAAGGATGTTGTTCTTGGTATTGCGAAGGAATTGAGGAAAATACTTGAAAGTAAAGGCTACAGGGTAAGCCTTAGCAGGGAAAACGATGTTTTTATCCCGCTTCCTCAAAGGACCGCAATGGCAAATAAGGCTGACACAGATTTTTTCGTATCCATCCATGCTAATGCGAGCAGAAAGAGAAGCGCTGTCGGTATGGAGACATATTTCTTTGACCTTTCAAGCGACAAGGATGTGCTTAAACTTGCCGCAATGGAAAATGGCGTGTCCATAGACAAGCTGGATACTCTTCAGTTCATACTTACGGATATGGAACGGACTCCTATAAGGAATCAATCTTCAATGCTTGCTTCCTCAATCCAGAATGGGTTGTGGGGAGTGATTAACAGTCACGGTGTGAATACAAAAAACCTTGGAACAAAGCATGGTCCGTTTTATGTCCTGAAGGGTGCAAGAATGCCCAGCGTGCTTGTTGAAACAGCGTTTATAACAAATCCTAAGGAAGAGAGGCTGCTATCTTCCGATGGTTATAGAAAGCGGCTGGCTGAGGGTATTTCCCAGGGTATAGAAAAATATATAAAAACAATAGATCTAAACCCGGTTGCATTTTTGCCATAAACATGGATACCATTAATAAATTACTTGCAAGCGGCTCATCAAACTTGGAACTGAGTGTTGATTCAATCAAGGAGTACATCCTTCATGTAAAGGAAACCTTAGCCAGGCATAACGTCTCCGGCGGCAGCAGCAGTGAACTGGTCCGTATACATTCAGACATGATGGATTCTCTTTTGAGAGAACTCTTCAAAAAAAACATTGTCGGACCCCTTGATTCAGGCGCTGAAACTGTCGCTCTTGTCGGAGTTGGAGGGTATGGCAGACGGGAATTAAACCCTGCGTCAGATATTGATATATTGTTCCTTCAGGACCGGGGGGCAATGGCGCTTGCAGAGAATGTAATAATGAAGATGATCTATCCTCTCTGGGATGCGGGGGTGGATTTATCATACAGTGTAAGGGATGCGGAGGAATGCCTCGCGTTGATTTCTACCAATGATGCTGTGATGACATCACTATTGGATGCGAGGTTGATTGCTGGAAATCCGGAGATTTTTAAAAAATTTGAAAAAACAACGATGCTTGTCTATAGCCGGGAGTTTGATTCCATACTTGCCAGGATTCTTAAAACAGTTGCCCAGCGTAAGATGCGGTCACAGAAACCGTATCATTTTCTTGAACCGAGGGTTAAGGACAGCGAAGGCGGACTGCGGGATTTTCATACTATACGGTGGTGTATGACTCTGAAATTCGGAACCAGTGTTCTTTCTGATCTCCTCAATCTTAACCTGCTTGACAAGAGTTCCTACCATAAATTAATGATGTCCGTTGAATTTCTGTGGCGTGTCCGCAATGAACTCCATTTTTATTATAAAAGAAAACAGGATGAGATGAGTTTTGAAGATCAGAAAAGAATATCCTCCGCTTTTGGTTTTTCGGATACGCATAAGGAACTGGGGGTTGAGAAATTCATGAAAACATTCTTTATACATTCGGGGCATATACATGAAGCGCTTGAAGAGGTTCTTGACAAGATTGCTCCTGGCCGTTTGTTTAAAGAAAAATCAATACTTACAGGCCCGATACAAATAGATCCGCCATTTATATCCGACGGATACAATATTACAATTAATAAAAAGTCCCTGCTCAGGTCAAACCGGAATATATTAAAACTGTTCCTCGTGATAGCCAAAACCGGATTGCCTATTGATAACATTATCAAAATGCATTTAAAGAAAATGTTGCGCATTTTGAATAAGAATTCGATCGCCAGACATGATAATTTGAATATTTTTAATTCAATTTTCGAACAGAAATATGTATATGAAGCAATGCTTGCTATGTTTAAAAGCGGCATGCTCTTCAAAATCTTCCCGGAATTTAAAAAGGTGTATTTCAAGGTCCAGTATGATATCTATCATGTTTATACAGTGGATATTCATTCCCTTCTTCTCATCAGGGAATTGGATAGATTGAAACGCAAGGAATACAATAGCGAATTTCAGTTGCTGAACCAGCTCATGGAAGATGTTGCGGATATGCCCCTGCTGTACCTGGTGGGATTATTTCACGATATCGGAAAAGGCTACGGTAAGGGGCACTCAAAGAGGGGAGCAAGGGTAATAGAAAGGATTCTGATGCGGGCGGGTTTTAAGGAAGATAGGCGCAAGAGGGCGTCAAATCTTGTCCTGAATCATCTATTGATGTCAACAATAGCTCAAAGAAGGGACCTCAACGACCTTAAACAGGTAATAGATTTTGCTAAAATAATTGGCGACAGGGAAAACCTCAAGATCATTTACCTGCTTACTTTTGCCGATCTCAGATCCGTGGGTCCGGATGTATGGAATTACTGGAAAGCAGCACTGCTTCAGGAACTCTATCTGAAGGCCGAAGAGGTTCTTGAAAAGGGAGAGTTCAGTTCCTCTGTTTTGGAAGACGCAGTTATGCGAATTCAGGAAATGGTCAGGGCTGCTCTTCTGAAGAAATACAGCCGGGAGGAATGCGATAATTTTATAGAGATCTTTCCTATAAAATATTTTCTGGTCAATTCGGTAGATGATATAGTCAGGCATTTCAGCGTCCTGAAGGAATCAAGAGATGAAACTTTTATGCTTCAGAAGGAAGATTTTGAAGATAAAAAGTTTAGCAGAATAATTTTTTCAGCCAAGGATTCGCCGGGTCTTTTTTCCAAGGTTACAGGGGTTCTGTCATCCAATGGAATCAATATCCTGAACGCCCAGATAAATACCCTCAGGAACGGCAGGGTTCTTGATGTTTATCATGTGAACGAGATCACCGGCGAGGCTGTTACCGACAGATCGCGATGGGAGAGGACGCTGAAGGATTTTGATGATATCCTGAACTCCAGGACTGATATAAAAGATCTTGTCGCATCGCGTATCCGCTCGTCTATTCTTAAAAACAAAATTGTATCAAGGCTTCCGGCAAGAATTATCGTTGATAATGGGGTATCCGACCTCTACACTGTTATTGAAGTTTATTCAAATGACAGGCCTGGATTACTCTATACGATCACAAGCACTCTTTCGTCACTATCACTGAATATATGTACGGCAAAGATTTCAACGAAGGTGGATCAGGTCGCCGATGTTTTTTATGTGAGCGACCTTGGCGGAATGAAAATACTTGGAGAAGGCAGACTGAAAAAAATTAAGGAGGCATTGTCTGTCGCACTGAGGCAAGGGAATGGAAATGAGTGAGATATTAGAGAAACACCTTGATGATTTTATAAATTATTTGCTGGCTGAGCGCGGACTTTCCAGAAATACGGCTGAGGCCTATAACAGGGATATTTTAAAATTTTTTGATTTTCTTGAGAAAAAAAGTATTACAACTATAGGAGCAATAACGCGGAGTTATGTCATAGGATTTCTTGGTGAACTTAATGTTCAAAGGCTGAAACCTCAATCCATCAGCAGGGCGCTGGTAGCGGTAAGGATGTTTTTCAAGTATCTTAAATCGGAAGAGATTATTGCAAAAAATCCCGCAGCCCTGATTGAGAATATGAAGATTAAAAAGGCGCTGCCAAGGGTTATGCTCCTTTCCGATATAATGAGTATCATAAAGTCAATCCCGGAAGATACCCCGGCTGGGCTGAGGGACAGGGCGATGATAGAGTTGCTTTATGCTTCAGGGCTGAGGGTCAGTGAGCTTGTTAACCTGAAACTTGGCGACTTGGACCTGAATGTGGGTTACGCAAGGGTTTTGGGAAAGGGAGCAAAAGAAAGAATTGTGCCAATTGGCGGGTTCGCCACTGCAAGGGTGAGGAAATATCTTGATGTCGCACGGATAAAGCTTCAGGGCAACAGGCTCTCCGAGCATATCTTTATAAACAGGCTGGGCAAGAGGTTCACCAGGCAGGGCTTTTGGCTCCTTCTTAAAAAGTATGCAATGATTGCAGGAATAAAGGCAAAAGTAACCCCGCATATTTTCAGGCATTCCTTCGCTACACATATGCTTGAGGGCGGGGCGGACCTAAGAACGCTACAAGCTATGCTGGGACATTCTGACATCTCCACTACACAGGTTTACACGCATGTCAGTGCTGAGCATCTTAGAAAAATTTATAAGCGTGCTCACCCGAGGGCATAAATGCGACTTGAAGTGTTTGAAAAACTTCCCTCTGATGTTGCCGAGATTCTGGAATTCATCCAGAAAACAGGCTGGAGGCAGGATCGGAAAATATATCTTGTTGGAGGCGTTGTAAGGGACATTCTGCTCGGCCGGGATTCACAGGATATAGATATTGTTGTTGAAGGGCATGCGAGCGCCGTTGCCCGCGAGACGGCGAAAAGATACAACGCAGAAATAGTGGAACACCCGCGTTTTCTTACAGCAACAGTAAAATTCAGATGGGGGGAGGTTGATTTTTCCACAGCGCGAAGGGAGCGTTACCCAAAGCCTGCCTCGCTTCCGGATGTGGAGCCTGGCAGGATTGAAGACGATCTGAAACGCAGGGATTTTAGTATAAACGCTATTGCGGTGAACCTTAACAGCGAGGGGCTTTTTTCGGTTCTTGACCCGTTTCACGGCGTTGAGGATCTGAGATCCGGAATAATGCGCATTCTTCACAGGAAGAGTTTTACAGATGATCCGACAAGGGCGTTCAGAGCGATAAGATACATGGCAAGATTCGGATTCAATATGGAGCCTCTCACAAAAAGGTTATTGGCAGAAGCCAGGGACAATGAGGTTTTAAATAATCTGACAGGTTCAAGAATATTCAATGAAATGAAGCTCCTGCTGTCAGAACCGGCGCCGGATATCTGCGTAATTTTGCTGAAGAAATACGGAATTCTCCGGTTTTTTTCAGAGCATCTGACTATCACATCAAAGATGCTGAAAACTCTTTCAAGAATTAGCCAGATAGTAAACGAATTCCCGTTGATTGAGAAATGGCGGGTCTGCATGATAGCGCTCCTTAAAGGATCGGGAGAGAATAGGATAAAGGATACTATAAAAATGTATCCAGTTGATGCAAGGCTGAAGCAGTGCCTTGAACTGTTAGAAGATTTTAATTATACACTTAAGGTGATCGGTGGCAAAAAAATTAAAAACAGCAGACTCTACGAATTGCTGGAGAAATTTCCTGATGAACTGATTCTTTACGGTATGGCTTATTCAGAGACTGCCGGTTTATGGAACAACCTGCAGAAGTTCCTCTCTGAACTTAAAGCAATGACTGCGCCGCTGGATGGCGGAGATCTCAGGTCAATGGGAATACCTGCCGGCCCGGCATATTCAAAAATATTGAGAGAACTTTTGTTCAAACGACTGGACGGGGAGATCACGACAAAGAACGAAGCAAAGAAATTGGTAAAAGTTGTTAAAGGAGAATAACCCCAATTTATAGACAAAAATTTTTATTTATGTTAATCTCAATCTAAGAATTTTATGAAAATTGGTATTGTAGGCAAGCTTACAAAGAAAGAAAATGCTCCGGTAATCTCAGATATTGTAAAATGGCTGGAGTCCAAGGGGTCTACCCCTGTTCTTGACAGCGAACTTGCCGAGTTTATAGGCTCTAAAGGCGGGATTCCGAAAAGCAAATTGCCGGCGAATATTGATATTATGCTGGTCCTTGGTGGAGATGGAACATTTTTAAGCGCGGCGAGACTATTGAATCAACAAAATGTTCCCATTCTGGGGGTTAATCTTGGCGGACTGGGTTTTCTTACCGAGGTTTCACTGAATGAGGTAAAGGTTGTTCTTGAGAGCGTTATCCAAGGCGAATTTGCCACAGAGAACAGAATGCTGCTCAATGTTCATGTCCACAGACACAGTGAAAGAATCGCGGATTATGTGGTATTTAACGATGTTGTGATCAATAAAGGCGCAATTGCACGGATAATTCAACTTGATATGCACATTGATGGCAATTATGTATGCACTTTCAGGGCTGATGGCCTGATTGTTTCAACGCCAGTTGGCTCGACCGCATATTCACTCTCTGCCGGAGGTCCCATTGTGCATTCAGCAATGAATTCCGTGATAATAACCCCGATATGTCCGCACTCGCTTACTAACAGACCGCTGGTAATACCCGACAGTTCCAGGGTTGATATTACAGCAAAAATTACAAATGGCGAGGTCTTTCTGACCCTTGACGGGCAGGTTGGATTTTCCATAAATGAGAGCGATGTTATTGAAGTGAAAAAGGCGGCGTCGGAACTAAAGGTTATAAAATCGCCTACCAGAAATTATTATGAACTGCTTCGGACAAAACTGCGTTGGGGTGAGTTCTGATAAATGCTTGCAGAACTCTTCGTAAAAAATTTCGCCATAATTAATGAACTTGCGTTGACGCTGGAAAGGGGATTTAATGCGTTTACTGGCGAAACGGGCGCAGGAAAATCTATCATTGTTGATGCCCTTGAGATGACAGTTGGCGGGAGGGCCGATGCGGATGTTGTCAGAACCGGATGCGAGGAGGCAGAGGTAACGGCCCGTTTTGATTTGTCCGGACATCCTGAAATTATTGGAATGTTAAAGGATAGAGGGATTAGCAGCGGCGGGGAGGTGATTTTCAGAAGGGTGATAACCAATGCAGGTAAAAGCAGGTCTTATATAAATGAAAAGATCTGCACTCTTGGTCTGCTGAAGGATATAGGAGAGAAGGTGCTTGATATCCACGGCCAGCATCAACACCAGAGCCTTTTGCATATTGAAACACATATTGATTATCTTGATCGGTTCGGCGGCCTAATCAAAATGCGCGAAGAACTGGCCGGAATGTATTACAACTGGAAGTCAATAAGAGAAAAGATTGACCTGTTGAAAGAGCAGGAAAAACAGAAGGCGGAAAAAGAGGATTTTTTAAGGTTTCAGTTAAAGGAGATCGCCGATGCGAATCTGAAGCAGGATGAAGAAACTGCGCTCAAGGAGGAAAGGCAGATCCTTCTGAACGCTGAAAGGTTAAGCAACTTCGTTCACGATGGCTTTGATAAGATATATTCAGGGGAAGGGTCGGTTATTGAAACGCTTTCTGCATTCGGTAAAAAATTGACGGATATTTCAAAAATAGATTCCTCCTTTTCATCTCTTGATCCGCTGATTGCTGATTGCCTTATGCAGCTGGAGGAAGTCTCCTCATTTCTGCGGGGTTATGATGAAAAATTAAATTTTCACCCCTCAAGGCTTGAAGATATTGATGAAAGACTTACGCTTATAAACAGGCTAAAAAAGAAATACGGAGACAGCGTTGAGGATGTCATCGGGAAATTGGAAAAATTTAAAATCGAGCTGGATGGGCTGGAGACGGTATCTGAAAGTCTTAAAAAACTTGAGGCTGAGGATGCTGCGGCATTTGAAAAATTAATAAAAGCATCTGCGGAGATCAGCAATCTGCGCGTAAAGGCTGCAAAGAATTTTAAAAAGAAGATTGAAGCGGAGCTCCATAATCTTGGAATGGATAAGGCCAGGCTTGAGATTTCCTTTATAAAAACAGAAATGACCCCTTTTGGCATTGACGGCGTTGAATTTCTGATTGCTCCGAATCAGGGCGAAGATATGCGGCCGCTTGTAAAAATAGCATCCGGCGGAGAGCTATCCAGGATTATGCTTGCTCTGAGACGGGTACTATCAGGTTTTTCCGGGGTTCCGGTGCTTGTATTTGACGAAATAGATTCTGGTATAGGCGGGAGCGTTGCTGATTCTGTTGGCAGGAACTTAAAGATGATTGCCCGTGAGCATCAGGTTCTATGCGTTACTCACCTTCCTCAGATTGCCTGCTATGCAGATAATCATTATACCGTCTGGAAGACCGGGGAAAGCAATCGTACTGTTACAAGGGTGAAATTAATGACCAAATCGGAAAGGATTGATGAGCTTGCAAAGATGGCAGGCGGTTTGCTTCTTACGCCTAAATCAAGGGAATATGCCAGGGAACTACTGGAGAGGGCGGGTTAAAATGGGACTTATACGCAAAGCAAAAATGTGCGATGTTCCTCAGATTCAGAATATAATAGAATCTTTTGCAAAGCGCGGAGAGATGCTGCCGCGTTCGCTGCTTGAGCTGTATGAAAACCTCAGGGATTTTTTCGTATATGAGGAAAACAGTCAAGGAACAGTCGGAGTATGTTCATTGCATTTTGGATGGGAGAATCTTGCCGAAATCAGATCCCTTGCGGTAAAGGATACCTTCCAGAACAGGGGCATTGGAGCCAAGCTTGTAAGGGTTTGTATTTCCGAAGCAAGGGCATTCGGAATCAGAAGGATTTTCTCCCTCACCTATAAGCCGGAGTATTTTTTAAAATTCGGGTTCAAATCAATTGAAAAAGAATTGCTGCCACAGAAGATATGGTCAGATTGCATGCGATGTCCTGAATTTCCCAAATGCAACGAGGTTGCTATATCTCTTGATCTTGAAAGACCATTTATTGAGGATGCATACCAGATACCACTTATAACGGCTGGAAACAATGAAAAACAGGACAATTGACAGTCTTGATTCCATGGCCGAGTTGTTATCCAGCCGCGTCGGGGATTGGGAGATCTTCAATATGAGGACGGAATCAACTCAGGTTGAAGCAAAGGGTGGAGAGATAGAATGTCGTTCTACCGGGATAGTTGATGGAATAGCGTTAAGGGTAATAAAAAGTGGCAGAATGGGTTTTTCTTGTATGGGCGCCGGTATGGATTTTCCCAATGCAATAGATAATGCATTATCCATTGCAGAACATGGAGAAAAGGCCGCCAATACTTTATTTGCTTCTGGAAATGGAATAAGGATTGAAAAGGGC
>DATBWZ010000095.1:0-15191 GCA_036514535.1 bacterium
ATCTCAAGATTTTCTGCAATGCCTTTTATTGCTTCATTAATATCGCCTACAGATTTTGATGTATCCTCAATATAATTGTTTTGAACCTGAGATCCTTCAAAAACCTCTTTTGAACTCGTTGCAACAATATGGCTCGCTTTCGTAACATTATCCGAAGATTCCTGGATTCTTTTTAACATTTCATTCAAATTTATTGACATTCTGTTGAATGTATTGGCAAGCAACCCGACCTCGTCTGTTGACCTTCTTGCAAGCTCAACCTTTTGAGTTAAATCACCATCGGCAATAAGAAGCGTTTTCTCAGTCACCACGGAGATAGGGGAAAGGAATCTGTTAGCAAAATAGTATGTAACTCCGCTTCCTACAAGAAGATTTACAAAAAAGAGCATCATTCCGACAACAAAAATAGAACGGAACCTTTTTGAAATATTTTCGGTGTTTATTCCGATCTGAACAAATCCCTTAACATCATCTTCAGAATCCTCTGTTCCCTCAGTTTCACCAAGTCCCTGCCTCTTTCCAACGGTAACTTTGTCATTGAGGTTGATAACTGTCCCTCCTTTAGAAAGAACCACTTTAGCAGCGTGCTCGGTGTCCCTTAATTTTAAAACCGTTTCAAGATCTGTATCCGATTTACCTGTGCGGAATCTATTGGATAGGTCTTTCCCTTCTTTATTTGATATAACTACATAAGCAATATCTGCATCCTCAAAAGCGCCGTCTATAATCTGACCAAGAAACTGCTTATCTTCTGCAAGAACGCCAAACCTGGAGTTATAAGCTATGTTACTTGCCAACAGTTCTCCTCTTTTGGATAGTTCCGTTTCCATAAGCATGCGGGATCTCATAAGGTAAACAACAGAATAAATTAAACTTAAAATAAATATTCCCCACAATACAAATATGATAAATTTCAACCTTATGCTAAATTTAATACCTTCTAACTTCATGAAAAACACCTCCTACTGTCAGCAGTAACATTATCAAATTTTTGACACAAATACTGCACTTTAAACAACCATCCATTTTCTCTACCAATTATATCAGATAACATTGCGATTCTCAGCTGCCTGGCGCCTTCATTTCCATCAGGCTTGTTATTTCCTGACCCGTAAGTATCTTGTCAATATTGAAAATCAAAATTAATTCGCCATTTTTTTCAAAAACACCTTCAAAAAACTGGGCATCCACAGCCTTGGCAAACCCAGGGGCCGGCTTGATCTGAGTCAGTGGGATTCTTATGACCTCTGTCGCCTCATCAACAAGAAGTCCGGCAACCCTGTTCAGCATTATTACAACAAAAATTCTGGTTTTTTTCCCGGCTGGCGTTACTTCAACATCAAGCCTCTTGCGCATGTCCATAATTGGAATTATCCTGCCCCTCAGATTAATAACTCCATCCACAAAGGGTGGAGATTTTGGTACACGTTTAATTGGACAAAACCTGGTTATCTCTTTGATCTTCATTATATCAATAGCATACTTATCGCTTCCGATTTTAAAACTAGCGAATTGAAGAATTTCGCTACTTATTTTTTCTTTTTGCTCTTTCGTATCAATCATTTGATTTCAAACCTGGATATTTTTTGAAGATCTACAAGCCTTACCAACCTGTCTTCATACCTGCCAAGCCCTTTCAGAAACTGGATGTTCATATCTCCCGAAACTGATGGAGGAGACTCAACCATATTTTCCTTTATTCTTACAACGCCATTGATCCTGTCAACAATAAATCCAAAAGCCATCTTCTCTTCTGAAGCAACAACTATTCTGGTCTGGGCAGAGTATGGCAAAATATCAAGGCCAAGCCTCTTTCTCATATCAATAACAGGAATCATCTCTCCGCGCAGGGATATTATCCCTATAATAAATTCCGGCGCCCTTGGAATTTCTGTAATAGCCCTCATCCTTACAATCTCACGAACATCCTGCAGGGACACACCGTATTCTTCATCAGACAAAACAAATTCCAGCACCTCAATCAAAGGAGCTTCAAATGCTTGATCCAGTTCTTCATATTTGGAATCAATATCGAAAGCGATAATCTCTTCCTTTTTTACGGGTTCTTGCAGTGTAGGAACTGCATTTTCTATTGGGGGCGCAACAACAGACTGAGGCGCTGCAGGAACAGCCTTCCCTTCCTGCGTTATCTTATTAACAATCTGTCCGGCATTGAGTTCCTGCTCCTGTTTTTCAACCAATTCTTCTTTTTTCTGAACAAGGAGTTCATTTTGCTGTTTTTCCCTTTCTAACTCCCGGGCCTTTTTTCTTATTTTGACAAGATCCATACTAAGCAACCCCTATGCCCATATCAGTCATAACATCTCTAATTATATCCTCATCAATAAGTCTGGCATCCCTGCAGAACCCCTCAAGAAGCGCGTTATTAGAAATGCTGTTAATATCCCTGGGAATACCATTTGAAATAGTATAGATCATTTCTATTGCTCCTTCTGAAAAAAGATCTTCTTTCCTGCCTGCAACTTCCATCCGGAACCTTATATACTCTTTTACATCTTCAAGCGCAAGCGGGCCAATGTGATAATTTATACCAATCCTTTGCCTTAATGCGGTAAAGGTTGGTTTCTTCAGCCTTTCCCTTAACTCAGTCTGTCCTATAAGTATTAGTGTCAGAAGGTTCCTGTCATCAAGCTGAAAATTTGTAAGCAATCTTAATTCTTCAAAAGTATCCTTTGATGGAATAAGCTGGGCTTCATCCAAAATAATCACAGGCACAATTCCAGATTCGTATAATTTATAAATTTCGTCACTCAACTGTTCAACTAACTCGCTCCGGTGATTAGGTGGCGACTGAATTTCCATCCTCCTGGCTATTGTCTTCAATAATTGCGTAGAAGAAAGCCTTGGATTAATTATTACCACCGGCTTTGCATTCTCCCCAAGACTATCCACAAGCGCCCTTGAAATTGTAGTTTTACCACAACCTATGTCTCCTGTAAGCAGGGCAATATCCCTCTCTTCAACAGCATATTCGAGCCTTGCAAGCGCTTCTGCATGGGCTTTACTTTTATAGAGGAATCGCGGATCCGGCGTCTTGCTGAACGGCTTTACCTTAAAGCCGTAAAATCTCTCATACAATCTCAAGCCTCCTTTAATTTCAACGATTCTTCAAGTACTGCACCCACATCAAGAACAAGCACAGCCTGCTTAGTTCCAAGTTCTGTTGCCCCTGCTATACCCTTAATATTTTTAAGAATCTCCCCGACGGGTTTAATCACTATATCCTGTTGTCCTATTAATTTATCAACAAGTATGCCCAATCTCCTCTCTGCAAGACCAACAACGACCACGAAAAACTTATCCTTCTTCTCGTTGTTATCAGGCAGGGTGAAGATCTCGCTTAATTTTATAAGTGGAAGCGTAGATTCCCGTAATTGTAAAACCTGTTTCTTCTCCACCCGTTTGATATCGCCCTCGGAAACCACCAGACTCTCAAGAACAGAACTTAACGGGATTGCAAATAATCTGCCAGAAGTATCAACCATAAGAGCCTGGATAATTGCAAGTGTTATTGGAAGAGTAATTATAAACCTTGTGCCAAACCCGACCTCACTCTCAATATCTATCATTCCGCTGAGAGCAGAAATCTTATTTTTTACCACATCAAGCCCTACACCCCGGCCCGATATCTCGCTAACTACCTCTTTCGTTGTAAATCCCGGCCTGAATAAAAATTCAAAAGCATCCTGTTTTGACAGTTGAGCATTAACGTTTGCCAAATTTCTTTTCTGTGCAACTTTTATAATCTTGTTTATATCAATACCCCTGCCATCATCAATAACTTCAATTACCACATGATTCCCCTTCTGATAAGCATTAATAGTTATTTTACCTGTAGGATCTTTACCCATTTTTTCCCTTTCCTGCGGTTCCTCAATCCCGTGGTCAATGGAATTTCTGATTATATGCATAAGTGGATCAGCAATCTCTTCAATTATAAGCTTATCAAGTTCTGTATCCGCACCAAAAATATCAAGGCTGATTTTCTTGCCTGAGGAATCAGCCAACCGTCTAACTACTCTTATAAGTTTATCAAAAACCTGCCTCAGCGGGACCATCCTTACTCCCATTACGCTGATTCTCAACTCATTAAGTTTTCGTTCCAGTTCCCTGCTTGCCTTGTAAAGCCCCGCAGAAAATCCTGTAAAACCTATTTTGTTTCTCAGTTGAGAAGCAATCTCAGAGATCTGGATTCTGCTGAGAAACAGCTCGCCAACAATATTCATAATGTAGTCCAGTTTTGAAATATCCACGCGCACAGTCTGACTTACACTTCTAACTGAAAGTACTTCTTCCTGGGAAACACTCTGTTCAGAAGAAACATTCTCAACTATTTTTTCAGGGGCGGCTGCCTGTGGCTGAACATGTCTCTTATCCTTGGTAAACTCTGTTATCTCAACACCGAACCTCTTTAACAATTCATTAATTGCGCTTTGGTCCTTATCAGTTCCCAAAATAATATCAAATTTGATCTCTGCCTCTCCAGGTGCACCTGCGCCCGGGAGGGTTGTAATAATCTCGCCCAAAGATTTTAAGACATCATTCAATTTAGAGAGGTCTTCATCAAAACTTGACAGATCAAAAACCGCAGAAATTTTATAAATCCTTGATCCAGATTTTATATTCTCTTTTAAACGGTGTTCTTCATACTCAGTAAGAACCCCCAATACATTGCTATCTATGCCTATACTGTCAAAAACAGATTCTTCTTTTTTTGGTTTTGATCCGGAAATTGTATCCTCTATTGTTTTAATAAATTCTTCAAATTCCCCTTCGGTTTCGGTTCCACCAGAAGTCAATTTTTTAAGACGCGTGCTGAGAAGATCAACACCCTCTGTCAGTATACTGTGCAGCTTCTTGTCAAGAATAACTTTATCAAGCCTGAGATTGTCAAGAAGATTTTCCATATGGTGGCTAAGAGCCGACATCTGAACAAATCCAAACATACCGGTAAGCCCCTTAAGGGAATGCGCTCCCCTGAATATTTCATTGAGCATATCGGGAGGAACTTTCCCATTGGATAAATAAGCATCCATTTCTTGTATGTTCTTGGATAGTTTGTCTATTAATTCCTCTGCCTCTGATATAAATTCTTTAAAGGCTTTTCTTTTTATTTTTTCTCCTTCAGAGATCATCAGCAACCCTCATTTCTTTGCAAGGTATTTTAAAACAAGTTCTTTAAGTTTGTCCGGAACAAATGGTTTAATAACATACTCGTTTGCTCCTATCATTAGCCCTTTTTTCCTGTCATATTCACTTTTTTCTGTGGATATAATAAATAAGGGGATATCTTTATAATTAGGATTGTTTCTTATAAAACTAATAAGCTCAAGTCCATTTATATCCGGCATATTTATATCGGTTAAAATCAGATTAAATTTATGTCTGGGAAGGGCCTTGAGAGCTTCAAAACCTGTAGCACTTTCTACAAATTCAATCCCCTCCAGATCCTGCAATGCAGACATAATAAATGCTCTTGTAGTGGCAGAGTCTTCAACAATCAGTACCTGGTATGGCATCAATCTATCCTTTATCTCTAATCTGAATCATTTTTAATTTTCATTTTCTGGAGTTTTCTTCTTAAAAACGCTTTCTCCATTGCAAGACCTGCTTGATTCAAAAATATATCAAGTGAATCTGTATCCCCTATTGCGGTATTTTCTGGAAGATTATCGCCATACAACAAGGCTGTAATTTTCCCAACAGTAAAAATCGGGGCTACATAGACCTCCGCAGGCGTGCCACCGCCAAGTTTTTTCAGAAAATATTCATGCCACGGCAATGGTTCCAGTTTTTTCTTCAGAGAAAATTTTTTGGCAATGGATTCACTGAATATTGAAGGTTCATTAAGCGGGATTTTGATTTCCCTTACTACTTTGTCAGGATTGTTGTCTTTCAACCGAATGCCAAATCCACCGAGACCGCATATTTCATCTTTTTTAACAAGCAAAAGGATAGCCCGATTCATCAACTCGCTCGCAAAACGAAGCACAAGCAATGAAACCTCTGGCACCGTATCGGGATTCATTAACTCTCCCATCATTGATTTGAGCAGTTCAAGCACCGGGCTGTGGGCCGTTCTTGTTACAGGTTCTATATCTGGAAAAAGAGACTCTCCTTGCTCAAGCGAGGCACTGATATCATTCAACACACTGTTTAGATTGAATGTTCCCACTTCCTGCGCCTTTTCTTTCAAATCCTTAGCCTTGTCAGGAGCATAGTAATTCAACGAAATTTCGTCTGGTAGGATTTTTATATCTTCTCTTAAAGCTTCCGCTGGTTTGATGTGTTTCTCATCCTTTGGTTTGACAACAACAGGCTGACTCCTTTTCATTTCATCATAGAGCCTGGAGCCTTCCATAGCCAGGAACTGAGGGCTCAATCCCTGTTCAAGGATGCTGAGCAGCGGGGAATTAAGAATCGCCTCCAATTCTGATTCATTTTCCTTCAGTTCAAAATTAAAAGTCCCTTCGGGCCATCCAAAGAAGCCATATATGGTTTTTTCTATAAGATTAGAGTGAAGTTCATTCATCACATCTGGAGGAACATTAAACTTCTGAAGCAAATATTGAGAATATGGAATGCGCATGTTCTCAGCCTTCCAGAATGCATAACTGCTCTTCACATTATCAGGATTCATATAACCCATCTTTATTAAATTTGTCACAAAATTATCTTTTTTTTCGTTTGAGGATGCTGATATTACCTGTCCCATTTTAAAAATAATCATCCCTTTCTTGGCCTGGTGCGCAAGATAGAGGATTCCTGATCTTCTACTGAGACTAACTATCTGGAGTATTTCACCCAGACCAAGGTCTTCCAAACTGCCAACAAGGCTCATAATCCTCTATCTAACGGTTGATAATATCATACTAATTTTTATAAGTAAAGTATAATAGAAGCATGGAGATTAAAAATAACCTTGGATATATAAGGATTGACCGCTTACTTTGCCTTAAAGTAGATGGAATAACAAGAAGCAAAGCAAGACATCTGATAAAATCAGGATATATCTCTGTCAACAACAAAATAGCGACAAAGGGGTATTTCCTTAACCAGGGGGAATCTTTAAGACTTAAGACTGGATGGGAAAACCTTTTTGTGATACCTGCAAATTCAGATATCCCTGTAAACATAATCTACCAGGATGAATGCATAGTAGCAGTCAATAAACCTTCCGGCATTCACTCCTATCCACTCAATCCCGGAGAAAATAATACCATTCTGAACGGGATACTTGCGCAATTCCCTGAAGTTTATAATGTTAATCCAGGCACTTCCATGCTTGGACTGCTCCACAGGCTGGACAGAGGGACATCCGGAGCCATTTTATCAGCAAAAGAGCAGGAAATTTTTAATTACATCAGGCAACAATGGAGGAAAAAACAGGTCATTAAGGAATATCTGTGCCTCGTCCATGGCAGGCTGGACAGATCTGCCGACCTTTCCAATTTTATAGCGCATGATCCGGAAAGTAGAAATAAAATGGCTGTGCATAACAACAAGCCAGAAAATATAAAATCATGGGAAGCAGAATCTGCGGTTGAAGCAATAGAACACTATAAAAAATTCACCCTCTTAAAAGTAACTGCAAGAACCGGTGTAACGCATCAAGTCCGGGCTCAACTCGCGCACTATGGAATTCCTATTGTTGGTGATTCTCTGTACGGATCACCTTACAGTCTGCCGGAATTGAAGAACAGATTCTTTCTTCACGCCAGCAGAATAGAACTCTGTCTTCCAAAAGGAGAAAAAGTAAGCATTGAAGCCCCGCTCCCGGAGGAATTAGTTAAAGCCCTCAGGATCCCTGTTTGAGCTCGTGATCTATTATCTCCTGAAACTTTTCAAAGGGAAGAGCTCCTCCAAGGAAAATACCGTTAATCAAGAAAGCGGGCGTACCGGTTACACCAATGGCTGCCCCATCATTCCTGTCTCTTTCTACACGGGGAAGGGTTTCCTTTTTATCATAGCATTCCTGAAATTTTTTTGTATCCAGTCCGGCGGATTTTGCCCAAGACTCTACCTTCTCCTTCAGATTATCATTTGTTATATTCTTCTGTTCTTTGTAGAAGTTCTCGTAAAATTTCCAGAATGCCTTGTCCTTTTGATTGAGAGCGCATTCAGCCGCAATAGAAGCATTGTCTGCCCAAGGGTGAATACTGCTCAGCGGAAAATGCTTGTAAACAAATCTAACCTTCTTTCCGTACTTTTTAAGAACCTCGTTTTCCACAATATTGAACGCATTGGCGCAGAATGGACATTGAAAATCAGAAAACTCCACTATAGTTACCGGAGCTTTCTTATTTCCCTTTGATGGAGAATCAGCAAGGGAAAGTTTGCTCATATCCTTTTTCTCCCATGGCGAGCCCTCCAGATCCATAAGCCTTCCCACCAGAACATATCTTGAATCATTAGAAACATAAATATCCACATTCTGTGTCATCCCCTGGGAGGAAAATGCTGCTGTAACTGTAGTAAACCCTTTTATTAGCGCGGGTGTTGATCCGGATAGAGAAACCGCTACATTAGCCGGAACATTGAACGCTGTCTTTAAGAAATAAATAATTTTCTCCTTGAGTTTATCGTTTAATTCAACGGAACCTGTCTGAACCTGCGGGCTTGCCTGTTGTTCAATTTTGGGGCTAACCTCAGATCCTCCTGATTGCTCCTTTCCTTTTTTCACGTTGCAACCTGCGGCAAGCACAATCGCCGCTGCAAATAAAATACCGATTCTTCTTTTCATCTTCTTCTCCTTTTATATATTTAAAACAAATTGTAATATATCTTAACATAAAAATATGTAAAGGGAATAGTAAAAAGCAAGCTGTCAAGTCTGTCCATCATTCCACCGTGACCTGGCAGAATTCCCCCTGTATCCTTAATGTTAGCATCTCGTTTTACCATAGACTCAAAGAGGTCTCCGAATATCCCTGTTACTCCTATAATAGCAGCAAGGATGAGAACATTTGAATAGGAGAACTCGTTTGAAATCCTAAAGAATATTTTATCAATAAATTTTACGCCCACCCCTGCCAGACAGGCAGCCAGCATCCCGCCAACAGCCCCCTCAACCGTCTTTTTTGGGCTTATCAGCGGAGCAAGCCTTGTTCTGCCAAACATCCTGCCGGCAAAGTAAGCGCCTGCATCAGCAATGAATGTTGCGGCGACAGTAAAAAAAACAAAAAATGTCCCAATATTTTCGTTATAAAGGTCAAAACTCTTGTACAAGCCCGAAGGCAGGGTTATACTGTTGCCAAATCCTATATTCCTTAAAAGTATTATACAACTTAAGGACACATTAACATAAAGATGGACAAACAGCGCACCCGTGAAAGTCTTTATTGAACCCTGAGGTTTATTCATTAACATCTCATAAACAAGTATTGTAAGACATGAAAAAAACACTACACTTGAAAACACAGCCAGTCCACTTTTAATTCCAAGGTACTTGCTGTCAACATAGGCTGCTATGTAAACAGCAAACCCCATTATAAACAGAAGCGTGCTTCTGAATTCAAGACCTTTGGCTCTTCCGATTTTATCCATTTCATATAATCCAATAAACCCTACAACTATTATGAGAATCATGAATGGTATGCCACCAACAAAGAAAAGAAATATAAGCAGTGGGACTGCAACAGCAGTGGTTATCAGCCTTCTACTGAGATCATTACTCAAGCAATCCTCCGGTCAGACGTTGTCGCTGCATTCTTTAACTGAACTATAAATTTTTCACTGGAACTAAGATTCAACAAGATCCTCAACCCACAGAATATTCATATCGCGGAAACCTACCTTTCGCCTCTCTATCTCATGCAGGAAAATTTCAATCGCTCGGGAGAATTCAAAATTCAGTTTATGAAAGCCTGGCAGGCCACAACAGATAGAATTAAACTTCATATCAATGATTGACTCCACTATCTTACTTGAGATATCACTGTATGTTTTTTGAGACAGATTTGTGGATGCACCCATTCCAAAGATTACGAATCTGCCTAATGGCAATCTGGAACCCCCGGTGATATAAACATGTTCCCCGATATCACCGGTCAGCATATCCTTCATCATAAGATTGGAGAGTTTTCCATTGGAATACCAGTCCAGCAACCCGCTTAATCCCCTCGGCGGCCGCTCATCATTAAAAAGTGTTGTGACAAATAATTCAAAATTAATTTTTTCTGGAAATTCTTTCAGAAAATTAACCTTCATCTCAATCCTTATCCGGCAGTTTGCCAGCCTGCCTTGCAATATGGTCAAGTATGCCGTTCACAAAGGCTCCGGATTCCTCTCCGCCATATTTTTTTGCAAGATTTACAGCCTCATTTATTGCTGCTATCACCGGGACATCATCAAGATAAAGCGTTTCATAGCACCCAATGCGCAGGATGTTTCTGTCAACAAGTGACATTCTGTACACCTTCCAGTGAGATGAACAATCTTGAATCTTCTTATCAATTTCATCCAGGTTATCCGTTATACCTTCAAAAAGCGATTTTGCGTACATGTCAATATCCTCATCCACAGAAGGCTGATGGGACAGGAATCCATCAGTTCTGCCATCTGTTATTTCTCTTGAATATAACATCCTGAGAGTATTATCCCTTGAATCACTCCTTGATATCATAATTTTTTAGTCTTAAAAAGCGCTCCAACCTCCACAGCGTTCAGAGCGGCGTCATACCCTTTGTTCCCTTCCTTAACTCCGGCTCTGTCAATTGCCTGAGCAACGTCATCAGTCGTCAGAACACCGTTTATCACTGGTATACCAGCCTCCAGGGCAACATAAGCTATACCCTTTGTTACTTCTGCTGAAAGATAATCATAATGCGGGGTTTCGCCCCGTATTATGGCACCAATAGCAATTAAAACATCAAAATTACCGCCGGAGGCAAGTTTTTTCATTATTACCGGTATCTCAAACGACCCCGGAACACGGTACACCTGGATTGCGCTATCATCTACACCGCATTTCGTCAATCCCTCAATCGCACCATCAAGGAGCCTGTCCGTAATGAAATGATTGAATTTGCTCTGAATGATCCCAACTCTCAACCCTTTACCCGATAGATTGCCTTCATGAATTTTTGGCATTTTTACCTCCTGTCTTTTTGTCTTCTAATTTTTTACTGCGAGGATCTTTTTTTAATTCAATAAGGTGCCCCATTTTTTCTATCTTAGTTTTTATGTAACGGTAATTACTGGATGTAGCCTTGGTAGTAATCGGAATGCGTTCCTCAACATCCAAACCGTATCCCTCAAGCCCAACAATTTTCTTTGGATTATTTGTTAAAAGCTTGAGTTTTTTTAGTCCCAGGTCCCTGAGTATCTGCGCACCTATCCCGTAATCCCTCAGATCTGCCTTGAAACCCAGAAATTCATTTGCTTCAACTGTATCAAGCCCCTGATCCTGAAGTGCATACGCCTTTATTTTATTGCCAAGGCCTATGCCCCTGCCCTCCTGTCTCATGTAAACAATTATGCCCCTGCCCTCATCATTGATAATCTTCATTGCCTTCTGCAATTGTTCTCCGCAATCACAACGGTCAGATGCAAATACATCGCCAGTGAGGCATTCTGAGTGAACCCTTACAAGGGCACTCTCTCCGGGATTAACATCCCCTTTTACAAGCGCTATATGCTGATTTGAATCAACATCGCTCTCGTAAATAATGGCGGTAAATTCACCGCCGTACTTCGTGTTAATCTTTGCAGTGGAGACCCTGCGGACAAGATTCTCTTTCTGCAGTCTGTAGGCTATCAGATCAGCTATGGTTACCATCTTCAGATTGAACTTCCCCGCAAACTCTTCTAAATCGGGTTTGCGCGCCATTGTCCCGTCTTCTTTCATAATCTCGCATATAACACCTGCCGGCTTTAGTCCTGAGAGCCTGGATAGATCTACAGACCCCTCTGTCTGCCCTGATCTTACAAGAACTCCTCCATCCCTTGCCCGAAGTGGGAATATGTGCCCCGGGCGAGCAAGATCTGCAGGTTTTGCATCATCTGCAATGGCGGCGAGTATTGTGCGTGTCCGATCAGCAGCAGAAATGCCTGTGGTTATACCATCTTTGGCATCAATAGAAACCCCGAAAGCAGTGCCAAAGCGGGCAGTGTTTTCAGTCACCATTAAGGGAATATCCAATTTCTCAAACATCTCCCTTGCCATTGCGAGGCAAATAAGCCCCCGCCCGTATGTTGCCATAAATGCGATATCCTTAGACGTAACTTTTTCAGCTGCCATGTATAGATCGCCCTCATTTTCCCTGTCCTCATCGTCAATCAGGATTACCATCCTCCCCTGCTTAATTTCTTTTATGGCATCTTCTACTCTTTCAACTTTCATAATCTTTCAGCCTTATATAAATCCCCTGCTTATCAAAAATTCTTTATTAATTCCCTGGTTAGCCGTTTTTCCAAAAGTATTACTTATAAAATTGTAAACGTATTTGCCAAAAATATCAACTTCTATATTAACATAATCGCCCGTTTTTCTGGATAAAATAGCCGTTGATTTCATAGTATGCGGTATTATAACCATCCTGATCCGGTTCCTGACAATGCCTGACACAGTGAGGCTTATTCCATCCATAGCGATAGAGCCCTTTTCAACAATATATTTCATCCATTCTGCAGGCAATTCAATCTCCAGGAACAACTCATTTTTTGTTTTTTTTACCCCGGTAATAATGCCCCTGCAATCAACATGCCCCTGAACCATATGCCCCCCGAGCATGGATGATGGAGTCAAAGGGGTTTCCAGATTAACAATGGAACCCGCCGCCAACCTGCCGAGGGTTGAACGCAGAACAGTTTCCTGTGATATATCAACAACAAAAGATTTACCTGAATTTTTTACAACGGTAACGCATACACCATTAACAGCAACGCTATCGCCAAGACTTAGTTTAGGGGCAACCTTACCGGATTCTACTGTCAATTCCAGGGTTTTACCTTTTTGTCTGATATTATGTATTTTCCCCACTGTTTCAATTATTCCGGTAAACATCTAAAGACTGCCTTCCACTATTATATTCTTACCATATTTTTTGATTTTAACATCTTTTAAATTTTTTGAATATCTTATTCTGCTTAATCCTGATCCCTCAAAAATTCCTATCCCGTCTCCGACTAACATCGGAGCGATAAATAACAACATTCTGTCAATAAATCCCCCGGAAAACAGCGAACCACCGAGGGTTGCCCCGCCCTCTACAAGAAGCCTGCAGATTCCCTCGCTGTAAAGCTTCAAGAGAAGCGCTTTCAGATCAACCCTGCCCTTATTTGAAGGCAGAAATATCAAGCGTCCGCACAGCCCGGCAACAATATCAGCTTTTCTTTTTGACGCACGCTCTGTAGTGGCAATTACAGTCCTTTTCCTTAAGGTATCCGTAAGAACCCTGGCTCTCAGCGGTATCCGCAGTTTTGAGTCAACTATAATCCTAAGCGGGTTAAAGGAAGCAACCCCATGCGTAGTGAGGGATGAATCGTCCTTCAAAACAGTGCCAATTCCCACCATCACTGCATCAACCTCTGCCCGGAGATTGTGGACAAGCCGTCTGGAATCCGGAGAGGTAATCCATTTTGAATCGCCTGTTTTTGTTGCAGTCCTGCCGTCTAAGGTGACAGCAGACTTAAAAATCACATAGGGCATCTTCTTCGTTATATTTTTAATATAAACCTGATTAAGTTTCCGGCATTCATCCTCAAGAACGCCGGACTCCACCTCAACAGCATTCTTTCTCAACCTGCTTATGCCTTTTCCCTTCACCAATTGATTAGGGTCTATCATTCCGACAACCACTCTTTTTATCCCGCTTTGTAAAATAGCATCCGTGCACGGCGGTGTCCTGCCCCAATGATTGCATGGCTCAAGATTAACATAAAGGGTTGCATTGCGGGCGCCTTCTCCTGCCTCCCCCAACGCTATCACTTCTGCGTGTGGCCCACCGGCCTCTTTATGGTAGCCCCTGCCAATAATTCTGTCATGCTTAACCACAATTGCCCCGACCATGGGATTTGGAAGAGTCCTGTTCTTTGCCCTTTTTGCCAACCCAAGAGCAAGTCTCATAAATTTTTCAGAATTTTTATCTGACATCAGGTAAGTTATTTCTTTTCCTTTTTCATAAGGTGCTTAAGTTCTTCCATAAATTCATTCACATCCTTGAATTCCCTGTAAACAGAAGCAAACCTTACATAGGCTACATGATCAAGTTTATACAAACTTTTCATTACCTCGTTGCCGACAAAATTGCTGTGAACCTCTTTTTCCCCCAATTCCTTCACCCTGTTCTCAAGCCCTTTTACCAGTTCCTCTATCTTATCCATTGAAATCGGCCGCTTCTTGCATGCTATTTTTACTCCATTGTATATCTTCTGTAAATCAAAAGCCTCCCGCCTGCCATCCTTCTTTATAACCATGGGCATGTCTTCCTCAATCCGCTCCCGCGTCGTAAATCTCCTGTTGCAATCAAGGCAGACCCTGCGCCGTCTTATAACCGACCCGTCCTTGCCCAACCTGGAGTCAATAACCTTGTTAGTAGTATTAGCGCAATGAGGACACTTCATTGGTTAATTTCCCTTAAGTCTGTCAGCGTAGACAGGGAATTTACTGCAGAGTTCCCTGACCTCTTTTTTTATCTTAGCCAGACGGTCTTCGTTTGTAATATTTTTCAATGCCATGTCTATGAATCTTGCTATCAGCTGCATTTCCGGTTCCTTCATTCTGCGCGTCGTAATCGCAGGCGTGCCTATTCTGAAACCGCTGGCAACAGCAGGCGGCTGGGTGTCAAATGGTATAGCGTTCTTGTTAACAGTAATCCCTGCCTTTCCAAGCGCAATCTCCGCATCCTTGCCGGTTATTCCCTGCGAAGTAAGGTCAACCAGCATCAGGTGATTGTCCGTGCCTCCTGAAACAAGTGTATAACCGCAGTTCATTAATTCGTCTGCAAGGGCTTTGCTGTTTTTGACTATCTGATTCTGATACACCTTGAATCCAGGTTCCAGCGCCTCCCTGAGAGCCACCGCTTTTGCAGCAATAATGTGCATGAGCGGCCCTCCCTGGCTTCCGGGAAAAAGCCGGCTGTTCAGCACCTTTTCATAATCCTGCTTGCCCATTATCATACCGCCCCTTGGGCCGCGCAGCGTCTTGTGGGTGGTCGTTGTAACAAATT
>DATBWZ010000096.1:0-4516 GCA_036514535.1 bacterium
CAGAATAAGCATTGCAATCGTATATGGTTCCTCACCGCTTGAACAGCCAGCGCTCCAGATTCTTATCTCCCGGGGCATACCCTTTTCTTTTTTGTTTACTATTCCAGGAAGGATCTCTTCCTTAAATGCTTTAAGTTGATAGTCCTCTCTGAAGAAATAAGTCTCATTAGTGGTAAGAACATCAGCAATCATATTTAGTTCTTCTTCCCGCTTTGAATCATATTTGATATAATATAGATATTCTTTAAAACTTGAAAGACGCAGCAAATCAAGACGCTGATTAAGCCTTTTTTCCAAAATAAACTTAGAATTCTGGTCGTAATGTATGCCACAATAGGATTTTATAAAAGAACAAATATCATTGTATTCATCATTATTCATGGTGATCTTATTTTCGTAATTAAGCATAGGCCGCTCAGAAATTCAAGGAACTTAAAACAGATTTAACCTGCGCGTCATTTTCAGTTTTAAACGCATTTAAAAGAATTGTCTTGCTGAACTTGCCATATTCTGTGTAAGCAAAATTGGCTATGAGTTCCCTTACTTCCGGCGCTGGATGTTTAATTGCCTTTTTCAAAATCTTAAGTGCAGCGGTTGTTTTTAATTTTTTCAGCATCGGCACACATTCTTTAATAACATCTTTATTATTGTTTACAAGGACTTTTTCGAGTGATTTTGCAAACATACTATCGCCTTTAGCTTTAAATGCCTCAAGCGCAACAACTACTACAGGTGGTGCCGCATCGTTCAACGCTTCTTCAAGAATCAAAAACGCATCCTTGCTTCTGCGCTCGCCTATTGATTTTACTGCGGCAACACGAACCCATATATGCTCGTCATAAATGCCGAGTTTAAGCGCATCCAATACTTGAGGGTTTCTAATATTTGAAAGAGCCCTTACGGCAGCAAGCCTGACACTACGCTCCTCATCTGTCATTGTATATGCAAGTTGTTCTACAGAATCGGGAGAAGCAACAATTCCCAACGCTACAGCAGCATTCTCTCTAACATATGGATTTTCATCCTTGATGCCAAGATTAATTAAATTTAAAACATTATCCCCACCCATCATTCCAAGTATAAAATAGGCATTCCCTCTCAAATTTCCATCTTCGGATAAAATCATCTCGACTGCTTGACTTTTGGTTTCATCCTTGTATTTCTCTCCTATTGATAAAAGAGCAGTCCTTACAGCATCCCAAACTGACGGATTGGGATCGGCAAATAGTTTAAATAAATCACCAATTGAGTTTCTGCTGCCGATATCACCAAGAGCAAGTGCTGATGATATTCTTACCGTTTCACTCTCATGGGTAAGGAGTTCTATAAGATGCGGCTCAACTTTAATATCTCCTATTTTTGCAAGAACGCGGCATAATGAACTCAGAATAATTTCATCGCTGTTTCTCATCGCTGAGATTATTTCATTTATGCCATAACTTCCATATAGAACAAGACACCAAATAATATGTTCGCGGTCGTAATCCTCCCTGAGCATTTCAACCATCAAGGGGATTGCCTCCCTGACTTTCATCCAGGAAAGGATGGCGGTACTGCTTAACTTGATCTGCTGGTTATAACTGTTCAAAGATTTAAGCAATTCATCTTTTATATTATCGTCAAAATCCTCTTTTAATTTTTCAATAAGAAGTCCTTTCTCGTTTTCCTGTATAGAACTATAGAGGCTTAAAAGACCAACCTGAACAGATTCACGGTGCCCCCTTCTCATGTCATGCAGTCCCTTTATAAGATATGAGCCCGCTTTTGGATTTTTACTTTTACCCAATGCATCATACGCTGCCCGGCCAAGAATAGGATCGCTAATAGACATGGTAATCTTATCAATCTTACTGATACCGTAAATCTCTCCAAGCTTACTTAACGATTCCAGTGCAGTAAACCCAAGATATGGATCGTGCTTTTTTAAAACGCCAAGAAGGATGTTCACCCCCCGCTTATCTTGAATCTTGCCAATTGCCTCTGCTGCTGCCGAACGGACATTTGCATCTTCGTCCTTCAGGTGCTTGGCAATTATTTTAAGAAAAGATTTATCCTTAATTTCTCCTATTACATCCAACAAAAGTTTTCTCACATCGCGGTTTGGATTTTTAAGCGCATTTCTCAAAAATGGCAGGGATTCCGACCCCAGTTTTATAAGCGCTTCTGTAGAAGAATTTCTTAATCCTGCATTATCCTGAGACTGTAATCCTCTGATTAAAAGGCGGAACACCCATTTATTTCCTTTTTTCTCCAGCATCCTATCTACGGATGTTTTTCTCACCCTCCAGTGTTGATCAGATATGCCAAGGGTCAGTATGTCTAAAGTGTCTTCCGAAAAGTCTGCGATATTGAGATTCTGGATTATTTTTACCCTTTCTTCCTCGGTCAATTTTGCAAAATTTTTTCTTAAGTTTTTAATGGCATTCATTATTGCTCCAACTGTTTTTTCTTATTCTTAATAAACTCTTCAAACGCAATATGAAGGTAGTCTGTTTTTTTTCTCAGCGATTCAGTAACTTTTTCATTGTAGAGTTTATGTGCCTGTTTTATATCCTTATCAAGGATCTGGAAAAAAGTATTATTTTTTATTCCTTCGTCAACTATTTTCGGATTATACAATGCAATGTCAGATACTATAAGTTTTGCAAGTCTTTTCGCTCTTTCATGCTCCTGCATTTCCTCATCAGAGGCTACATTCTGTGGAGGCACAGCAGGCCGGAGAACTCCAGGCGGAAGAGCAACAGGGGGCTTATCCTCTACAGGTTTTTTCTCCACAACTAAGGAGGGTGCAGAAAGAATTTTGTTTATTGTTTCCAGTACATTACTTAAAACATTGGGCTTTTCAATGTATCCGTCAGCCCCATAGTAACTCTGTGGTTCTCTTCTTAATCTCGTCTTATCATACACATCCCCGATAAGAATTATCTTAGTCCCCTTTAATCTCTCGTCCTTTTTGACCATTTCAGCGATCTCAAATCCAAACATACTTGCAAGCATTACATCCAGAACCGCAACATCCGGCTGTTGTTCTTCTATTATCTTGAGCGCATTGGCTCCATCCTGTGACTCAAGAACAACATATCCTTCTTTAAAAAGAATATTCTTAATGTTATTTCTGAATATCGCACTCTCGTGTGCTATTAGTATTTTCGCCCCCGCCCTTTTTGCCGAAGGCAGTGTTACGGATGGTTGTGGCTGAACCTTCTTTTTTATTAAGAGAATATTTGAACATCTGGGACACTTAACTCTGATCCCCTCAGGTTTTATCTTCAGATCATCAATTTTTAGTTTTGATTTACATTTAGGACACAGAACTATCATATTCCATTCTCCTTTTTTCTATATCTTAAACCTGGTTACAATCAATTGTAATGATTCTGAAGCCCCGGAAAGACTGCCTACTGCCCTGTCTAATTTTGCTACATTTTCAACCGTAGACTGCGATATTTTCTTTATATTTTCAATAGAGTTAACAACATGGGTTGATGCTTTGTTCTGGCTCTGGGTTGCATTATTTATATAATTTACCATGTCCCTTATATTTTCAGTTGCCTGAGTTATGTGCTTTCCACCCTTAGACTGTTCCTGTATTGCGCTTTTTACCTGTATTGTTATTTCTTTCATCTTATTCGCAGCTTTCATAATCTGTTCACTGCCCTGAGTTTGCTCACTAGTTGCTTTTGATATTTCCTGCGCCATTGTCACCATTTTCTCTATAGAATCCGTAATCATATTTGTTCCTTTGACAAGCTCAGAAGTAGCCTTGGCAATTTCTGTGCTCATGAGCCTTGTTTTATGAGAACTCTGATTTACCTTTCTTAATGCTTCTCCGGCCTTTTGTGAAAGTGTTACCCCTTCCTCAACCATTTTCAAACCGATATTGACCGTCTTTACAGATTTCCGGGATTCGTCCTGGACAGTACGTATTAATTGTGATATTTCTTTTGTGGATGCAGCCGTTCTTTCCGCAAGATCCTTTATCTCATCCGCAACCACAGCAAAACCCCTGCCGTGCTCACCAGCTTGTGCCGCAATGATTGCAGCATTCAATGCAAGCAGATTGGTCTCCTCAGCAACATCGTCTATAACATTAAGGACATTTCCTATTTCCTGGGCTTTATCCCCAAGAGACGAAATAACCTTAGCCGCTTCAACAGTAACATCATAAACTTTATTGATATTTATTACGCTCTTCTCCACAGCAGCCACTCCCTCTTCAGCATCCTTCATCGCTTCCTCTGAGATCCTGGCTGTATCCTTGGTGTTTCCCTCCACCTGCTTGACAGCTGCCTCCATCTGATTCACTGCGGAAGCAGTGTTATCTGAAAGTTTGAACAGTTCATTGATATGACCTGCAACCTCCTTGATAGATGTAGCCATTTCCACAACTGAAGAAGTTGTTTCCTCTACCGAATTAGAAAGCGATTCCATGTTTTCTGCAACCTCTTCAATTGAAGCGCCAAGTTCAAGAATTGACGATGAACTTTCTTCAGCAGAATTGCTCAAAATCTCAAGA
>DATBWZ010000097.1:0-3195 GCA_036514535.1 bacterium
TCTGAACATTAATGAAATCCCTGGGTTGAAGGATAACCCACACAGGTGCGCCAGCGGCAATAATCGTATAAATTGATATTATGACCATCCATGTCTCGGGCTTAAATGTAACAGGAAAATAAATGCCGGCAATCACAGAGAGTACCGAGACAATTGCAGCAATTGCGTAAGCAATTGTGGTAGCAAGATTCCTTTTGTATATGAGGTACCCAAGTAATGGCGAAAACAAAGTAATAATTACAACAGAGGTGGAGGCTATCCCGCCTATAATGCCCATGGATTGTCCCGTTGGTCCCTGGATAACCCGGAGCAGCGTCTGGTCAGCGTTGAGTCCCAGTTTATCAATAGGCCACATGGATGTAAGAGAGGTTGCTGTAGCAGCAAGGAAGGAGGATGTTACGAGGACTATAAGGACGATTGTGAAGAGGATATAGAGCACAAACCCTGAATTTCCAATAGATATTCGCGCAACCTCTGCCATGGATCTGCCCCTTTCCCGCATGCATACAAAAAGGGCTGTGAAGTCGTGGACAGCGCCAATGAAAATTCCGCCGATGAGGATCCAGAGCCATCCAGGGAATGTTCCATAGAGAAGAGCCATTGTTGGTCCGAGGATCGGTCCCGCGCCTGCTATTGCGGAAAAATGATGTGCAAAGAGTACCGGTAGCCTTGTGGGGACATAGTCCCTGTTATCGTTTATTTCATTGGCGGGCGTTTTCCTTTCCGGAAGAATGCCCAAGTTTTTTGAGATTATTTTTGAATAAAACCTGCTGCCAAAGGCAAGTATCAGCATTCCCAACAGAAGAGGCGCAAGCACATTCATTGCCGGATCAGAATATTATTGAAGTGTTTCAGCGTCAAGAAAAAATTTTGCTTCAGGGTGTTATATTTTTTAAAAATTATATGATATAATACAATTAAGGAAAAATCATTAGGTATGTCATTTAAGCTGAATCATGATGGTCTGGACAGATTAAAGGAATTATTCAATATCGGCGCGGGAAATGCTGCGAATACGCTTTCCGGCATGATCGGCGAACGTGTGATGATCTCTGTGCCGGAGGTACATATATTCAAACTGAATGAGTGTGCCAGTATTTTTGGCGAGATTGAGAGACAAATGGTCGGCATCTATCACGATGTTAGCGGCTGGCTTAAGGGCAGGATGCTTCTTCTGCTTTCAGTAAACAGCAGTGACCGGCTTGCCCAGTTGCTTCATTTCGTATGCCTCAAAGGCGGTTATAAAGAGAACGAAAGAAATAACACATTAAAAGAATTTTCTAATATCCTTGTGGGTTCGTATCTTAATACGCTGGCGGAGATGGGAAACAATAAGTCGCCGGTTATTCATTCTGTCCCGCTCCTTGCAGAGGATATGATTGGATCGCTGCTTGACGGAGTTCTTGCAAAAATTATGGAAAAAGAAGATTCTATAATAATTTTAAAGACCGTTCTTTCGGGGAAATCAGGCATCTTTGAGGTGTTTTTTCTTTTTCTCCCGGATGCGGCGTCCATGCAGGTCCTTGCCTCCGGTATCCAGGGTAGTTGATGCGGTATACCGTGCAGATTGCAGAACTAAAAGTGGTGAATCTGCCGGATATTATTCTCTGTCTTGGTCTTGGTTCGTGTTTGGCGGTTTGTCTTTATGACACTGTAAGAAAAAGCGCCGGCGTTGTTCATGCACTTCTGCCTTCTTCAAACGGCATGTCCTCCGAGCCCGGAAAATTTGTTGACAGGGCAATAAACAGACTGTTGGAGGATATGAGAAATTCCGGCAGCAGGGCGAGTGATGTGGTTACGAAACTGGTCGGCGGTGCCAATATATTCCATTTTGTAAACAGTCCGACAATAGGAGAGAGAAATATTGAAAGTGCAAAGAGATTGCTGACAAGGCTTGGCATACCCATAGTGGCGGAGGATGTAGGCGGGAATTATGGGCGGAGCATTGAATTTTTTTCAACTACAGGAGAGGTTTTTGTTAAGTCCGGGTTGCGTATGCTTAAAGTGTTATAGGTGCGGAGTTTGGTATGGATAGGGAAAAACTTAAAAATATACTAAAAGGTATAAAGACCCGCAGGATTTCCCTTCGGAATGCAATGCGGATGTTTGAACATTACCCTTTCAGCAGACTTGGTTTTGCCATGGTTGATACTCACAGGGAGCTGAGGCAGGGATTTCCAGAGATAGTTATGGGAGAAAGAAAAACGGCTGCCCAGATATGTGAGATTACCGGAAATCTGGCCAAAAGCGGACAGAATGTGCTTATCACGAGGCTTACACCGGATAAGTTTCTGAAGATCAAAAAAAGATTCAGGAAGATGGAATATAACACTGAGGCTCGCACAGCAAGATTGATCCTTAAAGATAAGGATTCCACCGGTAAAAACTATATAGCCGTTGTTACAGCCGGAACCAGCGATATACCCGTGGCGGAAGAAGCGGCTGAAACCGCGGAATTTATGGGCGCGCAGGTCATGAAAATCTATGATGTGGGTGTAGCCGGCATTCACAGGTTGTTCAGCGGAATGGATGTCATCAGAAATGCTTCCGCAATCGTTGTCGTTGCAGGAATGGAGGGCGCACTGCCAAGCGTTGTAGGCGGGCTTGTGGCAAAACCTGTTATCGCAGTTCCCACGAGCATTGGGTATGGTGCAAGCATGGGCGGGCTGGCTGCGCTCTTCGGCATTCTGAATTCCTGCGTTCCAAATGTTTCAGTGGTAAACATTGATAACGGATTTGGCGCAGGATTCATTGCTTCATTGATTTCAAAAGGGGCAAAATGAGAATTCTTTACTTTGACTGCTTTGCCGGAATCAGCGGCGACATGATCCTCGGTGCGCTTCTGGATATGGGATTTCCGCAGCGAGAATTAAAAAAAGTTACAGAAGCATTGCGTATTCGCAGTGTGAGATTTGATATAAAGAGGGTAAAGCGGGGCGGAATCGCGGGGGTTCGCTGCCGTGTCCTTGCAGGCGCTGGTTCGCATCATACAAGTTTCAGGGAAATTAAAAAATTAATCAACTCAAGCAAACTTGATCTAAAGATTAAGGCGCAGAGCGAGGCAGTCTTTGAAAAACTGGCTCATGCTGAAGCAAAGATTCACAAATGCAGGCTGAATGATGTTGCGTTCCATGAGGTTGGAGCAATTGATTCAATTGTGGACATTGTGGGCTCTGTGGCTGGGTTTGAATTTTT
>DATBWZ010000098.1:0-6363 GCA_036514535.1 bacterium
TGGGTATTCGTTTGAATTCCAGGCTCGTTCCATGGAATTTCTTTCAACCCCTGGAGCCCAGGATAAATAAATTAACCATCGGGATATCAAAGCAATTGCTTGCCAAGATCCATCCTGCGGATATTGCGAATATGCTTATCCATCTGCCGGAAAAGGAGAGGGTGGTGTTGATCAGCGCTCTGCCCCCGAAAGTCTCCGCGGATGTTATTGCGGAATTATCTCCGGAGGTTCAGGCCTCAATTCTTGAAGAGATAGGGACAGAAAGGGCATCAGGGATACTTCAACACCTCTCTCCTGATGAAGCAACGGATCTTATAAGCGATCTCCCCGGCGAAAAGGCAAAACGAATGCTGGAGATTATGGATAAAAAGGACATTCAGGAGATAGAGAACCTTCTCTATCATAAAGAAGATACCGCCGGCGGGCTTATGACAACTGAATTTTTCTCCCTTCCTCAGGAACTCACAATCGGCGAAGCCATTCTGAAATTGAGGGAGGCGGCCCATGATGTTGAGACGATTTACTATGTTTATGTGAATGATGAATCAGGAAAACTGGCAGGAGTTCTCTCCTTAAGAGATCTGATAGTCAGTCCGGCCGATTCTAAGCTTAAAGATATTATGGTTACGCAGCTCAAAAAGGTAAAACCTGATGCACATTACCGGGATATCGGGAAACTGCTCTCCACTTATAACCTTATAGCAGCGCCGGTTGTTGATGATGCATCGGTGCTTTTAGGGATAGTTGCCGTTGATGATATACTTGAGATGATTTTTCCATCAGCGGCTATGAGAAAAAAGAGCATAAGGTAATATTGTTGCTGAAATAAAGAGCCGGGCATGAGTCGCAAAGGTAGATTTTTTCAATTTATTTTTGGGAAGAAATGGGGCATGAGAGTCTTTATCTTTTTCTCTGTTTTGGGCCCCGGAATGATAACGGCGGTGGTGGATAATGATGCAAGCGGTGTAGCATCTTATTCTGTTGCCGGCGCCCGTTTCGGCTATTCCCTGCTCTGGATATTGTTTGTCTCAACATTCAGTCTTGCTGTAGTTCAGGAGATGGCGGCAAGGCTTGGAATTATTACAGGGAAAGGCCTTTCCGATCTTATAAGGGAGAACTACGGGGTGAAGATTGCTTTCTTTGCCATGATTGTGCATGTCCTGACATGCTGGGGTACCTCTGTATCCGAGATTGCTGGTATTGCTGTAAGTATGGAACTGCTGGGCGTTAGCAGGTATCTCAGCATACCCATCGTTGGTTTTCTCCTGTGGCTGTTTATTGTCAAGGGCAATTATAAAACTGCCGAGAGGGTCTTTCTTTCGCTGACTGTGTTTTATTTTTCCTATGTAATTTCTGCATATCTGGTTAATCCGGACTGGAATGATGTTATAAAATCAACCTTTATTCCGCGCTTTAGATTTGAGTTTGACTATGTATATCTTGCCATTGCTATAATAGGGACAACCATAACCCCCTGGATGCAGTATTACCTCCAGGCCGCTGTTGTGGACAAGGGAATCAGGGTTGAGCAAATCAGGTATGAAAAGTGGGAGGTATATATTGGGGCATTTGTTACGGATTTTTTTGCTTTTTTCATAATTGTAGCAACAGGCGCCACCCTGTTTATGTCCGGAATACAGATAAATTCAGCCGACGAAGCCGCTCTTGCCTTAAAACCCCTGGCAGGAAAATACTGTTTTCTTCTTTTCGCCCTTGGTTTTCTGAATGCTTCCTTGCTCGGTGCAATAATTCTTCCTCTTGCGTCAGCTTATGCTGTCAGCGAATTTTTTGGATGGGAGTCGGGTCTTAACAAAAAAATAGAGGAAGCACCGCATTTTTATTATATTTTTACCGCCATTCTTGTTCTTTCAATGATCGTCGTTTTGATTCCCGGTTTTTCCCTTATAAAGGTGATGGTCTTTTCCCAGGTTATTAACGGCATACTTTTGCCGGTTATACTGATAATTATGCTTAAATTGATAAACAACAAAAAATTAATGGGCAATATGCGCAACAATATAGCGCAAAATACCGTAGCCTGGACAACAGTGGTAGTTCTGATTTTGCTCACAGCCCTGATGTTTATACTGCCTGTTTTTAAATATTGACCCCGCGGGCGCACCGCACCGTCCCGCCAGTCTCATGCAATCCGTTGACAATAATTTTCTTCCATGTATAATTTAAGCAAATTAAAATGAGCGCGACTCTAAAAAACATACTCATTACAATATTAATCCTTGTGGGCATTGCGGTTCTTGCGCTTATAGGCCTGTCAATACATTACGCCAGGTCCTGCTCCGAGAGATTTGAGAAGGCTGTTGCTCTTGAGTCGGGCACAAAGGCTGACCTTACACTCAAAGTCCAACAGAGCGGGGCGGAAATAAATCCTGAGCAGATTTACGCAGATCAGGTATTTGAGACCATAATAAATATGTATGAAGATGTGGCAAAGAATTGCAATGTCTATGCCGGGACCGCTCTTGAGTCTGCTGAGAGGCTGAAAAAGGCGCGGGAAGGGGCAAAACAGCTTGCGAAAGAAGCGGAAGAGGGGAAAAGGATAGCGGAGTTACTCGGCATTGATTATGCTTATTTAAAAGATTTTCCGGAGGGAGCAAAGGTTACCTATTACAGAGGAAGCTCGGATTCCTATACTTTTAATTTTTCTGACTGGAACTGCTCAACCTATTATTCTGAAAGCAACACAGATACAGGGATGTTTTTAATAGATTTAAAAAGTCCGGTTGAAAAAGGGCCCTCAAATCTGTTTATGAAAGTAAGAATTATTCTGCCTTCAAAACTTGCGCAATACAAATATATTTCTGCAGGAAGGCTTCATTCCGGCAGCGATTTGAATATTCAGGAAACATACCTGTTTTTCTCAATACCAGAATATGTAAATTACAGAGGCCGGGAGATATTTTTCAAAATGAATGATTTAGAGAGCGATTCTGGCAACGTGGTCATTATAGATCCACTTGATAAGCCTGATGGCGACAGGGTTAAACTGCTCGCAAGGGACCTGCTTGTTGCAAAAAAGGGCGAGCAGTCAGCGAGCAGCAGGATTTCAATTGAAATAAATTTTATATGCCATACAGTTGAATAATAAAACTGGCAATGTCTTTCAGACAATGTCATATTCTGACATTTGAAAGGGTTATACTCTTTGCATGAAGGAACATATTGTTTTAGAAAAGGATTCGGGATTAGTTTTTCCGCATATCTACGCCATAAATGCATCCGCAGGGTCCGGGAAAACGCATACCCTGAAATTGAGATATCTCCAGCTTCTTCTCTCGGATAAGATTAAAAACACCGGATTCAGAAACATTGCCGCCATCACATTTACAAACAAGGCAGCAAATGAAATGAAAAAGAAAATACTCCAATCCCTTAAAAGGATAGCGTTATCAGATAAGCAGGAATTATCTCAGATAAAACAACTTGTCAGCATTGACGAAGCGGCGCTGATGCTGAGAGCCAAAAACCATGTAGATGAAATAATAAGAAATTACAGCGATCTGAATATAAGCACTATTGACAGCTTTATCAATTCCATTATCAAGGCATCGGCAATGGAGTCCGGCATTCAGCCCGATTTTAAGGTGGCGGATAATCCATCGGTGTATGTTGAATATGTCCTTGACGGGCTTTTGGAAGAAATCCCTTCCAGCCCCGGCATCAAAAAAGTTTTTGAGGAATTCATTGAAAGTTTTCTGAAAGTGGAGCAGGGCAGAAGTTGGTATGCTAAAAATGCGATACTTGATAAACTTTCATCAATTCGCAATAAACAGAACTCCTACGGCAAGGAATTTTTTAGCCCTGAAGAAAAAATCGCTTTTGAAGAGGTTAATGAAAAACTTGAGGAATTTTTGGAAAAATGCGCTAAGGCTGGCATTGAACTCAAAAAAAATGCTATTAACGGATTGGATAAATTTTTAAATAATAATGGAATAGAATCGGCATATCTCAGGAAGGAGGGATGCGAGGATTTGTTCAAGGGGAAATATAAGCCTGTTCCCGGAGATATAATAACAGCATGGAATATTTTCAGGGAATCTGTTGGAAAACAATTTTATTTAAAAGCGTCGGCAATTTTTATCCCCTATATTAATATACACCGCAGGGTTAATGAAAAACTTGGCAGAATAAAACAGGAACGCTCAACGGTGTTTGTGGATGAAATCAATCTTATTGTGAATAATCTGCTGAAGGAATACAAAGTGCCTTATATCTATTTCAAACTGGGAGAAACAATTTCCCATTATTTGATTGATGAATTTCAGGATACAAACGAGATCCAATGGCGGAATATCAGGGATCTTGTGATTAACAGTCTTAGCGAAGGCGGATCATTATTTTATGTAGGCGATAAAAAACAGGCGATCTACAGGTATAGAGGAGGAAGGGCTGACCTTTTTGATGATATTCAATCTGACCGTGAACTGCTGGCTGTTACCGGAAAGAGAGGATATTTGAAAAATCTTGATGAAAATTGGCGGAGCAGGGAGTTAATAGTTGATTTCTGCAATGAGGTGTTTTCAAAGGAAAATCTTGCAAAATTGGCGGATGGCGAAGCATCTCGTTTAATAGAGAAGACTTTTTCCGGGATAAGGCAATCCATTCCGGAAACTGAAAAAAAAGGGAAAACGGGAGGATTTGTATATATAAGATTGATTTGCAGTGACAAAGAGAACGATAAATTGGTTAAAGAAGATATAGACGAAATAACCAATAAATTGCTTGCGGATAAGGTCCAGGATGTTATCGGACAAAGGTCCGGGAGCGATATAGCTATACTTGTAAGGACAAATGACCAGGTTAAAAAAATTACACAGATGCTCGGAGAAAGGGGTATTCTAACAGTTTCTGACTCAACCGGCGATCTGAGAGAGCATCCGCTTATAGGAGAAATAATTTCATTTCTGAAATTTCTGAATGATCCGCTTGATAATTTCGCTTTTGCTTCTTTTGTTTCCGGAGATATTTTTCTGAAAGCCTCAGGGATGAGCAGGGATGATGTTTACAGATGGTTGCTCAGCGTCAATCCAGGCAAAAAAATACTTTACAGGGCTTTTCAGAATTCGGACAGGGGTAAAAATCTGTGGATGGATTTTATTGATGGATTCTTCAAAACAGTTGGCTTTTTGCCACCTTACGATCTGACAGCGCGGATTTTTGACAGGTTTAATATCCTTCGTGAATTTAAGAACTCTGAGAGATTTTTGATGCACCTCCTTGAATTGCTCAAGGACAGGGAAGAAGAAGGCAACAGCAGTCTTGAAGCATTTATCAGATTCTGGGAAGAATCCGGTGAAGATATGACTGATTTCATTGTTCCGCTTAGCGCGAGTTCGGATGCGGTAAGTGTTATGACCATTCATAAGGCAAAGGGGTTGGAATTTGCTGTTGTGATTCTGCCTTATGCAGGGGTTGTGATACAGTCAAATGCGTTGAACGAACTCATTGTAGAGGATGGGGATTCGCTCCGCCTACTGTACCAGACCAAAAAAGAGGCTGAAGTTTCCAGAACATTAATGCGGTATTACAACGAAGAATACGCAAAGAATCTCCTGGATGAGATAAACATTTTCTATGTGGCGTGCACAAGGGCAAAAGATGAACTTTATATATTTGTTCCTCCAAAGGCGGGAAACGCTCCCAATATGCTGCTGCAGATTTCGCCGTTTAATGCGATTCAGGACGAGTACATGGCTGGGACGCCGGCTGGATCTCAGGGGAAAGAGGCAGAAGTCATGGAATTCAACGGAAGAATATTCAACAGCCGGATGCTTGAACCGTGGGAGAAGCGCATCGCCGGACTGAAAGGATATGCCGATTTTAAAAAATATCTTAAACTCTCCGTCAGCCCTTTTATAGAAAAGGGGGAATCAGTTCATAAAGCGCTCTGTTTTATTGAACGTCTGAACGAAGAAAAGGCGGATGAGGCAATAAAATCCGCGCTGGTAAATTCGTTGCCGGCAACAGGTGCAAAATTTATAAAGGAAATGGAAGGGAAAATCCGTGCGCTTCTTGAGATCCCGGAGGTCAGAAAGTGGTTCTTCCTGGATGAGGAAGCAAGGGTGTTCTGTGAGGTTGAGGTCGTTACTAACAACGGAGATTTAAAGCGCATTGACAGGTTAATACTGGGGAAAGATTCTGCTGTGGTTGTAGATTTTAAAACCGGCGAATCCGGCAATGAATCTCGTGATAAAAACCAGGTAAGAGAATATGCGGATATTATAAAATCAATTTATCCGGAGAGAACTGTTCGCGGCTACATAGCGTATATTGATTCGGGACTAATTACCGAGGTCATGGATGAATAAGATAAAAGCGTTTTCCTACAGAGCCGATTTCATTGAA
>DATBWZ010000099.1:0-18083 GCA_036514535.1 bacterium
TAGCCTTTGGAGAGCATCTCCCCACTTATAAACCCCTGCCTGACCCGGAAAAATACGGGGATCTTATGAAAAGCAAACGGGATGGCAGGGCAATTATGCTGAATTATCTCACTCCGCATGGAAAGTGGCACATTCATTCTACTTACTATGACAACCACCGGATGTTAACGCTGTCAAGGGGCGGGGAACCTTGCTGGATGAACGATAGCGATGCCAAAGATATAGGAATTAGCGACAACGACTGGGTGGAGATATACAACGATAATGGCGTAATGGTAACAAGGGCAGCTGTAAGCGCGCGCATACCAAGGGGCGTCTGCATGGTGTATCATTCACCGGAGCGAACAATAGCAACACCAAAGGCTCCCATTAGGATGAATAAACGCGGTGGAGGGCACAACAGTGTAACGCGCACCAGGTTGAACCCTGTCCTGATGATGGGGGGATATGCCCAATTTACCTACGCTTTCAATTATTGGGGACCAACAGGGGTGAACAGAGACACCCATGTTTTGGTGAGGAAGCTAGAAGGTAAAGTGAAATGGTAATTAGCAAGGAGGTATGAATATATGAATATTCGCGCTCAGGTTTCAATGGTTTTTCACCTTGATAAATGCATAGGCTGTCACACCTGCAGCGTTTCCTGCAAGAACATCTGGACTGATCGCAAGGGAAGCGAATATATGTGGTGGAACAATGTGGAAACAAAACCTGGAACAGGCTATCCAACTCTTTGGGAAGACCAGGGGAAATATAAAGGCGGATGGGAGAAAAAGAATGATAAACTGCTGCTTAAACTGCAGGGTAAGGTTGGCACATTTACCAATATATTCTTCAACCCATACCTGCCTACTGTTGATGATTATTATGAACCATGGACATATAAATATGAAGACCTGTTTAATTCTCCGGAATCGGACGATCAGCCTACTGCCAGGCCTGTCTCTATGATTACCGGTAAGCCAGTTGATATTGAAGCAGGACCTAATTGGGATGATGACCTCGGCGGTTCACCTATTTATGCTGAAAACGATCCCAATCTTGAATCATTAAATCCGGAAGAAAGAAGGCTTCTGTTTGAATTTGAAAGAATGGTATTTTTTTACATTCCGCGCATCTGCAATCACTGTTTGAACCCTGGTTGTATTGCTGCATGTCCTGCCGGGGCTATATACAAGCGCGGTGAAGACGGAATAATTCTTGTAAACCAGGATAAATGCCGTGGTTGGCGCGTATGTATCTCGGGTTGTCCTTACAAAAAAGTCTATTACAACTGGGCAACGGGTAAATCAGAAAAATGCATCCTCTGTTATCCGAGACAGGAGACCGGCCAGGCTCCCGCATGCTTTCATTCGTGCGTTGGTCGCATACGATATTTGGGAGTTCTTCTTTATGATGCTGACAGGATTGAAAATACGGCTAAGGTTTCAGATAGGAACATTGTTGAATCACATAGGGATATGATCGTGGACCCTTTTGATAGAAGCGTAATAACTTCGGCACAAAAGAACGGAATACATCCGCAAATTATTGAATCTGCCCGGAAGTCGCCAATTTACCGCTTTGTAAAAGAATGGAAGATTGCGCTTCCTCTGCATCCGGAATTCCGCACTATTCCTATGCTTTTCTATATTCCGCCTTTGCTTCCTGTAATGGCATCAAAAGAAGGCCCCGTTCTTTCCCTTGCCAGTGATTTTTTCAGCACTCTTGAAAGTGCCAGAGTACCATTGAGACTTATGGCTAAACTGTTTACCGGTGGGAATGAAGATATTATTAAAACCGTTTACAAAAAACTTATGGCAGTGAGGGTATATAAGCGGGGAAAAAATGTTAGCGATATAGCTGATAAAGTGGTCAAGCAGATGATAGACGAATCCGGTATGACTGTTGAAGAGGCAGAGGCTATATTTAGAATTACATCCCTGCCAACTTTCGAAGATAGGTTTGTGATCCCTTCATTCATGCGGGAAATGGCTATTGAATCAACGGAGAATACTCAAGTTCATAAGACTGAGGCAGGGTTCGGATTACGTAAAAAACCTGAAAGAGGTTTGTAAGGTTGTGGATGAAGGTTTATGCTTTTTCAGATAACTTGAATATACTTGTCCGATTGCTGGAATACCCATTGGCAGGGAGTCTTGAGTACTTGAAGAATTTTGATCCAAATTCAATCTCTGATAATGAGGCAGAAAAATTAATCAGGAAATTCCTGCAATTTATAGGAATTACAAATCTGGATACTGTTCAGGAGTTATATGCGACAACATTTGATCTCCAGCCTTCGTGTTATCCTTATATAGGATACCATCTCTTTGGCGAGGATTACAGACGCGGGTCCTTCATGGCAAAATTGAAGGAGGTCTACAGGGATTACAAATATGACTACAATGAGAAGGAATTGCCCGATCATGTATCTGTAGTTCTGGGGTTTTTACCCAGATACGACAACGAGGAAGAAAGGGTGGAATTTATTGAGTTCTGTCTTTTGCCATCCGTTGAAAAAATGGAACAGGGGTTGTCAGATGGCAATCCTTATAAAGATCCTATCAGGGCGCTATTAATTATATTGAGGAAAGAACTATCAAATAGCAAAAAACAGGGATTACCCACGATTTTTGCAGTAAAATAAAGGAGGTGATAACCATGGGAGATTTAATACTTTTTGCTGTTACTCCATATATAGCAATGATTCTTGCGGTAGTTGTTGGGCTATACCGGTACTTCGGCAATCGCTTTTCCTATTCCAGTATTTCTTCCCAGTTTCTTGAAAACAGGCAGCTCTTTTGGGGATCAGTGCCATGGCACTACGGGATTATTTTAATTTTGCTTGCGCATGTTTTTGCTGCGGTTTTTCCGTCCGCAGGGGAATCATTATTGAGAAACACGACAAGACTTTATTTTATGGAAATTTCCGGTTGGATACTTGCTCTGTTATCAGTTACAGGGTTAACACTGCTTATATTTCGAAGAATTATATCCCCGAGGGTGCAATCAGTTACATCGGTTATGGACTGGGTACTCCTTGCAGATCTTCTACTCCAGATAATTCTCGGGTTTTATATTGCAATCTTCTACCGCTGGGGCGGACTGTGGTACATTCATACTGTAACTCCATGGCTCGCGTCTATTTTTAGATTAAACCCTCAGATAAATTACATCACACCGCTTCCATTGCTTGTTAAACTGCATATATTCAACGGTTTTATTGTTATTGCTCTTTTCCCGTTCACAAGACTCGTTCATATTGTTACGCTTCCAATAACATATCTCTGGCGTCCATACCAGGTGGTTATTTGGAACAGAAGAGGAGGTTAAAAGTGAACTCTCAGGAATTAATAGAGAAATATAAGATTAAAGGCAGTCCAGAACTTGGGGTTATTGCTGCAACTTTTGGTTTTTTTGTAGGTTTTGCAGCGGTTTCGTTATATGGTCCAGCGGCAAAAAATTTCAAGGATATTATGGGGCTATCTGGGATTATGCTCGGATTCTTTGTTGCTGCTCCACAGCTGACAGGTTCTTTACTGAGAATCCCTTTCGGCGCCTGGGTTGATAAGGAAGGAGGTAAAAAACCTTTTTTAATTCTTCTGTTTCTTTCTATTCTTGGAATGGCAGGTCTTATCACGCTTCTTTTGTTTTATTATCCCGATAGACTCACCATTGAGATGTACCCGCTGGTGCTCCTGCTTGGGTTTCTGAGCGGTTGCGGTGTTGCTACTTTTTCAGTAGGTGTTCCTCAAACATCATACTGGTTTCCCAAGAATAAACAGGGATTTGCTCTCGGAGCATATGCCGGGATTGGTAACACAGCGCCTGGGTTATTCACACTTTTACTTCCTCTGGCGCTGATTGGACTGGGACTTACTGGAGCATATACATTATGGTTTATCTTTCTTATAATTGGCACAGTAATATATGCAGTTATTGCTAAGGATGCGTATTACTTTCAGATTGTAAAACAGTGCGGTTCAAGAGAAGAGGCGGTAAAATCTGCCCGGGAATTGGGGCAAGAATTGATTCCTTCCGGGAAATTTATTGATGCGTTGAAAATATCCGCAGGAATTGGAAGGACATGGGCATTGGTTTTTCTTTATTTCACATCCTTTGGCGGATTTCTTGCACTGACAGTATGGTTTCCTGTATATTGGAGCCTGTATCATGATGTGGGGATAAGGGGCGCCGGTGTGTTAACGGCTGTCTTCTTTTCGTTGCATGCTTCTTTTGCCAGGGTGTATGGTGGAGTTATAAGCGACAGGATCGGAGGGGAAATGACCGCAATTATAAGTTTTTCATTGGTCCTGGTCGGGGCTATTCTTCTTATGTTTGCAAGTAATTTTGCTACAGCATTAACCGGCGCTATATTTATAGGTGGTGGAATGGGTATTTCCAATGCTGCTGTCTTCAAACTTGTCGTAAAGTATATTCCGGAGGCAGTCGGTGGAGCATCAGGATTGGTGGGCGGAGTCGGTGCATTCGGAGGATTTGTTGTTCCGCCGCTACTCGGCATATTTGTAGATGCATTTGGCAGGGAGGGATATGCAAAGGGATTTATTATTTATGTTATTCTTGCGATTATATCGATCGCAATATCATATTTTCTTAATAGAATAAAAGTGCCAGAGCATTAAAATCTTATTTATTTCAGCATAATTAGTTTTTCTATGCAATATTTTTTATCTTCTACGATAAAATATTTCCTCCGGCGCTTTGTTCCCTATGCCGCTGATTCTCCTGAGATTTCCATCAGCCTTCTTGATATGACGATTCTTTGTACCTGGCCTGTGCCCTCAAATATATCAAATACCTTTATATCCCTGAACCACTTTTCAACAGGATGGTCATTCAGGCATCCGTGGCCTCCCATTACCTGTATTGCATTGATGCAGGCCTCCATTGCTATCTGCGCAGCATAAGCTTTTGCCATGGAGGCTTCCTTTGCATTAGGCTGTTTCATATCAAGCATGTATGCTGCTTTCCAGGTGAGGAGTCTTGCTGCCTCAATTTTTCTTGCCATAGTGGCAAAGATATCCTTTATGGTCTGATATTTGGGTATTGGTCTGGATAGCGGGTAGTTTTCCTTAACCCAGTTAAGTGAATATTCGTATGCGGCCCTTGCGATGCCGGTCGCCATAGCTGCGACCATTGGTCTTGATGCGTCAAATGTGCCCATTGCTCCTTTAAAACCGGCTTTCTTCTCGTAGTACTCCTCTCCACCAAGCAGATTGTCCTTGTGCACCTTGCAGTCTTCAAATACAAGTTCAGCCGTCTCGGATGCTCTCAGCCCCATTTTTTCTTCAATTTTTCCTACCCTGAAACCGGGGGTGCCTTTTTCAATTACGAATGCCCTGTGTCCCGCTCTGCCGAGTTTTTTATCAATTGTGGCAAAGACCACATTCCAGTCTGCTCTGGCACCGTTTGTGATGAACTGCTTAGCGCCATTTATTATATAATGATTGCCGTCTTTTTTTGCTGTTGCAGCAATGGCAGCCACGTCGGACCCAGCGCCTGGTTCGGTAAGCGCAAAAGCGCCCCAGTGCGGTTCGTCATCCTTTGTGAGGATGCCAAAAAAGCGTTTCTGCTGGTCCGGAGTTCCCATGATGCGCACTGGCGGCTCGCCAAGTCCTGGTCCGGGAAAACTTAGCACAATCCCGGCATCACCCCAAGCAATCTCTTCTGCCGCGACTATCGTGATTCTGTGTACCTGGCTTACTCCTTTTCTGTCTTTTGTTTCGCCAACTCCTTCGCCCTCTCCGCCTGCTTCTTTTGGAGATGGTCCCATGCTGATGCCCATCTTTGCTACCATTTTCAGAAAGTCTCTGGGAACCTCGCCAGTTTTGTCAGCTTCCATAGCAATAGGCCTGATCTGGCTTTCTGCGAAAAAGTGAACCATTTGTTTAATGTTTTTTTGTGCTTCAGATAGTTCAAAGTTAATCATATTAGTCCTCCATTCTCCGGATTTCAGGACACATCTGTATAGATCCCCGCGATATCGTTGAAAATTCTCTGATTCTGTCCCTGAGTTGTACCTATTACAAGCCCCATTGTTTTTGCATCGCGCATCCATTTCTCAACAGGATGATCCTGAATGTATCCGTGTCCTCCGAGTATCTGGACGGCATTGTTTGCGACCGTCATTGCCATCTCATTTGCCTGGACAAATGACATGGAAACCGCCAGTGAAGCCGGTTCTCCTTGATCCAGATGCCATGCTGCTTTCCATACCAGCCATCGTGCTGCGTCCACTTCGGTTGCCATATCTGCGAGCATAAAGCTTAACCCCTGATGCTGACCTATTGGTTTCCCGAAGGCTTCCCGCACCTTTGAATATTCAACAGCGTAGTCCAGCGCTGCCTTTCCGAGTCCAACCGCCCTTGCTGCATGTATAACGCGTATTCTTTCATACATACCCTGCATACCCTTCTTAAGCGGTGTTCCATTCAGGAGATTTTCTGACGGAACCTTCACGTTCTCAAGTGCTATTTCCGTGATAGAGCAGGTGTTAAGTCCAAGCAACTCCAGCTTTCTGGTAATTTTTATACCGGGAACGCCTTTTTCAATGACAAAGGCGCCAATCCCGTCCATGCCCTTGCTTCTGTCAATCACAGCAAAAACAACATGGATATCAGCAGTTCCACCGTAGTGAATCATGAATTTCTTGCCATTGAGGATATAATAATTATTTTCCTTTTTTGCAGTTGTCTCCATCGCAGACATATCCGAATCCATTTTTTCCTCGTATATGCACAGTGAACCAAACTTCGCATAGGCCCCAGGCTGTGAAAAGGGTTCAAGGACCCGCTTTTTTTGGTTTTCGCTCCCCAATGCAAGGATTGCATAACCAGCAAAGCCCGGACCGGAGAGGGCCATTGCCGCGCCCACATCGCCAAAACTTAATTCCTCCTGGACGAGGGCCGCTGTTCGCATTCCCAGCCCCATACCGCCATATTCTTGCGGTATGTCAATAGTTGAAAGCCCCATTTCGTGATATTTTCTGAGAGTATTTTCGGCCACTGAGCCGTTTTTTTCATAGTCCCTCAGTTTCTGCCTGAGTTCGGTCTGGGCGAATTTTCTGACCTGATCAATTATTGCCTGTTCTTCCTCTGTAGGGCTAAAATCAACCATAATCTCCCTCCTTTATAGTTCTTTAATGGTATGTTACCCTTTTCATATCTGTCTATATGAATGAACACTCATTCATTTTATATATAACTGAACTTGCATGTCAAGTAAAATTTTTCCCCGGTTTACTCTTGACAAAAAAATCTTTCGCTGTATTATTGAAAATGAAAATTATTTTCAATAAGGAGGTGCGTCTGTGTGCTTGTGCAATGCGAGGACTGATAATGCCAGCGATGCAAGATTTAAACGTCTGCTTTTATCCGCGCTGGCGGCGCTATTGATAATTACAATATCCCCTGTGCTTTCATATGCTGGACGGCCTTTTAGCACTGAAGATGCGGGCGTTGCGGTCAATGGCGTGTTTCAAACAGAATTGAGCTTTGATTATGCTCGTGCAGATGCTGATGGGCATTATTCGTTTTTGCTTGTTCCGATAACGGGCATTTCGCATGACATTGAATTTTCAGTAGAGGTACCTGCAATGTTTATGGCGGACGATGCAGAGATGGCTGGCGGAATTTCGGATATAAATCTGGTTATGAAAACCATGATTTTTCAGGAAAAGGATATGTCTCCGGCATTACTGCTGAAGACATGGATAAAATTTGCGAATGGAGACATCTCTCGCGGAATGGGCAGCGGTGATGAAGATATCGGGTTTTCAGGTGTCGCAACCAAAGCCCTGCTGGATTTTGTACTTCATGCCAACCTTGGTTATGTATTTACGGGAAAGCGGGTGGACAATACGGCGGATGATGTTATTCTTTATGGGATTGCCTGTGAATACTCCCTAAGTCAGCGTATAAAGATTGCGTTGGAATTGTACGGGGAAAGCAATCCGCACTTTGACCCATCGGTGTTCAAACATCATATTTTGAATCCGCTGACTGGTATTGTTTTATATATAAATGAGATGGTTTACCTTGATTCTGCTTTTAGAATAGGAATAAACAGAGGAGAGATGACAGAATACGGGTTTACTCTGGGAGCGACATTAAATTTCTGATTTGACACAAAAATCCGCAAAAGTTGACAATTAATAAATATTTCTATAACATTAAAACATAATGTGACACGTGCTTTATGGTTTTGTCTAAAAATAGAGGTAATAAAGAGCCAAAATTCAGCAATCTTTACAATGAACGGCCGATTATAAAGCTTGAAGAGAAGATGATGGAACTGGAAAAACTGCAACATCAATACAATCAGATATTTGAGAATATAAATGATGTAGTTTTTTCTCTTGACGCTGCGGGGAATTTTATTTATGTAAACTCAAGGATCGGTATCTTAGGATATAAGTCCAGGGATGTTATCGGGAAGCCATTTGCAAGATTATTGATGTCTGATAGCAGGGAAAAGGTTACGAAATATTTTGAGTCAAATAGAGGAAAAGCATCTCGCGATCTGTTCGGCGTAGAGATAAAATGCAAATCCGGCACAACAAAATCTGTTGATTTGAGCATAGCATCAAGTCTCAATAGAAAAGGAAATTTTCTTGGATGGTTTTGCGTTGCAAGGGATATTACAGAACGCAAAAAAACAGAGATAGATTTGCTTGAGAGCGAATTCCGATTTCGCCGGCTGTCCGAAGCAACTATGGAGGGCATAGCTATCCATGCGGAAGGAAAAATCCTGGATGCCAATCTGGCTTATGCCAAGATGTTTGGATACGAACTTAAAGAGGTCATTGGAATGAATGTTCTGGATTTTGCTGCACCAGAATCCAGGAATTTTGTCATGAAAAATATCCGTTCCCGTTATGAAAAACCCTATGAGGCTGTTGGCTTGAGGAAGGATGGAACTACTTTCCCAGGAGAAGTCCATGGCAATTCCATTCCTTATGAAGGGAGAAATGCCCGTGTTACGGTTATACGGGATATCTCAGTTCAAAAAAAGTCAGAGGAATCATTGCGCAGGAGCGAGAAGTACTTTGAGGCACTTATTCAGAATTCCACGGATATTATTGTGGTACTTAGAGCCGATGGCACAATTCTTTATGCAAGCAATTCCATTGAACGGATTTTAGGTTATAAACCAGAGGAACTAATTGACAAGAGCCTATTTGAATTTGATTTTTTATATCCGGATGAATCCAAACTTATAATTGCTAAACTAAGCGAACTAATGTCCGGTTCTGAGGGTCTGGTTAAGATAGAGCACCGTTTCAGACACAAGGACGGATCCTGGCGGATACTTGAATCGGTTGGAAAGAATTTGACAAATAATCCCTATGTCCGCGCAGGAATAATAAACTCCCGTGATATAACGGAACGCCGGCAGGCGGAGGGGTTCATGAGGGATATACTGGAGAGCATTACAGACGGGCTGATAGTTGTGGACAGAAGTTATAAAATTATATCTGCAAATAAGGCTTACGGAAGAATGGTAAACAAGCGGATTGAAGATATAGTGGGCATGCATTGCTATGAGGCTTTTTACAACATTGACAAACCGTGCTGGGAGGCCAATATAGAATGTGCTATGCGAAAAACTTTTAACACAGGAGAAGCGCAAGTTTCTTTTTATAAGTACTATGACAAGGACGGCGAACTTCTGTATTTAGAAGGTGGAGTTTATCCGATGAGGGATCACTCAGGCATAATAAAGTCAGCGATTGAGGTTATTCGCGATGTCACTGAACATAAACGGCTGGAAGAGGAAAAAAACAAGATTCAGACACAACTCTTCCAGGTGCAGAAGATGGAATCCGTCGGACAGCTTGCAGGCGGTGTTGCCCATGATTTCAATAATTATCTCACTGTGATAAGAGGATATGTTGATATACTTCTAAGGGAAGTGCCTTCTGACAGCTCATGGTTGGAGGATATTAAAGAGATAAATGAAGCAGCGGTCAGGGCAACGACTCTTATCTCTCAACTTCTTACCTTCAGCAGAAGACAGACGATACAGCCGGAGGTGTTGGATTTAAACAAAATAATTGACAATTCCAAGAAAATGTTGCGGAAACTTATAGGCGAGAATATAAAACTTGAAACTGTGCTTCAACCATTAATGCAAATGATAAAAGCAGACCCTATCCAGATGGAACAGATATTGATAAACCTTACGGTTAATGCGCGGGATGCTATGTCTGATGGCGGAAGGATTATAATTGAAACGAAGAATGTCATTCTGGATTCGGATTTCACGCTACTGTATCCATATGTTGTGCCAGGCAGGTATGTTTTGTTTTCAATGAGCGATACGGGTATTGGGATGACCCGGGAGGTCCGGGCGCGGGTGTTTGAGCCATTTTTTACAACAAAGGAACGGGGAAAAGGAACAGGACTCGGACTTTCAGTTGTGTACGGTATCGTCAAACAGAGCGGAGGATATATTTTTATTGATAGTGAACCGGACAAAGGGACGACGGCCAGGATATATCTTCCGATAGTTGCAGAAAATGCTGAGAGTACAGTAAAAAAAGATTCTGTCGTAGAAAAACGGAGTGTTTTTGGCAAGGAAACCATTCTTGTGGTGGAAGATGAAGATAATGTAAGAAAGCTTTCAGGAAAAATATTGAAGGAATATGGATATACAATAGTGTATGCCTCAAATGGAGATGAAGCACTGAAGATATACAGGGAATATAAGGATGTTATCCATCTTGTTTTGACTGATGTAATTATGCCGGGGATGAATGTAAAGGATATGATAAAAGAAATAAGAATATTAAATCCCGGCGTGAAGGTTGTATATATGTCGGGCTATACAGATGATATAATTGCACGTCATGGGGTGCTTGAATCTGGGGCGCATTTTATCAGAAAGCCATTCACAGAAGATCTGCTCCCAAAAAAAGTGCGTGAGATATTGGATAACAGTTAAATTTATCAGTTTGAGAAATAAGTCATAAATTTTTTAGTTCTGTCTTTCTCCCAAAGGTTAAAAAAGCAGTATGGCCAATCATCAATTGATGCGGCCTGGTTTTGCCCCTGCGTGGAAGGATTTTTCTCAAGAGCAATTCAATACACTCTATCATTACATAACCATTCTCTTCAAGAGATACGCCTGTAAGCTCCACCTGATTGTATGTTGGCGAAAGACTCGCAAGCCTTCCGCCTCCCTTCAGGCACGGAGTTACAGATGGAATTTCATTCCACGGCTCAGGGACATCAAGAAAAACAATGTCAAAATCCTTTCCCTTGAACGGTTCTCCCGGATTTTTCAGGTTTAGTTCAAAGTTGTTGATTGCCTTGGCGCGCTTAAGATTTTTCCGCGCTGATTCAATGCAGTCCTCCCTCAGGTCGTAAGAGATGACCATCCCGTCACGTCCGACAGCCCGTGAAAGCGCAATGGTCATGGCGCCGGAACCGGTTCCAATCTCAATGACCTTCATCCCGGGTATCGCGCCTGTTTTTATCAGTATAATGCTTACATCCTTTGGATAGATTATTTGTGTCTTTCTCTGCAGATTCATTATTATGTCTTCTGTTGTGGGTTCAAGTATTACAAACTTTGTGCCGGTGTGCGTATCGCCCATTTCACCGTATTCTCTGCCTATGATATTATCAAAATAGATAATGCCCTTATTTGTATGAAATTTTCCTCCCGGCGCCACCTCAACCATGTAGTGATTCCTGCCTCCAACATACAAAAGTATTCTGTCGCCTTCCTGAATTGGCATAATCAGATGTTATTATTGTGAAATAATTAAAAAAGTCAACATCAATTCCTCAATTTCTTGACACTTACTGCTGATAGTGTAAAATCCATAAGATGCAAAACAAAAAGTCAGAGAAATTGTTCAATGAAGCAAAAGCCCATATCCCGGGCGGTGTAAACAGCCCTGTTCGCGCGTACAAGTCGGTCGGTGGAATACCTCCGTTTATTGCGTCAGCAAAAGGTTCCAGGATAAGGGATGTAGACGGCAATGATTATATTGATTTTGTCTGCTCCTGGGGGCCAATGATTCTCGGACATAGTCCGAAGGATGTTCTGAATGCTGTAACCAAAAGGTTGGGCAGGGGAACGAGTTACGGTGCTCCCACCGGAGAAGAGGTTCTCCTTGCAAAGGAGATCAAGAAGGCATTCCCTGCTATGGAACTGGTGCGGCTTGTCAGTTCGGGTACAGAGGCAACTATGAGCGCAATAAGGGTTGCCAGGGGTTATACCGGAAAGAAGAAAATTGTAAAATTTGAGGGATGTTATCACGGACACAGCGATTATCTCCTTGTGAAGGCAGGTTCAGGCGCCCTCACCCTTAATCTGCCCGACAGCGCCGGTGTTCCTGAGGAATTTGTGCGGTACACGCTTGTGCTTCCTTACAATGATTTGCCTGCTGTTGAGGCTCTTCTGAAATCCGATAATGATATTGCTGCTGTCATTGTTGAGCCTGTTGCCGGCAACATGGGCGTTGTATTGCCAGGTAATGGATTTCTTGAAGGGCTGAGAAGAATTACAAAAGAAGCAGGAGTTCTTCTGATCTTTGACGAGGTTATAACAGGATTCAGGCTTTCAAAGGGCGGGGCGCAGTCGGTTTTCAAAATAAAACCGGATCTAATATGTCTTGGAAAGATTCTCGGCGGCGGTTTTCCCATAGGGGCTTTTGGCGGGAAAAAGGAGATTATGTCTATTCTTGCTCCTGATGGTCCGGTATATCAGGCAGGCACGCTTTCCGGCAATCCCATTGCTGTTACTGCCGGGCTGGCAACCCTTAAGGCTCTCAAATCGCCGCTCTATAAGCGGCTGGACAGGCTTGCACGCCGGTTTACAGACGAGATTGTTTCCCTTGCAAGGGCAGCAGGGATACCGATGACTGTTAACCGTGCCGGCTCCATGTTCACATTCTTTTTCACCAATGGCCCGGTGAGAAATTTTGCGGAAGCGAAAAGGAGTGATGCACAGATGTACGCGCGTTTTTTTCACGGGCTTTTGGAAAGGGGGGTAATGTTTCCCCCGTCGCAGTTTGAGGCATGCTTTATCTCCTCTGCGCATACGGAAAACGACCTGGACAAGGTAATCCAGGTATGCAAAAAGATATTGAAAAAATGAAGATTTAATTTGACCAGATAAGGTTTGCGTGTTAAAAAATACAGATTATAATGAACGTAAAAAGAACAGTGAAAACAATAATAACAGAGAAAAATTATGGAGGACATTCGGTGTTCTATGGGCCATAGGCACACAGTTTGCCGTTATCGTGGTAACGAGCATATTTATCGGGCAATATCTGGACAATCGTTTTCAAACCTCCCCGCTTTTTCTTATTCTACTCGTTCTTGCTGGATTAACCGGCGGGATGTTGACTTTGTACCGCATACTTAAAAAGTTTAAGAATAGCAATGAATATAAAACCGGATAAATACAAAATTTTTATCAATACAGGAATAATTTTGTTGTTAGTCTCAGTAGTTGCTTTTTTATTGTACCTGTCCGGGGTGAAACAGAGAGCCTTGTCATTTGCATTAGGAGGCGTATTTTCAAGTGGCAATATTCTTCTTCTCACCATCGGGCTTGCCTGGTTCATGGAGCGGGGGGTCAGGAAATTGCCTGCCTATATTATTCTGATACTAAAGTCCGCCTTTTTTTATGGCGGCGTATATTTTGCGGTAAGGATGGCCGGTGTTGAGCCAGTGGGCTTTTTATCGGGATTCACTGTTTTCACGGCGCTGTTGCTGTTAATGAGTTTTGCTGGCAGGAGGCAGTTGAAAAATGCACGGGCATAGTTTAACCTGGTTTTCTTTGATTCCTGTAGTCAGGGAACTCCCTGCTTTTCTGAGCGGAGCGATTTTTGTAGGTATTTTATTGATGATAATGGGCGCGGTGATATCCCTTAAGCTGAAAAGGGAACAAACTGTTGCCCCACCCGATAAAATCTCTTTCATAACTGTAATAGAATTGCTTGTGGAAGGAATATATGGTTTTGCGGAGAATATTATGGGCAAGGAAGGCAAAAAATATGTCCATATTGTGGGCGGCCTCTTTATTTTTATACTGACATGCAATCTACTTGGAATGATTCCCGGTTTTTCTGCTCCGACAGGTTATCCCACTGATGATTTTGTCCGTTCAGTGCTTATATCACCCAACTTTGCATGTGCCATTCTTGTATATTTTCTCTACAATTATTATGGAATAAAGGCACATGGGATTAAGTACATAAAGCATTTTGCCGGGCCGCTGATCTGGCTTGCTCCCTTTATGTTCGGTGTGGAGATGATCAGCCACTTGGTCAGACCAGTATCGCTCTCAGTCCGGTTATTTGCGAACATGATGGCTGATCATACCGCAGTTGGTGTTGTATCAAGCCTTGTCCCGGTAGGGATTCCGGTTCTCTTTCTTGTTCTCGGTCTTGTGGTTTCGTTTATCCAGGCTTTTATATTTTCGTTGCTTACAATGGTTTATATTATGTTGGCAACACAAAGTGAGCATTAAAAATAAAAAGGAGGATGTGCATGAAAAGAATGTTGCTGATGGCTATTTTGTTGGGGACCTTTGCGTTTACTTTCAGTTTGCCTGTTTTTGCTGAAGAGGCTGGAACTCCCGAAAAGGCAACCGGGACTGCGGCTGCAGCTCTTGCAATCGCAAGCGGCTTGGGAATTGCTATCGCTGCTTTTGGAGGCGCTCTTGGACAGGGCAAGGCAGTTTCCACCGCCTTGGAGGGAATAGCGAGAAATCCAGGTGCATCTGATAAGATGTTTACCCCTCTTATTCTTGGTCTGGTTCTTATTGAAACCCTTGTTATCTATGCGCTCGTAGTGGCATTTCTGCTTCAGGGCAAAATTTAACCCGTTCAACACAGGGGCGGCCCGCAGGGGTCGCCCATTAATTTGCATGAAACTTTTCCTTGTCCGTCATGGACAAACAAAGTGGAATCAGGAGGGGAAGGTTCAGGGACACAGCGATATTGGGCTTAATGCGCCCGGTCTTAAGCAGGCCGCTGCACTTTCACTCTGGTTCAATGACAAGAAGATAAATACCGTATATGCCAGCCCCCTCAGAAGGGCAATGGAAACAGCATCTGTTATTGCGAAAAGACTGGGACAGGATGTTAATCCCGTGGATGGACTTAAAGAACTTAATCATGGCGAGCTGGAAGGAATGCCGTCCAGCGAAATCTGGTCAAGGCACGGAAAATTTTTTGAACAATGGCTTAAAAATCCGGGAGACATCCGGATTCCTGGCGGGGAAACAGTTATAGAGCTTCAGCAAAGAGCGTGGAAGGCGGTTGAGGGATTAGCGGAAAAACATCCGGAGGATACGCTTCTTGTCGTCGGCCACCATTTTACCAACCTTGTTATAATCTGTACAGCAATAGGGCTTGACCTTCGGAATATGTGGAGGCTCAAACAGGATGAAACCGGGGTTAATATTTTTTTGTATAACGAGTTCGGCTGGAGAATGCTTCTTTACAATTCACTTGCCCACCTCTTGTAAACCTTCTTTTATTTTGGGTTGACAACAGTAAATTTCTACTGTATATTAACGCAATATGATTATCCCTGATAAGTTGAAAGAAAAGGTTCTTTCGGGAGAGGGGCTCGGTTATGCCGATGCTCACTGTCTTCTTGAGGCTAAGGACAGGAATCTTCCTGGCCTTATGGATATTGCCAACCAGGCAAGGTCCAGATTCAAGGGGGATGAGGTGAGTCTCTGTTCCATTATCAATGCAAAATCAGGGGTGTGTTCAGAAGATTGCGCTTTCTGTTCCCAGTCTGTGTACCATCGTACAGATGCGCCGGTTTACTCCTTTGTAGGCAGGGAGAAAATACTTGAGCGCGCAAGAGAGGTGGAGAAGATTAATGCGCGGGAATTTTCCATTGTAATAAGCGGTTATAGCCCTGAAACCAGCGGCGAACTTAATGATATTACCGGTGCGGTGGAAGCGGTTGCCAATGGCTCATCCCTTGAAGCATGTGCGTCGCTTGGGATTCTCAGCAGGGAATCTCTTAAAAAATTACGGGATGCCGGTCTCAGGAACTACCACCATAACCTTGAAACCGCCAGGAGTTTCTATCCGAATGTCTGCACAACACATGCCTATGACGAAGATGTGGCAGTCGTGAAAACCGCTAAAGATCTTGGATTCAAGGTCTGCAGCGGGGGTATATTCGGTATGGGTGAGTCATGGGAGCAGCGGATTGAATTTGCCTTTACGCTGAAGGAACTGGATGTGGATTCAATTCCGGTCAATTTTCTCAATCCTATTTCAGGCACAAGGCTTGAGAAAGCGCAATTCCTCAAGCCACTTGATTGCCTGGCAATTATATCAATATTCAGGCTAATCCTTCCTTCAAAGGATATTTTCGTCTGCGGTGGCAGGGAAGTAAACCTGAGAGATCTCCAGTCAATGATATTTTTTGCCGGAGCAAACGGAATGATGATAGGAGGGTATCTGACAACAAAGGGCAGACAGTCAGCGGATGACCTGAGGATGATTGATGACCTTGGTTTGAAGATAAAGCCGCTTAAAAGATCTTCTTCAGGAGATAGTTCTTCTGCAGTCTGAACCAGAATATGCCGGTTTGTTCGGGGGCGGCAATGGCAAATCCGATGGGAAAGAATTTCGGGAATAATTCCAGGGGGCAGGAAATAGCCTCCGATGTCCAGGAGTTGAAGGATCGGGGGCTCTTCAGAACCTTTCGCGTTGTAAGCGGACCTCAGGGACCGGAGATAATTATTGACGGGAAAAAGGTTCTGCTCATGTGTTCCAACGATTACCTGGGATTGGCAAACCATCCGGAACTGCGTGATGCGGCGCTCAAGGCAATTGAGAAATACGGGGTTGGCGCCGGATCTTCGCGGCTTATTTCCGGAAATATGGAACTCCACATCATGCTTGAGGAGCGCATCGCAGCCTTCAAAGGCACTGAGTCAGCGCTTCTTTTTAATTCAGGCTATCATGCCAATACCGGCATTATTCCGGCTATGGTTGGCAGGGGTGATATTATATTCAGCGATGAGCTGAACCACGCTTCAATAATAGATGGCTGCAGGCTGAGCTTTGCCGAGACAGTGGTTTATCCTCACAGGAATATGAATTTTCTGGAGGATGCTCTTAAAAAATCAGTTTACAGAAGGAAATTGATTGTTACAGACGCAGTATTCAGCATGGATGGAGACATCGCCCCATTGCCGGAGATTATTAAATTGGGGGAGAGATACAATGCCTTTGTAATGGTGGATGAAGCGCATTCTACTGGCGTGCTCGGGGAAAGAGGAAGGGGTGTCAGGGAGTTTTTTGGAATAGACAATGATATTGATATTCTGATGGGAACCCTCGGAAAGGCTCTCGGATGCTTCGGCGCCTATGCGGCAGTGAGCAGGCAAATGAGGGATTATCTTACGAACAGGGCAAGGAGTTTTATTTTTACCACTGCCCTGCCGCCGGCAATCTGCGCGTCCGCAATAAGGGCAATGGATATTATTGAGAATAATCCGGCAATTGTAAAGCGGCTGCATAAGAACATTGAGTGTTTAAGCAATGGATTGAGGTCTGTTGGCATAAGTTATATTTCTGAACAAAATATACCTGTTTATCCAATAATAATTGGTGATGCGCAAAAGACAATGACTATCTGCGGGCATCTTTTTGACGAAGGCGTGTTCATTCAGGGAATAAGGCCGCCGACGGTTCCGGAAGGGACATCAAGGCTGAGGTTGACAGTTACTGCCGGACATACAGGGGAACACATTTCAAGGTGCTTGAGGGTTGTTCTGCTTGCGATGGAGAAGGAGTTTTTCAATGGTAAAAAAATTAACAGGAAAGTTCCTCAGGGATATTGATAAAAAGCATGTCTGGCATCCGTTTACGCAGATGAGTGAATGGATGGAAGAGGATTTCCCGGTTATATCGCACGGAAAGGACAATTATATTTATGATGTGGATGGCAAAAAATACCTGGATGGAGTTTCATCAATATGGTGCAACATACACGGTTATGCAAACAGGGAATTGAATGAAGCGCTCAGAAAGCAGATGGATAAAATATCCCATTCCACATTTCTTGGAATGAGCAATG
>DATBWZ010000100.1:0-18279 GCA_036514535.1 bacterium
TGCCTCCTACAAGCGCCGCAATTACTGTCATAAGCCTTGTATCGTAATTTTTAATATGGCTTATTTCGTGTGCCACCACTGCCTGTAGTTCCTCCCGGTTAAGTTTATCAAGAAGTCCGGTGGTTATGGCAATGACCGAATTTGACTGGTCTGTCCCTGCAGCAAACGCATTTGGATCTGGATCGGCTATCACATATGCCCCTGGTTTGGGCAATCCTGCTGATATTGCCATTTCCTCCGTAATATTGTCAAATTGCTTTTCTTTAAAATTTGAAATATCAACAGGCTGGGCATAGGTGGCAGATATGACCGGATTTGCACCGTCTTTGTAACTTATGTAGGCGCTGAACCCGGCTACTCCTATTGCAAAAAGGGTTGCAAATGGAAAATAGTTGTCTGGCGGGTTAAATCCGAGAAAAAATACATCAAGCCCCAATCCCAGCAACGCAAAAAATATAATGAATACCAGGATAACAAGCCATGTCGCCCTGGTATTTTTTCCCTGCTGCTCATAGATATTTAGAGGCATTTCCATTTACTAAAGCCTGGACAGGAGCACGGAGTCAGGTATTCAGATCAACGCTTGGCGTTTCCCTTTCTTTGGCGACGGTAATTTCAAAAAGTTCAGCGTTCTTAAAATTAAAAAAAGAGGCAATTATATTTGAAGGGAAAACCTGTTGCTTGATGTTAAATTTTGTAGCAATATCGTTATAAAATTGCCTTGCAAAACCGATCTTATTTTCGGTGCTGGTTAATTCTTCTATCAGTTGTTTGACATTGTCCGATGCTTTGAGGTTCGGATAATTTTCTACAACAGCCAGCAGTTTTCCAATGGCGTTTGAGAGAACGTCCTCCTTTTTTGCAGTATCTGCTACGCCGGTTGCTCCGAGAGCCTGGCTTCTTGCCTGGATTACCTTTTCAAGGGTTTCCTTTTCAAATTTCATCTCCCCCTTAACAGAATTGACAAGGTTTGGGATGAGATCATGCCGTCTTTTCAGTTGCACATCAATCTGCTTCCAGCCATTTAACACCTGATTTTTTAACGAAATCAGTCCATTATAGGTAATAATCACCCATAGAGTAATTAATCCCGCAATTGCAAAAAAGATTGTTAACCCCATTTTAACCTCCTTTTTCTTTTATAATTCAGCCAGTAAATTCCTGTGCAACTAATGCGTCTTTTTTCTCTTCTTTTGGTAGATGTCTACAAACCTGTTGTGCTCTTTCAGCGTTTTTGAGAATTCATGTGTGCCGTCATTTCTTGATACAAAATAAAGATATGATGCATCCGCTGGATGCATCGCTGCGTTTATAGCATTAAATCCGGGATTTGATATTGGGCCCGGAGGCAATCCGCGGTAGATATATGTATTGTATGGAGATTTAATTTTCATATCGCGCTTAAGTATGTTTCCTGTAAAGTCAGGAATTGAATAGATAACGGTCGGGTCTGCCTGCAAAGGAATTTTTTTATTTATTCTGTTATGGAATACAGCGGAAACAAGTGGCATTTCCTCGTTTAGAAAAGTTTCCTTTTGAATGATTGAAGCGAGAATTACGATCTCCTTGAAGTTCATATTTAATCTTGAAGTTTCTGCTGTTAAGTTTTTTGTTTTTTCGTTAAAGTTCTGGACCATTTTAAGGATTATTTCTTCCTCTTTCATATTCTTGTGAAAAATGTATGTGTCTGGGAATAAATAGCCTTCCAGTCCGTTAGATTCCAGTTTTGCTTCTTTTAAAAAATTATTATCATTTCCCAATTCTATAAATCTCTTCATTTTACCGATTCCATTTGCTGATAGCAGCATAAAAATCTGCTTAACAGTAAACCCTTCCGGAATTACAATACTATACTGTTTTATAATCCCCTTGAGAAGGATTTTTAGAACGCTATAAGGGCTCATGTCTCCTTTAAATTCATACTCGCCTGCGCGGATCTTTTTGGATGCATTAAAGATCCCGGCGAGGATTTTAAATTTCTGCTGATCCGTTATCAATTGACTGTCGTATAATTGCTTCACTATTGAATTAAATGGCTTGCCGGTCTGGATTTCTATTGTTCTTGGTTGTGTTATGTGGATCGGTCTCATAAGAAAGGCGGCGAAGGATGCTGTGAAAATCAAGAAGATAACCGCAGAAATACCGGTAAAAAGAAAGAAGAAAATCCTTTTTTGGAGAAAATCAGTCATCTTCTTGAATCTTTGCTATCCAGATACCCCTGAAGGATATAAACTGCAGCGAGTTCGTCGGCGATTTTCTTTCTCTTTGACCTGCTAAGATCGCCCTCAAGCATTGCCTTTGTTACGGCTGATGTGGAGAATCTCTCATCCCATTCCACTACCGGAATGTTCCATGCAGATTTCAGCCTGTTTGAAAAATCCCGCGCTATTTTTACCATGGGACTCTCATGACCATTCAGACTCAAGGGCAAGCCGATTACCACCATGGAGACGCCTTTCCCATTTGAGAGTTCGGTTATCTCCTTAATATCGTTCTTAATATTCTTTCTTTCAATGGTTTTGAGCCTTTGCGCTGTTATACCCAGTGCATCGCTGATTGCCACACCTATTCTTTTTGTGCCTATGTCAAGACAAAGTGTTTTCATTTTTTAAATGTTATCACGAATTTCAGGCATTGGCAATATAGAAACGAGTGTTAATCTACAATGCAGGGATAGGGGGGCAGATATTTGAAATGTAATCTGAGATAGAATATAATTAACCCCTATGCAGGAAATAATGTATCACGATTTTGGAAGCGAGTGGGGCGAGAGCCATTGGTGGTTTCAGGGAAGGATTAAGATTGTAGATTTTATTTTCCGGGAATTATCCCTTCATGACAGAAACATGAAAATCCTTGATATTGGATGCGGTACAGGGGTGATGCTGCCCCTCCTTTCCAGGTATGGCATGGTGGATGGGCTTGATTCATCGGAAATAGCAATTGATTATTGCAGAAAAAAGAATATTGGGGGTGTTAATCTTATTGCCGGCTCGTTTCCTGACGCTCTCCCAGCAGGCGCGCAATATGATCTTGTGACCATTTTTGATGTCATTGAACACATTGAAGACGATATTGGCATGTTCAAGGATATACATTGTTTGCTCAAGCCGGGCGGACTATTAGTCTGCACTGTTCCTGCCTATAAATTTCTATGGGGGCCGCATGACATGTTAAATCAGCATAAAAGAAGGTATACGAAAAAATCTATTGTCAAAAAAGCCCAGGAAGCAGGTTTTGAGATTAAAAGGGCATCATATTTTAATACATTTCTTTTTACACCTATTGTGTGCGTTAAACTTTGGAGAAAAATCAGAACGGGATCACCGGAAAAACTCTCAGATTTGAGATTGTTAAGGAACAAAACATTGAATAATCTTTTTGAAGCAATTTTTTCAAGCGAAAAGTTCGTTCTCAAATATATTAATATGCCTTTCGGGCTTTCTCTTTTTATTGCAGGCATTAAGAGAAAATAAAAAATTCTTCAGGAAAGCGAGAGTGTGAATTTTAATATATAGTATACAATCCATGCGGCCAACGCAGTAAATGGAATAGTAAAGATCCATGCCATGATAATGTTCCGCGCTATTCCCCAGCGGATCGCAGACAACCGTACTGTTGATCCAACTCCTATAATGGCTCCGGTAATGGTATGAGTGGTGCTTACGGGGATTCCGGCCAAAGCAGTGAACAACAACGTGAAAGCAGAGGCTGTTTCTGCACAGAAGCCTCCGATTGGTTTAAGTTTGGTTACATTTAATCCGAGTGTTTTTATTACTCGCCAGCCTCCGATCATTGTCCCCATGGCGATGAAAAAATGGCATAATAAAACCAGCCAAAATGGTACATGAAAATTCTGGCCCAAATAGCCGGATGAAAATAGTAAAACGGCGATAATACCCATTGTTTTTTGTGCGTCATTAGTCCCATGCCCGAGACTATATCCAGCTGCCGAAAACAACTGGAGTATTCTGAAGTGCTTATCCACCTTGCTTGGCGCTTGACGATGGACAATCCATAATGTGATTACCATAAAAGTAACCCCAAGAATAAACCCTAAGAAAGGGGAAAGAAGAATAAATAAAAGAATTTTATTTAATCCTGTTGTGATAATTGCACTTGTTCCTGTTTTTGCTATGGCAGCACCAATCATGCCGCCAACAAGGGAATGCGATACGCTTATTGGCATGCCAATGTGCGTGGCGATGGCTGTCCACAAAATTGCTCCAATAAGTGCTGAAAGTATAAGATATTCATTTACTATTAAAGGGTCAATAACTCCTTTGCCTATTGTAGTTGCTACCTTTACGCCAAAACCAAAGGCGGCAACAAAATTAAAAAAAGCTGCCCAGGCAACAGCAAGTTTAGGAGTCAATACTTTTGTGGAGACTACAGTTGCAATTGAGTTTGCGGCATCGTTCATGCCGTTGTAAAAATCAAATATAAGAGCTATTCCTACAATAAAAAGTATAAATATAAAATGCGGATCAGGCATTTTTCAAGACTATGCCTTCAATAATATTTGCCACGTCCTCGCATCTGTCAATAGAAAACTCTATCGTCTCGTATATCTCTTTCAATTTTATTATGGTTATCGGGTCAGATGTGTTTAGGAAAAGGTTTGCTATTGCCTTTCTAAGCAACTGGTCACCCTCATTCTCTAACCTGTTTATTTCAATGCACTTTGCGAGAATTATCTGGGAATTTTTTAAGTTTTTGAGTTCTTTTATTGCCAGTCTTAATTCTTTTACTGCTTTCAGAAGAGTGTATGCAAGTTGCTTGACTTCTTCATTGGGTTTCTCTATCCTGTACAACCATATTCTCTGTGAAACCGCTTCAACAAAATCAAGGATATCATCCATTTTGGTGATTAATTCATGAATATCCTCGCGGTCAAACGGAGTTATAAAGGTTTTATTCAGTTTTTCAATAGTGCTATGGGTTATATTGTCCGATTCGTGTTCAATATCCTTTATTTTACGGACTTTTGTTTCAATATCGGTAAAGTTATCCAGCAGTTCAATAAGGGCAACAATGCCGTTTTCAATTTTCTCGCCAGCATTTTCAAAAAATTCGAAGAATTTTTCTTCCCGTGGGAAAAATCTCATTGTTTGATAATATTTTTTCGGGGCATAATTGTCAAGTATTAAACGAAGTGATTATTTATTTGACCACCATAGACCTTGTGCTATACTGCGAAAAGTCTAATGGTTGCTAAAAACTTTAAACACTGGATCCTGCTCTGTACAATGGTGTTAATTTCCGTTGCGTGGATTGCTGCCCATCATTCCGGAGTGGTTCTCCCGATATCACTCAAGGCGCTCCTGCCGGGGATGGCTGTATTTGCTGCCGCATTTATACTGTCCTGGGGGGCTGAACTCGCAATGCTTGATATTCCTGGAGCGCTTGCCTTTGCGTTTCTTGCTGTTATTGCAGTTCTTCCGGAGTATGCTGTGGACATTTATTTTGCATGGACTGCAGCTAAAAACCCCGAATATGTGGCCTATGCAACGGCAAACATGACTGGTGCAAACAGGTTGCTTATTGGTTTTGGCTGGCCTGTTATACTTTTTGCATATTGGCTTAAGAGGAAGAAAAATGAAATAATACTTGAGAAAAATCATGGGCTTTCTTTATCGGTTCTGTTTTGTGCGACGGTTTATTCCTTTCTCATTCCTATAAAGGGTTCTCTATCTATGTTTGATGCTCTTGTTCTCATAACAATTTTTGTCGTGTATATTTATAAAGTATCCAGAACACATTTGGTTGAACCGGAACTTGAGGGGATCACTGAGATAATCGGTTTATGGAGTTTAATACCAAGAAGAACAGCTACAATCCTGTTTTTTGTCCTTGCCGGGTATACAATTTATGTTGCGGCAGAGCCATTTGCTGAAGGTCTATTGGAAGTAGGGCGGCATTTTGAAATAGAAGAATTTATTCTGGTGCAATGGCTTGCTCCACTTGCTTCAGAATCTCCTGAATTTATAATAGCAATCTTGTTTGCGCTAAAGGTTAACCCCCAGGGCAGTTTCACCACGCTTATTTCTTCAAAGATTAACCAGTGGACATTGCTTGTGGGTATGCTGCCTCTTGCGTACATTCTCTCCCTCGGGGATATCGGGGTTATGCATCTGGATTTTAGACAGAGGGAGGAGATTTTCCTGACCTCGGCGCAATCGTTGTTTGCGATTGTCCTCCTTGCCGATTTCAAATTTACAATACGGGAAGCTATGGTTCTCTTTCTGTTGTTTGCAACTCAGCTGTATTTTGTATCTTCAACCAGCAGGTTAATCTACGCAATTTTTTATATTCTCCTTTCTATTTTAATCTTTGCTTTTCTTGCAAAAAAGAGAGCAGGGATGTTTTCGCTGTTTGGAAAAGAGAGAAAATTTTAAATTTTTATTAAAGAATTTTTGGTAGCGGGGTCCGGATTTGAACCGGAGACCTTCGGGTTATGAGCCCGACGAGCTACCAGACTGCTCCACCCCGCAGCAAGAATGAAATTTAATATATTACTACGCTGAATCAATGTCAAGTATATTCTCTGGTTGGGATTATTTGAACAATATTTTAAGCGGACTTGCCCTATCCGGGAATTTTAAAGTGTTTTTCTATCTCTTCGTTTGTCTCTTTTAAAAGCCTCAAACTTTCATTGTAATTATGGATTCCCTTGCCCTCACCGGTTGCCTTTAATATCAGATTTGCGTTTTTGAGAAGTTGAATGATCTTATCCGGCAGATCTTGCCCCAATAATTTTTTCCTGTCTATCAGTTCATTTAATTTACTTATATTCAAAATAAGCATGGTCTCGGCATTCAGCAGTTCTTTCTCCCATTGAATAAGAATTTTTTCGTAATTCTTATCATGGCACTCGGTGCATTTCCCTTTAATTGTTTCAGCAGTATGAGTTTTTTCCTGCAGATTATGACATCCATCACAGTACACTCCGCCCGAGAACATCGGATCTGGCTTGATTTTTTTATGGGCTAAATTACCACGGTACAGTGAAACCTGAAACGGATGGCACTGCGCACAGTTGAGATTCTTCCCGCTGTGATGGCAGTTCATGCAGCCCTCTTTTGTAATAATTCTCATTTTGTGCTTTTCCGGAGAATGACAGGTTGCACAGCCCAGTCCCATATCCTCAGCATGGAGTTTGTGAGGGAATTCAATGTGCATATCTTCAAAGACCTTTTTCTCTGGAAGACCGATACGGGTGTGACACAACCTTGAGCAATAGCTATCCTGTCCCCTTAGAATTTCTGGTCTGGAAATGTGGGCCGTACTCTGTTTGAGAGCCTTTTTTGCAATCTCAACCTGGTCAAGGGCTGATGAAAGTAATTTTACCGAATATTCCACATTGTGGACACCCTTTCCATTTTTTACAAGATTGTAGTTGAATATAGCATCCTCAAAGAGTCCCTTTGTTCCCTCGTGTTTTTTATTTTTCAGGTTTATCCTGCCTTTCAGGAGTTCAGCCTCTTTAATGTAAGGATAAACAAAGTTGAGAGAACTATTTATTTCTCTGACCCAGTCATCAAGCATAAGATCATACCCTTTGCCGTGGCAATTTACGCAGGTTTTTCTTACCCCGGTTAATCTTGATTGTTCTGTAGTCTTTTTTGTTGCCGAATGGGTGTGACAGCCGTCGCAACTTACCTGTGCGGCGAACATCCTGCTGGGCGTATCTGCAACGCCCTTTCCGCTGACGCCCATGTAAAGCTCTTTCTGCGGGGAGTGCTTAAGTTCGTGGCAAGACTTGCATTGGACTTCAAATGGTTGGGTAAGGCGTATGCTTCCATGGTTAATCTCGGTATGGCAATCAAAACAATAAATCTCTCTTTTTGTTACGTGGACCTTATGTAATTCTTGAAATGTTAGAGAATTTTTATCCTTCTCCACATGGCACGAATGACATTTTTCCTTAGGGACGCTTCCATTCCCGGATGCTACCTCAGTATGGCATTGATTGCATGGAACACCTATTCTCAGATAAGATTCGTGAGAGAAGGAAAAACCCTCGTGTTCAACAATCTTTGTTGGCGTGCCATGACAGGATGGACAGCCTGTTACAGATTGCCCCTTTTCAGCACCCTTGAAGTGGCACAGGAAACAGACCTTTTCCGTGACAGAGAGATGATTGCCCTGCACGATCTGCGAATGGCATGAGGCGCATCTCAGCTGTTCACCCCTTTTGGTTTTTTCTATGTGGCTTTTATGGTCAAATGATATAGATCCTTTGAATGCTACTTTACCATTGTCTAAATACCCGGAATGACAGCCCTGTTTCATGCAGGAATTGTCATTTACGATAGCATGAGGTTTTGGATTGTAGGTGCCTGTAAAATATTTCAGGATTGCAGTACTTATAAATCCGAATCTGTACGGATGGCATTTAATGCAGGTTGTATCTTGGTGTGAGGATGTTTTCCAGTTTTCATAATATGGTTTCATTATATGACAGATATTACACGAGCGTGGGAAGAAAGACCCGGCAAAAAATGCGATATTGACTGTTATTAATCCGCCGACAAGAATTACTGTTGCAATGACCAGCGACCTGAAGGTGTTTGACCTTATATGCCACCATGCGGTTATTCTGTCAATCAGTATTCTATGTATTTTCTGTGTCATTGCTCTTCTCAACCTGATGCTGGTTTTCTTTCTGTTTCATCAGTTCGGCATATTCAAGGGGGTGCTCTTCCATCATCTCATCTTTTGGTATTCTGCCATGGAGCCATAGAAGACTACCGGGAAATTTATCCGGATTGAAATGTACATTGTAGAAATGCCAGATTACAATAGCGAGGGTTGCCAATACTGCTTCATCACTATGGGCTTCCTTTGAGGCATCAAGGGCAAATTTTGGCAAAAACATAAGGGAAATATCCTGAAACCACAAAAGCGCTCCTGATCCGATCATTATTACGCATCCCCAGTAAACAGCCCAATAATCAAATTTTTCAACATAGGAAAATCTTCCGAATTTTGGTCTATCATCACTCAGTCCGAAGAAATATTTCAGGTTCCAGATTACATCTTTTATATCTTTTGGCATTGGCAGGAGCAGCAAAAAGTCCCTTCTTCCGTCCCTGTGAAGAATCGTATACAGCGTGTGATATACCATGAATAAGATAAGAATAACAGCTGCGAATCTATGAAAAAATCTGCTGCTTTCAATTCCGCCGAATAGATCCACGAGAAAGGCGAATGGTGAAAACGCCGGAAATTTTAAAGGCAATCCTGTCAGTATCAATAGTATAACGCTTGAGAACAACATCATGTGCTGGATCCTAAAATGTATATTGAATCGCAGAAAGGTTTCCTCTGCTGTTTTTTCCTCTTTCTTTGCTATTTCGGCAATTTCCTTTTGAGATTTAGCTGCGGCTCTTATGGCTTCATCCACCAATTCCTGCTTCAGTCTTCCGATCTTCCTGGGAAGGATTTGATTTAAGCGGTTTACCGTGGACTGAAGGATCTTTTCTTTGGTCTCCGCCGGAATCTCTGTTTTGCTTTTCTTCAGTTTGGCCTGAATTTCTGAAATCACATCATTTTTAAGCTGTTCAGCAATAAGTTCATTTCTGCCTGCTTCAACTGCCAGCGCAGACTCTTTTTTTATATTTTCTTCTTCTGTTCCCGCCATTCTTTTGATCTCCTGTTTAAATCAAGAATAATATGAGCAATAAGCGCAATGATTGTGAGAAGCGTTAAATATTTAAAAAAGAAAGCCACATAATATATTATGCCTGACTGTTTGCTTTTTGGATTTACATGCATCTTTCCCTTTGCATAGTTTATATTTGCCCCCGGATGACAGTTGGGTTGGCCACATGTGGATGGAATATTTTTAATATTTACCGGCGATGACGGGTCTTCTGACGGCGCAATATTATGTTTCCCGTGACAAGATGCACAATTAGCAACAGTTTTTGACCCGAACTTTACCGCAATTCCGTGGAAACTGTGTTCGTATGTGGATACCTGCGATGTTTCTATGCCATACTTGCCGACGATTTCAACAGAGTTGTGACAGTGGGAGCATGTCTTTACTATGTTAACGGGGTTAACCATTGACTTTGGATCCGTGTGCTCCAGAATTTTATGTTCGCCATGGCAATCAGTGCAGTTTGGCGCCTCGATTCTATGCTCAAGCAGGAGTGCCTTGCCGTGAATGCTCGTTATATATTGAGCGTAAATGTCAATATGACACCCGCCGCATGTTTTTGCTACATTGGATTTGTGCACTTTGGACAGAACATCCTTTGTATGCTTACTGTCATGGTTGCCATGACAGTCCTGGCAGATCGGCGCTTTGCGATTACCTGATTTAACTGCCCTGCCATGTATACTCTCCTGATATTCAAGGTATTTATCGGATTGGGGCGCTCCATCCGGGTTGCCCTTGAAGTGACATCTTATACATTTCACTTTTTGCGGTATCTGCTTATGGGGTATTTCCACAACATCAGCGTGGCAGTCAGTGCAGGTTTTCTTTTTATGAACAGATTTTTCAATGGTTGAAAGATTAACATAAAGTTCCTTCACCTTTCCCGTTTCTTCCACCTTTTTGAAGCCGGGTTTGCCATGACATAGCATGCACTTCTGAATGGCAATTGTCGCCCCTGCAATGGAAGACAGAGGAAATACAGATAAAATTGAGATAGCTATAATCAGATGGAATTTATTTTTCACCGGTAATCCTTTGATATTCTTTGTAATGGGTTTTCTTGAGTTTTTCAAGGCTAATTTTTCCATTCAACCATGACCAGTCCATGGGAAAGTTGGGCGGCGACAGATGCATATCGTATATATGCCATAAAAAGAGCAGGAAGAATATAAGCAAGCCCGCTCTACCATGAAGAACGAAGAATGTATCGATCAGCCATTTCGGGAATATTGACATGGATGCATCCTTGAACCATAAGGCAAATCCGCTTATAGTCATTACGAATGCTCCTCCCGCAACCCCCCAGTACTGGAATTTTTCCCTGTATCCGTATTTTTCGGTCTCTGCTGGCAGATTGGTCAATGACAAAGAATAGAGTATGTCCTGAATAGAATCCCTAAAGTCATGTACTCCGGGAATTATTTTCATGAATTCAGAATGCCCGTGTTCGGTAAAAAGAATATGCAGAATATGATAAAGGCTTAGAAAGATCAAAACGATTGCTGAGACCCTGTGGATCTGCCCCCTTGATTCAAGTCCACCCTCTATTTTAATAAGCAGATTGCCCAGCCACGACCCGTGGAAATAGAGCGCCAGTCCAGTCAGCGCCAGGATTATAAGAGATAAAAACAGCACCATGTGCTGAATCCTGAAGTTCAGACTCATACGATCCACAAATCCCTCATTTATGCTGTCATGATTTTTCATCTTCATCTATTTTTATCTCCTTTGCAAAGGATTTTTTTCGCCGCCTGTGACCGGAATAATCTGTCATGATGTGTATGATGAACAGAACACAGAGTATACCTATAAACCATTTGTAAAATGTTCTTATAAAGTATACTGCTTTTGAGACTTCGGGCGTGGCTTCAACATGTATCTGTCCTTTTGCAAAATTAATCCCTGCATTTGGATGGCACTTCCCGCATGTTTTTGGGATGTTGTCGGGATGAGTATTGGAACGCGGGTCGGTTGATGGCAAAATGCTGTGGTATCCATGACATGATGCGCAGTTTGCAACTGTGGTATCGCCGTATACATTGGCAACACCGTGAAATGTATTCATGTATGTTGTCATTCGTTTTGTTTTAAACCCGAATTTTTCCACAAATAAGACTCTGTCATGGCAATTAGAGCAGGTTTTTGGCAGATTTTTTGGGGATACGTTTGAGTTGGGGTCGGTTACCACATATATTGTATGCTCCCCGTGACAGTTGGTGCAGACAGGCGATTCACTAATGTTTTTCTGCATTCCGGAACCATGCACGCTCTCCATATACTCTATCTTCTCGTTTGTATGACATTTCCCGCAGAGGTTTGGGATGTTTGCCTTGTTAATTTTTGAGGATGGATTATCAGGCGGCAGAACCGCATGAGCTGAATGACAGTCGCTGCATACCGGCGCATTTATAAGCCCCATTATGGATGTTGCCTTGCCGTGAATGCTGAATGTGTATGCCTTTATAAATTCAACGCCAGGAAGTTTATATTTTTCCTCAAGTTCTGAATCCGTATGACAGCTGAAACAGCGCGCGGGTATGCTTAATTTATTGATTTTTTTAATATCATGCTTGCCATGGCATGCTATGCAGTCAGGTGCGTCGCTGGCTCCGGAAGACACTCTGATTCCATGGCTGCTTGTTGAGTATTCATTAAATTCCGCGCTGTGACATTCGCTGCATCCCGCGGGCTGAACATTATTGTGGGGATATTCCAGCTTGCCGTGACACTGAATGCAATTTAGGCTTTTGTGAACAGAGAATTCAAGCGCCTTTATATTCTCCTCTTTTTTTTCTCCATGGCATTTCATGCATGCAATAGTGTCTGCGGCGAGATTTATTGGATAGAGAAACGCCAGGAGAAATAAAGAATATATTAAGTTATTCTTTCTCTTCAAGTTCAAGCGGATGCTCCTCCTCCATCTCTTCTTCTGTAAGTTTGCCTGTCAGCCAGGACAGATTCGTATGCGATGCTCCTGGTTTGATGTGCACATGATAAAAATGCCAGACTATGATGGCAAGCGTCGCAAGGATTGCTTCATAGTAGTGAATTATGTCCGCAACATCAAGTCCCCACTTTGGTATATACTTCATGAAAAATCCCTCAAACCATAAAACAAGCCCGGTTGCAATCATTATAATTGAACCCCAGATGATTGCCAGATATTCAGACTTTTCTATATAACTGTATTTGCCAAACTTTGGGAATTCCTTGCTTATTCCCAAATATACACCAATCGCTGATGCGATATCCCGAATGTCTTTTACTGCAGGCATCATGTTAAACAAGATGCTCCTTCTCTGTTTGCCAAACAGATAAATTATATGATAACAGGATATGGCAATAAAAATAACCGCTGCACTTCTGTGTATAGTTCCTCTCAGCAAGGTGTTCATCTCCCCTGATAAAAACACGAAATTTAATTTTAGTCTCAACGCAAACCCGCTTATTACAAGGATGATAAAACTTGTAAGCATAACTATGTGTTGAATGCGGGCGGAGAACCCCATCCTCTCGTAGCCGCCTTCTTCCCGTTGCTGACGGTATTTCAGCCTGAGCCGGTAGGCGTAGTCAAGGATGTTGTGCAGAAGCATCCCGAGTATGGTAATCGGTATAATTATCAGATAGAACAGCCGGATATAATATTTTATAAGTTCAGGTAATTGCTTTGATTTTACAATAGTTCCGTGAATCATGCCCTTTGAGAAGTTTGCTGTTGCCCCCGGATGACATTTGCCGCAGGTTTTGACAAGGTTATCAGGATGTGTAAGAGATCTGTTGTTTGTACTTGGATAAATGTTATGTATTCCGTGACAAGAAGCACAGTTTGCGACAGTAGTATCCCCGAACTGGTCCGCAAGTCCGTGGTAACTGTCAAGATAGGATGCTATCCTGTCCGAAGGCAGCCCGTATTTTCTTATTATCCGTTCTGCATTATGGCACTGAGGACAGGTGGTCTTTGAGATGTTGGCAGAATAAACGAATGAGGCAGGTTCTTTGGGCGCCTGGATTTCGTGCTCTCCATGACAGGTAGTGCATACCGGCGAATCCTGAGCTCCTTTTGTGAATGCAGTGCCGTGTATGCTCTCTATGTAAGCCTGATATATTCCATAATGGCACTTTCCGCAGAGTTTAGGTATATTGTTCTTGTTGCTTTTTGATTGAGGGTCATTTGATCTATAGATATCGTGTGCTCCGTGACATGTGGAACAATTGGGCGACATATTTGATTTTTTTTCAATTACAGCCCTGCCATGAATGCTTTCGGAATAGAATTTGTATGGCTTGTTTATAGGAATGCCCTTTTCCCTTACAACTTTGTCTTCTTCATGACATTTGGCGCATGTAAGCGGAATGTTTGCGGCATATGTAGATGATTCAGTATCTTTTGAAGACCTTATATTGTGTGTGCCATGGCAGTTCCTGCATGAAGCGACAAATCTATCTCCTTTTTCTTTTTCCATGCCGTGGATAGACTTTTTGTATGATTCAAATACGGAATCGTGACAGTTTTTGCATGATACCGGGCTGAGTTTTTCAGGATGCGGCAGGCCGCTTATATCACTGTGACAATCAACGCAGCCCAAATCAGCATGCCTGGATCCCTTTAATTCCTTTTCATCAACAAAGAGGCTGCCCATTCCCTTGTCTTCATGGCAGGACAGACATTCGTTTGAGGAAAAAGAATTAACCGTATTATTAAGGGAAAAAAGTAAGAATGTTAGTATATAGAAAATAGTTGTTGAATTAATCATCAGAATTTTAAATTATGCAAAAATTATACCGTTTAATAGTGCGTTCTGTTATAAAAAAAATGCAAAAAAATCAAACAGATACTTATTGTTAGCAGATACTATTTCACTTTAAATTTTTTTGATAGCGTGGGCATATGACCTACTATGAGTAAAGTAACCCATTTTTACAGTATTACTTATTAGAATTAAATGGATTTTTTAAATAATGTTTACTGGTATAAATTTTGCAACATTCTAAATAGGGGGGAAATGTGAAGTGGTATAACAGCTTAGGTGTTAAGATTATTCTGAGTGTGGGGATAACTGTCTTTGTTGTAAATGCCATATATGCATATCTGAGTCTGACCATACAGGAATCGCACCTGAATGAAATGATTTTAAGGTTTGCTTCTGAGCTCAGTGAAACCATAAAAAAATCCATCAAGTTTGACATGATAGAGAACAGAAAAGAGAAAGCTTATATGATAATGGATACAATAGGGGAGCAGGAAGGTATAGAAAGGGTAAGAATCTACAGCAGTGAGGGTAAAATCATTTTTTCCACAGATAAAAGCGAGCTCGGCAAAATGGTAAACAAAAAAGCGGAAGCATGCTATGCCTGCCATTCTGAAACTAAACCGCTTGAAAGGCTGGAGACTAGTGAAAGGGGAAGGATATTCAAATCAGAGAATGAGTACAGAATCCTTGGGATGATTAATCCAATATATAACGAGAAGGAATGTTTCTCCGCTGCTTGTCATTCCCATTCGCAGGAGCAGAAGGTTTTAGGGGTCATTGATATTGTTATGTCTCTTGTTGATGTAGATGCGGAGATAAAGTTATCGCGCAACCAGATTATGTTTTACACTCTACTCTGTATTGTTATAATTTCCTCAATTATAGGATTAATCATACTTATATTTGTGGACAAACCGGTAAGAGAACTTGTCTATAGCACAATGCGGATTTCCGAGGGCAATCTTGGGCATGTCATCCCGGTGTCTTCGGGTGATGAGATAGGTTATCTGTCGCATTCTTTCAATAAGATGACGCAGAATCTTAAGAATGCAAATGAGGAAATACAAGGATGGATCAAAAATCTTGAGAAAAAAGTTGAAGAGAGAACGGCTGAATTAAAGGAAACCCAGTCACAGCTTTTTCATTCAGAAAAACTGTCTGCGCTTGGCAAGATTGCGGCAAGCGTTGCCCATGAGATTAACAATCCGTTAACCGGAGTATTTACATATATAAAATTGATGGAGAGAAGGATTGAGGCTTGGGACGGTAATCCGGCGGATATTAAAAAATTCAAAGAATTTCTCGCCACAATGGGAAAGGAAGTGGAAAGAACGAGCGGAATAGTCAGAAGCCTGCTTGATTTCGCACGGCCTAAGGAGCCAAGCAAGAAAAAAAATAATATTAACATAATACTTGAAGAGGCTCTGGAATTGCTCAACAACCAGTTAAATATTTATAACATTAAAACTGAAAAAAACTTAGGATCTGTCCCTGAAATAATGGCAGATTCGTCACAGATAAAACAGGTGGTTTTGAATATAATGTTTAATGCCCTTGAAGCAATGGAAAAAGGCGGGGTGCTTTCTATTAAGTCATTTTACAATAATGCTGATGATAGTGTTGTTGTGGAGTTTCGTGATACTGGGGTCGGAATCCTGCCCGAAAATCTGCCTAAAATTTTTGACCCGTTTTTTACCACAAAATTAAAGGGAACCGGACTGGGTCTTTCGGTTGTCTATGGAATTATTAGTAAGCACAACGGCAAAATAGATGTGAAATCCAAAACAGGGGAAGGAACAGTGGTGAAAATTATGCTTCCGAAGGGTGAAGGAGGTAAGGAAAAATAAAAGGTGTCATCTACATCAGACCTGTGGGCAAAGTGGATAAAAATATTATTGATTGGCTTAAAAAGGATATAAGCGAATATATTAGTTTGCCTGTTGGGGGGATGGATAACATGGCGATACCTGATGCAAGTTTTGATTTAATCAGAAACCAGTGCTACTCTACAAAAATCCTTAAAGAGATTATAAAAGAAATACCGTGTGATGCAGAAAAGATACTGGCAGTTATAGACAAAGACATCTTTATTCCGATTTTAACCTTTGTTTTCGGAGAGGCTCAGCTTGACGGTATTGCAGCAATCGTTTCCCTGACAAGATTGCGTCAGGAATACTATCATCTTCGTCCCGACACGAATGTTTTATATGAGCGGCTGCATAAAGAAAGTCTTCACGAATTGGGGCATACCTTTGGCCTGGTTCACTGCTCCTCGATTGACTGTGCTATGTATCTGTCAAATACAGTGAGGGATATTGATAGAAAAGGCAAGGTCTTTTGTAATGATTGCACACTCGCTTTATCTTCAAAATAAACAGGAGGGTATTAACATGGACAAAAGAGTAAATATATTGATAGTTGATGATGAAGAAATAGTCAGAGATTCTTTAAAAAGCTGGTTGATGGAGGACGGGTATGAGGTAGAGGCTGTTGGTAACGGGACAAAGGCTATAGAACGAATCTATTCGAGGGAATGGTCTGTGTTGCTTGTTGACCTCAAGATGCCCGGGATGGACGGAATTCAGGTTATGGAAGAAGTTAAGAAGGTAAAACCGGATCTTCCTGTAATTATTATTACTGCTTATGCAACTGTTGACACTGCCGTGAATGCTATGAAAAAAGGAGCAGCCGATTATCTTGTAAAGCCATTTAATCCTGAGGACCTTTCCATCACGATAAAAAAGATAATAGACCACGAAAGACTTGTTAAGGAGAATATATATCTGCGGAAGGAATTAAAGAAACAGTACCGGCTTCATGATATGGTTAGCAAAAATCATAAAATGCAGGAAATATTTGAACTCGTTAAGACTATCGCAAAAAGCAGTTCTATGGTGCTGGTACAGGGTGAAAGCGGAACCGGCAAAGAAGTGCTTGTGCGGGCAATTCACGAGGAAAGCCCGAGGGTGGGGTGGCCATTTGTGTCCGTGTCCTGCGCTGCGCTAAGCGAGACGCTTCTTGAGAGCGAATTATTGGGATACGAAAAAGGGGCATTTACAGGCGCTGATGCTATGAGAAAAGGGAAGTTTGAACTTGCAGAGAATGGAACCCTGTTCCTTGATGAAATAGGCGATGTAAGCCTGAAACTTCAATTGGATCTCCTGAGGGTTCTTGAACAGAGGGAATTCCGGCGGGTGGGCGGTTCAGGATTGATAAAAATAACCGCGCGAATTATATCAGCAACAAATAAGGACCTTAAAAAAGCTATAGCAGAGGAGAAATTCAGGGATGATCTGTATTACAGGTTAAATGTAATTTCTATCTATATCCCGCCGTTAAGGGAGCGAAAAGAGGACATACCGCTCCTTGTTGAAGATTTCATAGAAAAATTCAACATGGAAATGGAAAAGAATATAAAAACAATAAGCGAAGGAGCGATGAAAATGTTAATGGATTATGACTGGCCGGGCAATGCAAGGGAATTGAAAAATGTGATTGAAAGAGCGATGGTTGTGACAAAAGGAGAAATAATACTTGAGTCCGACATAAGCATTCCTTATGTCAAAAGGGCATTATTTAATGGCGGCAAATCGCTTCAGGATGTGGCGAGAGAGCAGATCCGCGTAGTACTGAATGAAAATAAATGGAATATTCTCAAGTCAGCTGGGATACTCGGCATTGACAGGGTGACATTGTACAAGAAAATAAAGAAATACAATCTTAAAAAAGAATAGAGGTGTTGATATTGTTTATATCTGTTGAATTTTGAACTTTAATTAATATACTAAAATATAAGCGAAAAATAAATCTTACTGGGAATTGTGTAAAAAAACTTAACTTTTGTTGAGTTAAAAACAA